>JAIROL010000177.1 GCA_031257565.1 Tannerella sp. | reverse complement strand
TCAACTTCATACAACGACGATAAACGCGGAGCTAAACGCCATCTGCAATATCGTCCCGATGAAAGGGATTTTGTCTGTATCAACGGCAATAACCGTTATACGCGCGCTTTATACGGCAGCCATACGGCATTTCGTATAGAAACAAGCGACAGGCCGATATTCGCTGCCTTCGAAAAAAATAAGAATAAAAATATCCGGTTTGTCTATATTTCCGGCAACGACGCCTTACCGCTGGAATCCGCCCGATTCTGCGAGGCCCGGTATACTCCGGGGAAGCGAAGTTATATAATCAAGGATGATCTGTTCAAAAACGGAGAAATACGTATCTCGGTCCTTGCATCCCCTGACGAAGATGCGGCCATATGGAAAATCGAGTCGTCGGATACGCCAACGACAGCTGTTATACGGGCGCTCTTATCCCCTGCCAAAATACAGAAACTGAACAGGAACGGAGACCTGGGCGTCGATCCGGCAGACAGCTTTGACCCTTCGGATACAATTTTACATATTTGCGATATGCAGCTTGACGGAACGGTCCGATACCTGTTATTTGCAGATGACGACGTCAATACATTAGCGGCAGACAAAGGATCCCAATACTACCGGAAAGCGGAAGATTTCCGGAAAGAACTGGCCGAACGGATTATAATTACCACTCCCGATCCCTATTTCAACACGTTAGGCGGCGCTCTTTCTGTTGCTGCAGACGGTATATGGGACGGCGTTGTCTGGCAACACGGAGCGGTGGGATGGCGAATGCCGCTCAGCGGATGGCGCGCGGCATACACAGGCGATATTATGGGATGGCATGACAGAGCGCGTACGCACTTCGACGCCTATGCCGCTTCACAAGTAACAAACGTACCCCCCGTATACCCGCATCCCACGCAAGATTCCGCCCTGAATCTGGCGCGAGCCGAAAAACGCTGGGGCACACAGATGTACAGCAATGGTTACATCTGCCGCAACCCGAACCGCAATGATCAGATGCACCATTATGACATGAACCTTTGTTACATCGACGAGTTGATGTGGCATTTCCTGTGGACGGGAGATACGGCGTATATCCGAACGATGTGGCCTGTTATCAAAAGACATCTCGAATGGGAAAAACGTAATTTCGACCCGGATAACGACGGACTCTATGACGCTTATTGCTGCATTTGGGCTAGTGATGCGTTATACTATACCGGAGGAGGGGTTACCCATTCGTCGGCTTATAATTACCGGGCGAACAGAATGGCGGCGCGCCTTGCGGGGATAATCGGTATAGACGGCAAACCGTACGAAAACGAGGCGGAGCTTATTTTATCGGCGATGAACAAAAGATTATGGTTATCCGATCAGGGGCGCTGGGCCGAATATCAGGAATTAATGGGGCGCCGGAGAACGTATGAACATGCCGGCGTCTGGACGATCTATCATGCGATCGACTCCGATGTGGATAACGCGCTGCAGGCCTATCAATCCACGCGTTATATCGACACGGAAATACCGCATATAGACGTGGTTTCGGATGATCTGAAAGAAAAAGACCTGCAAACAATAGCCACCACAAACTGGCTACCCTATTCATGGAGTATCAACAATGTGGCCTTTGCCGAAGTGATGCATACGTCGCTGGCTTACTGGAAAGCCGGACGCAGTAAGGAAGCGTTCAAACTTCTCAAAAGTTCTGTTATAGACGGAATGTACCTCGGCAGCAGTCCCGGAAATTTCGGGCAGGTTAGCTTCTATGATGCTGCACGGGGAGAATGTTACCGTGATTTCGGGGATCCTATCGGGGTAGCATCACGCGCATTAATACAAGGACTTTACGGTATTTATCCGAATCTGCCGGAAGGGACGGTTCGCGTAGTTCCGGGATTTCCGGCCGAATGGGAATACGCTTCTTTGAAAACGCCCTATATCGACTATTCATTTACGCGACAGGGCAAAACCGATCATTATGACGTATCGCTTCACTTTCAACGCCCTGCCGCATTACAGCTGGAGATACGCGCATTATATGACGATGCGGTCGTCACGGTAGATGGAAAAAATATGAATCCCGTATGGGAAGAAGGAGTTCAATATCCTAAGCTGATAATAACCTTGCCTCAAACGGATAAATACAACATTGAAATCAAATGGAAAGGCCATCCGCTTGATTTTTCATACGACGCTCCGGAAAAAGGAATGCTTCATAGTACATGGCAGATAAAAGCGGCAAAGATCAGCGCTATCGAAGACCCGCAAAACATCCTGTCGGATGTACGGAAAAGTATGTCGACCGAACCGGTTCAACCCGGCAGGAAAAAAGAAAAGCAATCCAAAACAAATAAAAGTAACGCTTCACCCGATATGAAAGCGATCAGCGGAACCCTGACCGGAACGCCCGGACATCGTACGTTATTTGTTAAACGTTCGCAGGGAAAAGCCGTATGGCTACAACCGGTTCCTGTCGAAATCGAAAAAGTATCTCCGCCCATGCCGGAACCGTTTGCAAATCTGAATGTATCTCTTTGCGAACCGGTCCATATAGACAATTATTACAACGACAGCGTTACCAATACATTCCGGAACCGTTATTTCTCGCCGCGTCCTCCGTACGCCACCACCTTACAGATACCGACGCAAGGAATCGGCGAATGGTGCCATCCGCTGCTTACGGCAGATATCGACGATAGCGGCCTGCGCAATAATTCCGTAAACGGGATATTCACGACGTCCAACAATATTCCATTACGGATGCCCAAAGAAGGTTATAATATCGCCTATACCTCGATATGGGATAATTTCCCGGATTCGATGCGCATTCCTCTGCAGGGCAAAGCATCAGATGCATACTTGCTTCTTGCCGGTACGACAAATCACATGCAGTGCCATATTGTAAACGGAATTGTCATTGCAGGATACGACGACGGAAGCGCAGATACGCTCAACCTTATCAATCCGGAAAACTGGTGCCCGATAGAACAGGACTTTTTTGTGGACGGAAAGGCTTTCCGGCTCAAATCGCCACGTCCTTACCGTCTGCATCTTAAATCCGGGTTATTAAGCGACAACCTGGAAAAAGATTTGAATATCGCAGGCGTTTACGGACGCTCAATAGAAGGCGGCGCAGGCGTACTGCTGGATATGCCCCTCAACAGGGAAAAAACGCTGGAATTCATGCAAATAGAAACCCTGTCGAATGATATTGTGATCGGATTAATGGGAATAACACTTCAGAGATAGCGCAAGCCTATCTTCATTTTCCTGAATAAAGATAGCGCAGCCTATCTTCATTTCCTGAATAAAGATTGTAAATTCCGGTTTGATATTTCCGTTTTACGGCAATGTCAATAGATTTCGTACAATAATCCATATAATTGTACGCAAATATATGTTCGGATTTATTTACAATTATTTTCTTTGCCGTTACATTTCTTCGTGTTAAAAAATAAACAATGTACGCATGAAACGAACATGAACCAACGGTCTTTTAGCGAAGCGTTAAAAAAACGGCTTGCGCCGGAGATTTATGAACATTTGTGAGTTCTATGTTACCTTAGTGTTAAAATTTAAAAAATGTACGCATGAAACAATTGGTTTTAATTTTTATCTTCATATCGGGATTGTATTCCGAATGTTTCGCCCAAAACAGGAAAACAGAAATAAACGACTCCAATACTCCGCTTCATTTAATGCAACCGGAGTACAAAATACCTTACGGGGTTCCATCCGGGGAAAAAATAAAAGCAGATATGGACCGCGTATGCTCCTATCTGGAACAATGTACTCCGGCGCAGGTGGTAGATAAAAGAACAAACGCGACGATTTCGGATTATAATAACCTTCCGGCCGAAGCGCAGCTCAAACGTGGAACATTCAGGCTGGCCGGTTATGAATGGGGCGTTACCTATTCGGCCATGCAGATTGCAGCCGATGCAACCGGCGACAAACGATACCTTGATTATGTACGCGAACGGTTCAATTTCCTGTCGACGGTATTCCCGCATTTCAAAAAGGCCTATTATGAACACGGAACAACAGACGGACAATTTATTAAAATATTGAAACCCCAGGCGCTTGACGACGCCGGAGCCGTATGCGCCGCCATGATCAAAGCGCAATTGAAAGACAAAGACCTCAATCTGAAAGAGATGATTGAGAACTATCTGAATTTTATTCTTTACAAAGAACACCGGCTAAGCGACGGCACGCTGGCGCGAAACCGCCCGCACAAAAACACATTGTGGCTTGACGACATGTATATGGGAATCCCTGCTATTGCCTGGATGGGAAGATATGCCGGCGATAATCAGAATAACTATTATAAGGAAGCGATAAGGCAGATCAAACAGTTTTCCGACCGTATGTTTGTTCCGGAGAAAGGGCTGTTCCGCCATGGATGGGTCGAGTCTTCATCAGAGCGCCCTTCCTTTTTCTGGGCGCGTGCAAATGGTTGGGCAATGCTTACCTTATGCGATGTGCTCGACGCTTTACCCTCTAATTATACGGGACGCGACGAAATCGTCCGATTATTGCGGACGCACATCGAAAACGTTACGTCTTATCAGAGTGGCGATGGTTTCTGGCGCCAGTTACTTAACCGTAACGATTCTTATTATGAGACGTCGGCAACCGCAATCTTTACCTATTGTATCGCACATGCTATCAATAACGGATGGATAGACCCGATTGCATACGGACCTGTGGCAACCCTCGGCTGGCAGGCCGTTTCGACAAAAATAAACGCAAAAGGAGAGGTGGAAGGAACCTGCGTTGGGACAGGTATGGCTTTTGATGCGGCATTCTATTATTACCGTCCGGTAAATGCACATGCGGCACACGGATACGGTCCCGTATTAATGGCCGGAGGAGAAATGATAAAACTACTGAAATCATACTTCCCGAAAATGAATGACAGCGCGGTCCAATATTATGCAGAAATACAAACGACAAAAGCCCCGATATTTGCTTTCGCAAGCTCCGGAAATCCGGCAAACAGGGCGCCGGGAACAAGTCGCAAAGGGAAAAAACCGGTTATCTTCACGATTGGCGACTCCACGGTAAAATGCGGCGGCGGACAAGGGGAAAACAATATGTGGGGCTGGGGCAGCTTCTTCGAACAATTCTTCGATACGACGCGTATCACGGTGGAGAACCACGCGCTGGGCGGACGTAGCAGCCGCACCTATTATACGGAAGGGCTTTGGGATAACGTGCTTCCGGCGGTAGAAAACGTCGATTTTGTGATCGTCGATTTCGGACATAACGATGGAGGACCGCTCAATACAGGCCGGGCAAGAGCCTCTCTCCCCGGCGTCGGCGAAGAAAGCGAAACGGTCGTAATGGAACGTAACGGCGGTAAAGAAGAAATTTTTACATTCGGCCACTACCTGCGTTTGTATATCAGGCAGGCAAAAGCAAAAGGCGCTATCGTAATCGTAACTTCCCATACCCCCGGAAACCGCTGGACGAATGACGGAAAGGTAAGACGTTGCAATGAAACTTACGGTAAATGGTCAAAAGAAGTAGCAGAGCAGGAAGGCGTCTATTACATAGACCTGAATGAAATAACCGCACAGAAATACGAAACCGACGGAAAAGAAAAAACAAACGGCTATTTTGTCGACGGCGTACATAATACAAAAGAAGGAGCCATTATGAATGCGGAGTCGGTCGTCGAAGGCTTACGAAAAACCGATTGTACGCTGAATCAATATTTGAAATAAATGTGACGGAAGAAAACATTACATTCGATAAAACATCATTTACATTGAAATAATAGCTATGAATTGAAGATCGATTCGGCAGGCCATTTATAACTTTAATACATAATTCATGAAAAGAGAAGCTTTTAAAATGTTCCTCAAACCAGGTTTCGAGGAAGAGTACGAAAAACGTCATGCGGCAATCTGGCCGGAACTACGCGAACTTCTGTCCAAAAACGGGGTTTACGACTATTCAATTTATTGGGATAAACAAACCAACATCCTTTTTGCCTGCCAGAAAACAAAAGGCGAAGAATCATCACAGGATATGGGAACAAACCCGATTGTACAGAAATGGTGGGATTATATGGCTGATATTATGGAGGTAAATCCGGATAACTCGCCGGTAAGCATTCCTCTACCGGAGGTTTTTCATATGGATTAATACTTGGGCGGTAAATGATAATTACTTATATTTGCATTGTCTAATACACATATGCAGATGAAAAATTGTATCTTCATAATATGCCTGTTGCTGTCAAACCTGTGTCATGCGGACATAGAGATTCGGTCCACCCAGATTCTTACTGATAACGGACTGGCCAATAATACGGTCCGCTATTTCTATCAGGACAGCAAAGGGTTTATATGGATGTCAACCATCGATGGGTTATGCCGTTACGACGGGAACTCATTTGTTACGTTGCGTCCTGACCCCAACCTGAATATATCGCTTACCGATCAGCGCACAAACATTATAAATGAAGATAAAAACGGTTTCCTGTGGATTGCCACAACTCCGGAGCTATACAGTTGTTACGATCTTAAACATGACCGTTTCGTCGATTACACCGGCAACAAAGACCTGTATCAGCGGTATACAAATATGTTTCTCGCAGATAACGGCGATGTATGGTTACGACATTTAAATGGTAACGGCGCGCGTCTGGTACGATATCAAAACGGAGCCTTTTCTTCCGTAGTATATAAAAAGGAACAGAATAATCTGCCGGACAATCGGGTATCATTCATTCAGGAAAGCCCCAAAAATACGATCTGGATAGGAACGGGAAAAGGGCTTGTCATTATTTCCGGTAATAATCAGAATAATGCCGATACTCAAAACGATTACCGCTTTGCCGTTAGCGACAAAACAAAATATATATACTTCATCACTCAGGATAACAATATAATAACTTATAATATCCTGTCACAAAAACAGGAAAACAAAATCAGCTTACCGGAAATAGAAGGCAATACGCCCACCGGATGCATCTATCATAACAATGAACTGATCATCCTCACAACAGTCGGAGTATTTACTTATGATATCAGAAACAACCGGATTTCGCAGGGTAACAAACTGCTGAAAGATGAACCCGGAGACGGAACCGTAATTACCGATAACAAGGGAAATGACTGGATATACAATCACAGCGGCAAATTGTGGTACATAAACAAAGACAAAAATACGTCAAAAGTATTTACCCTGATACCGCCGGATAAGATCGGATATGTCGATTACGAACGATACAGCATCGTTCACGATTCAAGAAATATAATCTGGATATCGACCTACGGGAACGGATTATTTGCATATCATACCACATCCGAAAAAATGTACCATTATTCATCATCGGTTGATGGTAGCAGCCCGATAGGGGCGGATTTTCTGCACAATGTATTTGAAGACCGCTCCGGAGCAATCTGGGTGGGAACCGATCATGCCGGATTATCTGTTCTCACCGTTATGGACGAAGATGTAAAACGCATTTATCCCGAAGACAAACATCTGATGGACCGCTCCAATACGATACGTATGATACGCAAAGCTCCAAACGGAAATATTCTGGTGGGTACGCGCAAAGGACAGGTCTATGAATATAATACGCAGATGACCGAAGTTCTGCAAAAACATTCCTATCCGTCAAGCATCTACGAAACAATAACGGACTACAAAGGGAGAACGTGGCAGGGAAGTCGTGGTAACGGATTATGTATAGATAACAAATGGTACCGGAAAGATGCTGAAAATGCAACTTCGCTTGCCAATGATAATATTTTCCACATATACGAAGATTCGAAAAAACGGGTATGGATTGCAACATTCGGCGGCGGACTTGACCTCGCTGTTGAAGATAGCAACGGCGACTTTTCTTTCTGTCATTTTTTCAACCACAATTATTCGGTAAAACAAATGCGCGTCATAAACGAAGACAAAAACGGTATGCTCTGGTGTGGTTGCGATGACGGGTTGTTCGTTTTTAACCCCGATTCTCTTATTAAGGATCCGGCAAAATATTATCATTACAATTATCAGGGCGGACATCTGAAAAGCAATGAAATACGAGCCTTGCTCTGCGACAGTAAAGGAAATATGTGGATAGGCGCGGCAGGTGCGGGACTCGCCGTCTGTAAGCCGGAAAACAATTACGAATCGCTTTCTTTTCAAAGTCTCACAACAGAAAACGGACTGGTCAACAACACGGTACAATCATTGACGGAAGATCGTTTCAACAATATTTGGATAACAACCGAATACGGCATTTCGCGTTTACATACCCGGAATAATACATTCGAAAACTACTCTTTCTCGATCTATGGTTTGGGAAATGCATATTGCGAAAACAGCGCCTGTATGAACGATTACGGAGAATTAATATTCGGCTCCAACCACGGGCTGATTGTTATCGATCCGTCAACACTTAAAAAAACGGCATTTTCTTCGCCCATTGTTTTTACCAACATTACAGTAAACGGCATAGAAACAAATGCCAGCGACATAGACGCGCCGATGTCGCGTTCCATAGCTCATTCCGATCAGATCAAATTAAAACATACGCAAAATACGTTCTCTATCGATTTTTCAACATTCAATTTTGCGGAATATGATATGACAAAATACTCCTATATCCTCGAAAATTACGATAAGACATGGAGTACTGCCGCAACCGAAAACAGAGCCTCCTATAAGAATATCCATCCGGGAAAGTATATGCTGAGGGTAAGAGCCAGCAACAGTACGGGCGTATGGGATTCGCGGGAAGCCAAAATGCAGATAATAATCACCCCCCCTTTCTGGAAAACGATTTATGCGTATTTCCTGTATGCCATTCTTGCTATCGGTATTTTATACATCACATACCGCATTACGCACAATTTTGCGCGCCTTAACAATAAAATTAAACTGGAGGAGCAATTGACAAATTATAAACTTGTTTTCTTTACAAATATATCACATGAATTCCGCACTCCGCTGACATTGATACAAGGCGGATTGGAAAAAATGGAACAAAAAGCGGAATTGCTTCCCAAGGAATTGTTATCGCCTCTGCGTGTAATGGATAAAAGCACAAAAAGACTATTACGTCTTATTAATCAACTACTTGAGTTCCGTAAAATGCAGAATAACAGGCTTACGTTGTCTTTAGAGGAAACAGACGTCATCGCTTTTCTGAAAGAAATATTCTATAGTTTCAAAGATGTGGTGCAGTCTAAAAATATGGACTTCCGATTTATATCCTCTTCCGATAACTATAAGATGTACATAGATAAGGAAAAAATGGACAAAATAACATACAACCTGTTATCCAATGCATTTAAATACACTCCGTCCGGAGGAAAAATCACGTTGACCGTAACTATTGATCACGCGGACAAATGCCTGCGAATGCAGGTTTCGGACAATGGAGTCGGTATCCCGAAAGAGAAACAGGGAGAATTGTTCAAACGTTTCATGCAAAGTAGCTTCTCCTCCGAAAGCATTGGCATCGGACTTCATCTGACGTATGAACTGGTCAATGTTCACAAAGGGACAATTTCCTTTCATGAAAACGACAATAAAGGTTCCATATTTACAGTTACGCTTCCTCTGGATACATCAAAATACAAAGAAAACGACTTCCTCATTCCCAATAATATCCTGATGAAAGAAGTTTCCAATGCTATACATATGGATACGCCGCACATTCAATTATCGGCGAAAGAGGAAAAAATCGTCACCCCTTTAAATCAGTATAAAATTCTTCTCATAGAAGACGATAGCGACGTCCTCCGTTTCCTGCAAGAAGAGCTTGGCGTTTATTTTGAAATCGACGTGGCGGAAGACGGTAAAATCGGTCTGGAAAGGACAGAAGCAAATGAATACGACCTCATCGTATGCGACGTCCTTATGCCGAACATGAACGGATTTGAAGTCACCAGACGCCTCAAATCAAATTTTAACACAAGTCATATCCCGATTATACTAATCACAGCCTTAAGTACGCAGGAAAATATGATTGAAGGATTCGAACACGGCGCAGATGCATACATATCCAAACCATTCAAGATAAAACTGCTACTCGCGCGCATATTCAAGCTGATGGAACAACGGGAAATGTTACGGAAAAAATATTCTTCCGAACCCGGTATCTTACATGCTTCTATCTATACAAATGATAAAGATAAAGAATTCTCGGAAAAATTGAACTTGGTACTTGAGAAAAATATGTTCAATGCAGATTTCTCCATAGACGACTTTGCCCGGCAGATGAAAATAGGAAGAACCATATTCTATAAAAAGGTAAAAGGAGTTACAGGTTACTCGCCCAATGAGTATATACGTATCATCCGGATGAAAAAGGCTGCAGAGTTATTGCTATCAGGCGAACTGACAATCTCCGAAGTGTCATACAAAGTAGGTATTAACGATCCATTCTACTTCAGCAAATGCTTTAAGATGCAGTTTGGCGTCGCTCCGTCGGTATATCAGAAAGGTGAAAACACGAATGAATCATCCTGATACCGAACGCGAAACAGCATATAACGCGAAAAAGAATTAAACTATAACATATAAAACAATAAAATAATCATAATGAAAAAAATAGTCGTTTCTTTCATCGTAATTTTACTGTCCGGAGTTTATGTGAACGCCCGGGAATGGCCTGCCGCACAACCGGATGCGCGTCCTGCAACGCGTTGGTGGTGGTTAGGTAGCGCCGTCGACAAAGCCAACCTTACATACAATCTTGAAAAGTATTCACAGGCCGGTATCGGAAGGGTTGAAATAACGCCCATATATGGCGTACAAGGCAATGAGGCTAATGATCTGCAATTCTTATCTCCGCAATGGATGCAGATGCTGCAACATACGCGCGACGAAGGAAAACGACTGAATATCCGGGTTGACATGAATACCGGTACCGGATGGCCTTTCGGCGGACCGAATGTATCCATCGAAGATGCTGCAACAAAAGCTGTTTTTCGGGAATACAGCCTGCAGAGCGGTCAACAACTTTCCGAACGGATAGAACCGGAAGACGAAAAACAACGTCCCGTAGCAAAACTATCACGCCTGATGGCCTATTCTTCCGATGGAAAGATACTGAATCTGACAAACAAGGCAAAAGACGGCTCGCTACAATGGACCGCTCCCGAAGGACAATGGCGCCTTATCGCTTTGTTTGAAGGCAAAACATTTCAAAGGGTCAAACGCGCCGCTCCTGGCGGAGAAGGATATGTGATGAATCATTTTTCGGCAAAAGCGACAGATCATTATCTGGCAAATTTCGACAAATCTTTTAAAACAAATAACACATCCTATCCCCATACATTCTTTAACGATTCCTACGAGGTCTACGGCGCAGACTGGACGCCCGGATTCTTAGAAGAATTTGCCCGCCGCAGAGGATACAAATTCGAAGAATATCTCCCCCTGTTCCTGGATACGACAAACATAGACGGAAAACGTCCCGAAGCGACAACGCGTATCATATCCGATTACCGCGAAACATTGTCCGACCTGCTGAAAGAAAATTTCACCTGCAAATGGACGGCATGGGCGCATCGTCACGGAAGTAAAACGCGTAACCAGGCGCACGGCTCTCCGGGCAACCTGATCGACTTGTATGCACTCGTAGATATTCCCGAATGCGAAGGTTTCGGATTATCGGAATTCCATATCGACGGCCTGCGGAAAGATTCCCTGACCCGCCACAATGATTCCGACCTGTCCATGCTGAAATATGCATCGTCTGCAGCGCATATATCGGGAAAACCATATACGTCGTCCGAGACTTTCACATGGCTCACGGAACACTTCCGGACGTCCCTGTCACAATGTAAACCGGATATCGACCTGTTGTTTGTTTCCGGCGTAAACCATGTGTTCTTTCACGGAACGCCCTATTCTCCGCGCGAAGCCGAATGGCCCGGATGGCTTTTCTACGCATCGGTCAATATGTCGCCGACCAATACGATCTGGCGCGATGCTCCGGCCTTTTTCGAATACATTACACGTTGCCAGTCATTCCTGCAAAAAGGACAACCCGACAACGATTTCCTGCTATACCTTCCGATTTATGATATCTGGAACGAACAACCGGGACGTTTTCTTGCGTTCGATATTCACAAGATGAAAGAAAGGGCTCCAAAATTTATTGACGTCGTAAACAACATCACGCAGAGCGGATATGACGTCGATTATATTTCCGATGATTTCATCCGTTCTACGCGCTGTCAGGACGGACGATTAGTCACTTCCGGCGGAGTGCGGTATAAAGCGCTGATTATCCCCGCGACCCGTCTCATGCCGGCGGATGTATTAAATCATCTGCTGAAACTTGCCGGAGAAGGCGCCGATATTGTTTTCGCAGAAAATTACCCGCAGGACGTTCCGGGATATGGAAACTCGGATAAAAAAAGGCAGGCGTTCAAAAAGGCGGCCGGACAATTGCCGGAAGTATCTTTTGAGCGAACGACAGCTACGACAATACATAAAGGACGCATCATTACAGGGAAAGACTATGCCGCAACATTAGCGCAATGCAAAGCCGTGCCGGAAGAAATGAAAACAAAACACGGATTACAATACATACGCCGCTCCGACAATGACGGATATCATTACTTTATCGCCGCTCTTCACAACAAGAATACGGAAGACTGGATCACCCTTTCAACGCCGGCGACGTCAGCTGCAATCTACGATCCTGTAACCGGAACGAGCGGTATGGCCCAGACAAGGCAGAAAGACGGAAAAACACAGGTTTACCTGCAACTTCGCTCCGGAGAATCGCTGATAGTAAAGACATACAAGGAACCGGCCGCAGCACAAAATACGCCGGAAAAAGCCGATAAAAACACGATTTTCCCCGAATGGAACTATTACACGGACCAACCGGTAAGCCTCTCGTTGGACCATGGATGGACATTGCGCTTCATCGAAAGCGAACCGGAAATCAAAGGCGTTTTTGCGATCGATCATCCCGTATCATGGACTACAATTGATAACCCGGACGCCAAACGCAATAACGGAACTGCCTTATATTCCGTTTCCGTAACGCTTCCGCCGACAAAAGCGGACGATTGGATACTTGACCTCGGAGACGTACGCGAAAGCGCGCAAGTGAAAGTTAACGGTCAATACGTCGGTACATGTTGGGCCGTACCTTTCCGGATACATGTTGGCGATTACCTTAACGAAGGAACAAATCTCATCGAAATTGAAGTCACGAATCTGCCGGCAAACCGCATTGCAGACTTTGAACGTCGCGGAGTCAACTGGCGTATTTTTAAAGAGATAAATCTCGTCGACCTAAGCTACCGGCAAACAGGATACGGACATTGGGAGACGATGCCTTCGGGACTGAACAGCACGGTAAAACTGATACCGGCGAACAGAATAAATCCGCAATAATCCCATCGGATTCCGGATATGACGCCGCCATCCGACAAAGCAACGTTCAGAGACGCCGTTTATGAAATAGTCGGACGATTCATTTTAATAAATAAATACCCAGCCGGACCGCAAGTAATCCGGCCAGTATACTTACTCCGATATAGGTTATTCCCAACGGCGCATTTCCGTTCTCAAACATACGCAGGCTTTCTGCCGAAAAGGCTGAAAAGGTAGTAAATCCTCCGCAAAATCCGGTTATAAACAGAAATCTGTGACTTACACTCAATATTTGTCGATGTTCAATAAGTCCGATCAGTAATCCTAAAATCAGGCATCCGAGTACATTCACAAAAAAAGTGCCTGCCGGAAAAGCAATCGGAAACAATTTATTGCCAAGAAAAACGCTCAAATAACGCAGCATACTTCCTATCCCGCCACCTAATCCGACTAAAAACAATTCTTTTACCATAATGCAAATGCTTACTATTTTTGCGAACCAAATATACGGATATTTTTTCAAACGACAAATTCTCTATCTGAAAATCCTGTAATTTCTTGAATTTCAGCGGCATTTTTAGGACATAAAGCAATAAGTAGAAGTTGAAGAATATTGACTGCCCGTTTTGACATCAACTTCCCCCCCTTTTTCTGTTCAACTTCCCCCCTTTTGAAAATCATCAAATTCTAAATTGCTGTTAATCTGCAACCTAAGATTTTTCAACTTCCCCTCTTTTTCGCTCCAACTTCCCCCTAACATATAAATTTGTTTTTACGTTACAAACATAGTAACTTTATTCAAATCATGAAGACAGGCGGCGCCTCGGTAATGAGAACAAATAAATTTGTTTTGCATTTCTCCCGGCTTGCATTATCTTTACGCCCTGAATCATATAGGGATAGAAAATGAAGATCGGATTAATTCAACAACATAATACGGCGAACATCGACGATAACATAAAGCGACTGGAAGAAAGCGTCCGGGATTGCACCGGTAAAGGGGCGCAACTAATTGTACTTCAGGAACTACACAACGGATTATATTTTTGTCAGACAGAAAATACGGACCTGTTCAGTATGGCAGAGCCTATTCCCGGATCATCCACAGAACGCTTTGGCGCCTTAGCAAAAGAATGCGGGGTTGTGATTGTAACCTCCCTGTTTGAAAAACGTGCGCCGGGCTTATATCATAATACGGCCGTAGCGCTTGAAAAAGACGGTTCTATTGCCGGAAAATACCGGAAAATGCATATTCCCGACGACCCCGCGTATTATGAAAAATTTTATTTTACGCCGGGAGACCTTGGCTTCGAACCAATAAAAACATCAGTCGGGAATTTAGGCGTTCTGATCTGCTGGGACCAGTGGTTCCCGGAAGCGGCACGCTTAATGACATTGAAAGGGGCCGATTTACTTTTGTATCCTACCGCCATCGGATGGGAAAGTAGCGACGCCAACGACGAAAAACAACGGCAACAAGACGCCTGGCAAACTGTTCAGCGCGGGCATGCGGTTGCAAACGAGCTGCATGTCATAACGGTGAACCGCGTCGGGCATGAACCGGATCCGTCCGGACAAACAAACGGCATTCAATTCTGGGGACATAGCTTTATTTGTGGTCCGCAAGGTGAAATTATTTCACAACTACCCGACGACGAAGAAAAGATCACGGTAACGGACATTGATCTGAAACGCGGCGAACAGGTACGACGCTGGTGGCCGTTCCTGAGAGATCGCCGTATTGATGCATTCGGAGAACTGACCAAAAGATTTCTGGACTGATCGGACATATTATACTTTGCTCGGGATAAACTTGCGAGATAAAAAGCAGAAAGCAGAACGCAGATAAGAACCACAGGGCGGTTTGTAACGCCATCTTCCGACGGCTTCCTGCTTTCCTGCTTTCTGCTTCCTGCTTTCTGCTTTCTGCCGACATATCACAAAACCATGCCGCGTGAAGTATAACTAAACCGAACCTCAAAAGTTTTTATCCCGCTTTGGGGGTTCCATTCACAGGACAAAACAGCATCATTTGGATCAGTTCTCTTTAAAATGCTTCCATCTTCTTTTATCATCGTAAATAGAAATCATCAAAAACAACCCGCACACAGAAGCGATCATTGTTACAGGCACAAAGAAAGTCAACGACTGCAAGGTTTCTATTCCGCCCATCAGAATAATACCCATAGCCGCCAACGCGATAAGGGCATACATCACGCCAAAAACAGATAACATATTTCCAATCAAAGGAAACAGGCTTTTACTCTTCGATTTCTTTATGGAAAGAGCGCTTTCTGTTTCTATCTGCTGCATAATACGATATTTCAGATTTCCACCGGCTTTTATTTTCGTTCCGGAAAAAAGCTTCCTGATCGTATCGTCCTGTATTTTCATTTCTTTTCCATCCATATATATATAAATTAATGTTTATTGCTTCATCAGATTTGTCATTATATTATACATTCGCTTTCGTGCGCGGTGTAATTTAACTTTAATATTGGATTCCGTAAGACCTGTTATCTTTGCAATGTCCTTAATGGAATTGTCCTCCAGATAAAAAAGACTGAGTATCAATCCTTCATCATGGGGCAGCATTTCCAATGCCTTATGCAGCATTGCCTTTCTTTCCTCCTCTTCTATTTGGCCCATCGTGTCAAAATCGGAATACATCTCCGATGTATCCATTTGTTCATAATCCGTATACTGTACATTATACGAAGAACTTCTGATTTCCGTCACTGCCGTATTATATACAATCCGGTAAAACCATGTAGAAAACTTACTATCCGACTTAAACGTATGAAGATTATGAAATGCTTTCACAAATGAATCCTGCACGATATCTTCGGCGTCCTGCATATTACCGCAAACACGATACGCTATCGTCATAGCCATATCCTGGTATGTATCAACAAAATAGCCGAAGGCGGAGGTATCCCCCTTCAGCAGTTTTCGTATTTGCAGTTTCTCATCCATTATTCTTCGTTTTCCATGTTCTTATTCTTCACGAGCAGAAAGAACACAATGTACGATAAGCCTAGACAAAAAATTGTCAATGAACAGATAATAAGAAACTCTATATAATACTCATAAGCTTTACCCAGTGTGAACATTATACCTGCGGTAAGTCCGATCGCTATACCAATACAAAGGACTCCATTTCGTAATGACCGGTATTTGTTCGGCGACGGTTTCGATCTTACCGGAGGAACGATTCCGTGTCGGGCCAGTTCCAGTCTCTCTTTGCTATTGGAAGAAATAAGTTTCACCAATACATACGCTCCCAAAATAATCGGCAAACCAACTGTACATATTATTGCAAGTATAGGTATTAAAAATGTCATAAATGATTCCATAAATTTTTCTATTTAAATTGTTATTAATTCGTTTTCGGCTATATGACTAAAAAACACAACAACAGGTTACACTTTTATGAGATTTTTTTTGTTCAGAAAAAAATATTAACAATTGATAATGACAAAATAAGTTCTATTTCCAAAAGACAATCTCCATTATTTCACTCCTAACATGCCAGGTCGCTTACCTGATAAAACATGGTTCATTCAATTATTTACCAATGTAAATAGGGGCGTTTCGCCAGCATGGAGTTGTAATACCTGGCATCCCTGCTTACCTCCTGTCCCACCCACAAAGGTATTTCAAATGTATCCTTTTCCGATTCAAGTTCAATCTCGGCCACAACAAGTCCTTCATTTTCGCCATGAAAAACGTCTACCTCCCATATATGATCTCCAACTTTCACATAATGACGGACCTTATCTATCAGACCCGGCAGACAAAGTTTGATCAATTCTTCAGCATCTTCCAGCGATACCGGCTGTTCAAATTCATAACGACTCCACCCCCGTTCGTTCGTTGCGCTCTTAATTGTCAAAAAGCCCTCTTCCTCACGAATACGTACGCGAACGGTACGCTCCGCATCCGAGCATAGATATCCCTGAACGATACGACGTTTCTTAAACGCCTCATCGATAAAAGAATTATCTTTAACCAGAAATTTACGTTCTATCTCCATTTGCTATTATGGTCGCTTCGCATCATCATTTTAGCGACCTCCGGTCGCTTCGTTGTCAACAGTCGATTGAACAGTCGATTGAACAGTCGATTGAACGGTCAATTGATTACCACCATTGTCGCGCCGTAACCGTATTCACGAAACGAAGCGTCCTGAAAGCGGCATTGACGTTTATACGTTGTTTTCAATTCTTTTTCCAGCGCCGTACGCAACACGCCTTCTCCTTTTCCGTGAATAAATACGATTTTTTGTCCCTTCTTTCCGGAATTAGCCTTCATTACCTCATGGAATTTTGATATCTGGTAATTCAGCATATCGGCATTATTCATTCCCGAGGTCGTTTCCATCAACTGATTGATGTGCAGGTCAATTTCAATAATATTATTTCCCTGTTTCGGCGCTTTAACCGCCGGTTGCGGCATACGACGCACTTCTTTTTTCCGCCCATACATTGCTTCCTGAATATCCGTTGCAGAAACCAGCATTTGCTTTTCAGGCGTATCATTCGCCACAAGAGGCATAACCAGCGCGTCTTCATCAAAAAAGTTATTTTTAGTAAAGCAATGTAATTTATAAAACTTTACCGTATCAAGACGCAATTCTACAGACAATGCGTTTTTCAGGGAATATGATTTCCCGTCTTTGAATGCAATCATCTGTACGCAAATATGTTCGAGTTCGCTCAGATCGGATTTCTCAAATTCTTCTATAAAAATCTTCGTGTCCGGTTCTATAATTCCATGATAACGACTGGTCCAGCTGTTATTCTTGCAACTCATATAATTGACAAACAAAAAATAATTACTCTCATTGACAAGATAAGTTTCAAAAGGCGTTTGCATAAAAGCCTGCGGTTCTACAGGCAAGAAGACCAGATTAACATTCAGCCGCTCGCCCTGTGGCGTTTCCTGAAATGTATAATCCGCCGGCTTCGGAGTCTTGATCTCCTGCTGTACAGCCACGTCCTTAGGAATCGTTTTCACCGGCGGCACATAAGGCTCCGGCTCTTTACTTTCCATACGACGGTCAGCCTCGCCAACCACTACGCATTCGGAAATAAGAACCGGTACGTCAAATCCGTTTTCATCCTCAACCAGGACCTGGTCTTTTCCATGAAAAGCAGTGATCCTGCCTCCCCCCACGCTATTCAAAAAACGCACTTTATCGCCTATATTCAATTTCTTTTTTTGCAACGAAGAAGCATCGTAAAAATCTTCTTTTTTCATCTTATTTTTTTTGTGGAGCAAAGTTAGTATTTTTGCGCATAAAATAAACATAAACATGGCTGAAAAAAAAACAGACGACCTGTCCTCCATACAACAAATAAATATAGAAGAATACGATTACCCGTTATCAGATGAACAGATTGCCAAGTTTCCGTTGCAAGAGCGAGACAAATCAAAACTTTTGCTTTACCGCAACGGAGAAGTAAGCGAAAGCATATTCGACAGATTACCGGATCTGCTACCGGAAAAATCATTGATTATCTTCAACAATACCCGCGTAATCCGGGCCAGGCTCCTCTTTTCAAAAAACGCAGGAGCACAAATAGAAATATTCTGCCTTGAACCGGAAAATCCGCATGATTATGCAATGAACTTTCAATCGCATGAGCAATGCCGTTGGACATGCCTCGTCGGCAATTCAAAACGATGGAAAGAAGGTCCGTTAAAACGCACACTTATCATTGAAAATAAAGATGTTACATTGACGGCAGAACGTATCCTAACGAACGGACAAACACATCTCATTCTGTTCAAATGGGACAACCCTTCATCTACTTTCGCCGACGTCCTTGATGCAGCCGGCGTGTTGCCGATCCCTCCCTACCTGCACAGAGACGCGGAAACATCCGATTTGCAGACATACCAGACCGTTTATTCCAAAATAAACGGTTCCGTTGCCGCGCCTACGGCAGGATTACACTTTACGCCGGAAGTACTGACGAAACTGGAAAGCAAAGGATTCAAGCGAGAGGAACTAACGCTGCATGTCGGGGCAGGCACATTCAAACCCGTACAAACGGAAACGATCGGAGGACATGAAATGCATACCGAATTTATATCGGTAAACCGCTCTGCGATTGCCAACATTCTTGAAAATACAGGACATATTGTCGCAATAGGAACCACATCTGCGCGCACCCTCGAAAGTTTGTATTACATCGGCGCATTTCTCGCGCACAACCCCGACGCAACTCCGGACAGGCTCGCCGTAAAACAGTGGACGCCATACGAAAACAAATTGCCGCAAATTACTACGGAAAAAGCAATACAAAACATTTTAAAGTATCTGGATAAAAACAATCTTGATAAATTGATTACATCTACACAGATCATGATTGCTCCGGGATATGAATTTCATATCGTAAACAATATGATAACAAATTTTCATCAACCTAAAAGTACATTATTACTGCTTGTTTCCGCATTTGTAAAAGATAACTGGAAAAAAATCTACGACTACGCGCTCACACACGATTTCAGATTCCTAAGCTACGGCGACAGTTCACTTTTAATAAATCAAACCGGTAAACTTACCGATCTCGTGCGGTAAACCGTTAAGTAGCGCAGGAGGGCGTAAAGAATCCATGCTGTTTGAACCCGCAGTGAAGCGAAAAGCGAATCGCATTAGCCAATATCCGCCTGCAACAATAAAATAACATTTTTATCGTTTTCAAATATTATGCGCTTCATTCATTACATAGGGATTATATTAATGGGAATACTGCTATTCTCATGTAAAACCGTTAAACTCAGCGTTGCCGAAGAAAGGCAAAGCATTGGCGAATATTATGAAGCCGCTAATATGTACCGTAAATTATATGCCAAAGCAAAACCTTCGCAACGCGATATGCGGGCGTATGTTTCTTACCGGATGGGGATCTGCTACCAGAAAATCAATAATATTTCACGCGCTACAAGCGCATATATGAACGCCCTGCGTTATAATTATCCGGATAGCCTGCTAAATCTGCGTCTGGCCCAGACCTGTCATCAAGGAGGAAGATACAATGACGCCATCGACTACTATAACAAGTTTCTGGAACAAAATCCGGAAAGTACAATTGCTAAAAACGGCCTTAAAGGCTGTGAACTTGCAGCAGAAACGAAAGAAAACACGACATTGCACCAGGTTCGTAAAATGGATATTTTCAATTCCCGCTACGGGGAGTTCAGTCCGATGCTTGCAGGAGATAGTTATGAAAAACTATATTTCGCTTCATCACGTGCAAAAAGCGTAAACAGAGACTCTATCAGTTCTATTACGGGGCAACTTACGAATAATTTTTTCCTTGCCGAAAAAGATGAAAAAGGGAACTGGAAAAAACCGGTAGAACTCGAAGACGCCATAAATACGCTATATGACGAAGGTACGCCGTCTATCTCTGCCGACGGAAATACAATGTACTATACCTGTTGCGAAAGCGACCCGATAAGCTCCCGGACTGCGAAAATATACACATCTACCCGAAGCGGAGCGTCGTGGGGTATCGGATCCCGCGTAAACCTCATTAAAGATTCCATAACAAATGTCGGTCACCCGGCCCTATCGCCGGACGGTAAATACCTTTATTTCGTGTCGGACGTCAGCAGTTACGGGGGAAAAGATATTTTCCGGGCTCGCTTAGTCGGCATGAATGACTTTGCGGGAATAGAAAATCTTGGCTCTCAAATAAATACGGAAGGAGATGAGATGTTTCCTTATGTACGCGACTCTGTAACCATCTATTTCGCATCAAACGGACATCCCGGAATGGGGGGACTCGATTTGTTCAAAGCGACAATGGATAGTATGGGCGTATGGCATGTGGAGAACATGGGCGCGCCCATCAATTCAATGGGCGACGATTTTGGTATTACATTCGAAGGAAACAGGGAAAAAGGTTTCTTTTCTTCCAATCGTAACGATGCGCGAGGATACGACCATCTCTTTTCGTTCGAACGTCCGACCGTCACGATCTTTATCGAAGGATACGTATCCGACGCCGAAGAAAATCCCATTGAAAACGCTATCGTCCGCATCGTAGGAAAAGACGGACTTAATGAGAAAGTCTTCGCCAAACCGGACGGTTCTTACAAAGTGGAACTCGAACGCGATATAAGTTATGTGATGATGGCCGGCGCGACGGACTACCTCAATCAGCATTTTGAACTCACGACGGATCCGGATGAAAAAAACGAAACCTATTATGTGGACTTCTATCTCTCTCCCATCCATAAACCAACGGTTGTAGAAAATATCTTTTACGCTTTCGATTCGGCGACGCTTCGTCCCGAATCAAAAGAAGCGCTCGATGAAATTATAAAAGCGCTGAATGAAAATCCGAATGTAATGATCGAAATGGGAGCGCATACCGACCGCAAAGGTTCCGACAACTACAACGAAGGGCTTGCACAACGACGCGCACAATCGGTCGTAGACTACCTCGTCGAAGCCGGAATACCATCCGACCGCCTGACAGCCAAAGGATACGGAAAGTCCGAACCCAAAACAGTCTCCAAAAAAATGGCGGAAAAATACGAATTTCTGGAAGAAGGCGCGGTCCTTACCGAGGAATACATATTGACGCTCACGCCTGAGCAACAAGAGATTGCAGACCAGTATAACCGTCGCACGGAATTCAAAGTAACCGGAACAAATTACAACCTTTATTAATCCTCAAAAACAACTATGAAACGAACATGCAAAACGGCTAACGCCAAAGAGTTATGAACATGCTGTGAGTTCTATGTTACCGAAATGTTAAAAAATAAAAAAAGTACACATGAAAGAAACGTTATATTTCAGTCCTTTATCTTTCCCGCTTTATGTAATGACAAAGCCTGTCGGTCCTATGTGTAACATGGATTGCGAATACTGCTATTATCTGGAAAAAAGTGAATTATTTGCAGGACGAAAAGGATATAAAATGCCGGAAGAACTCCTTGAACGTTTTACGGATGAATATATTAACTGTCAAACGTCGCCGTTCGTACAATTCACATGGCATGGAGGCGAAGCCCTTCTCCGGGGCATAGACTTTTACCGCAAAGCAGTACGCCTGCAGCAACAATACGGACGCGGACGCGAGATTTCCAACTGCATACAAACAAACGGCCTGTTGCTGAACGACGAATGGTGTCGTTTTTTTAAAGACAACCATTTTCTGGTCGGTATATCCATCGACGGACCGGAAAGAGTCCATGACCATTACCGCAAGGACTGCGGTGGACGTGGCACATTCAAACGCGTCATGCGAGGCATTGAGTTGATGCAAAAACACGGCGTCGAATTCAACACGCTATCCGTTATAAATAACTACAATGCAGGTTATCCTGTGGAAATATATCGTTTCTTCAAAGAAATCGGAAGCCGGTATATGCAATTTTCACCGATTGTGGAACGTCTCGGCTCGCGCGACGACGGGCTCGAACTGCTTACGGCAGCGGATAACCCTGAAGACATGGAAATCGCATCCTGGTCGGTCCCCCCTCTGGCTTATGGAAATTTTTACATCCGTATGTTCGACGAATGGGTACGTCAGGACGTAGGCAAATATTACATACAATTATTTGACGCCACGCTGGCCTGTATGGTTGGGGAACAACCCGGCGTATGTATCTATGCAAAAACATGCGGACATGCGCTGGCCATGGAACATAACGGGGATGTTTACGCATGCGACCATTTCGTATATCCGGAGCATTTGCGGGGAAATATAATGCATGATTCGCTTGTCGGCATTACGCTTTCCGGAGATCAAAAACGTTTTGGCAACAATAAACGCGACTGTTTACCTCTACAGTGTCAGGATTGCAAGTTTCTTAACCTCTGCAACGGAGAATGTCCGAAAAATCGAATAACGACAACATCCGACGGCGAATACGGCCTGAATTATCTATGTCCGGGATTAAAATTATACTTTGAGCATGTATATCCTTACATGAAATTCATGGCAGAAGAATTACAGAACCAAAGACCTCCGGCAAATATTATGCAGTCTGATCTGGTATAAAAAAAACGGATAAATGCTTGCATAAAAAAAAATAAAAAACTAATTTTGCACCCGCAATTGATTAAGAAAAGACTCCGTAGCTCAGTTGGTAGAGCAAATGACTCTTAATCATTGGGTCGAGAGTTCGAGCCTCTCCGGGGTCACTAAAAATTACCGCAAAAATCGGCAACTCCTGAGAATTAAATATTTAAATCGCCACGATCCGAAAAAAACAGCTTTGACCCGGAAAGAACCTTATAAAGTTAAATTTACTCCCTATCGGAAAAAATTAGGCGAAATCATGTTACGCCAAACGAAAGGGAGAAAAGGTCTATCCTCTGATGGACGTTATCGGTTTTATATAAACGAAGAAATAAACAATCCGGATTTTTGGGTTGTGCAAGGAAAGGGAATACGACAAGCTGAAAGTTGCTTTGTCGCACCACAAAATACAATTCTGCTAACGACCGAGCCTCGCTCCGTACTTGTATACCCACAACCTTATATCAAACAATTCGGACTTGTTTGTTCATGTCAGGAGAAAACCAAACATCCAAATCTCGTATTGGGCCCGGCCATTTTACCCTGGTTTGTCGGGTATACGGAAAATACGGATAAATCATGTTTGTACACATTAGATTATGACGCCTTAATTCAATCGCCTCCTCCCGCAAAAACAAAGCATATATCTGTAATTACCAGCAACAAGGCTTTCACGCAAGGTCATCTTGACCGTATCAAATTCGTGGAGAAGCTAAAGAGTTATTATGGAGATAAAATAGACGTATTCGGCCGGGGATATAACGATTTTGCCGATAAATGGGATGTTCTGGCGCCTTATAAATATCATATTTCGATAGAAAATTCATCACAACGATATTATTGGACAGAGAAAATAGCAGATTGTTTTTTAGCTGAAAGTTTTCCATTCTATTATGGCTGCACCAATTTAGACGAGTATTTTCCTCAGGATTCGTTTCAGCCAATAGACATATACAATTTCGAAAGATCAATAGAAATTATAGACCGTATTATTGCAAATGACGCCTGTGAAAAACAGAGAAAGGTGTTGCATGAATGCAAATTGAAAGTCCTTGAGGAATATAATATGTTTAATTATGTCGCTTCATTATGCGATCTGTTAAACCCTGCGCTGGGAAAAAAAACGGTCACATTGAAACCTTGCCATACAATGCAAAATTGGCATAACCTCTATAATTATACGGCAAGTCGTAATCTTTTCAAATGGAAACAGAAAATAAAAGGTCTGTTTGGCGCTCCATCTCCTTTATCCAGGCAAAGATGGAAAGAATAAAGATCACAATTAGCCCTGATTACAAGAAAAATGAAGTTGTAAACGATTTTGTTTGTGAATTGGCGCATACTTTTGAAAAAGAAGGGACAATACTATATAACGAGCGAAATATTATCAAAAGCTATGTATTGGATAATACGGATATACCACTAAATAAGGTCGTTGTAAAAAGATACAAATCGCCTAATTTGATTCAGCGTATCGCATATAGTTTCTTCCGCAGCAGTAAAGCCGAACGAGCTTTCAATAATGCGACCGAACTTCGAAAAAGAGAGATCGATACGCCCAAAGAAATAGCGCATATAGAGCAATGGAAAAACGGACTTTTTCTGTATGGATATTACATATCGGATAGCGATGACGCTCCGCCTATTAGAGAAAAACTTATTGAATTAGAAGATTTCGACCAAACAATGGCTAGGGATTTTGCCGCTTTTGTCGTCAAGTTACATGAAAAGGGCATATTACACCACGATCTCAATTCCACAAATGTATTGTATCATCCTTACGAAGGACGCTATAAATTTTCGGTGATCGATATCAATCGAATGGATTTTTATTCCGGCGGCAACCTGATATCTAAAAAAAAGCGCTTTGAAAATCTAACCCGTTTTACAGGCAGAATGGATTTGTTCGAATTCGTATTACGTCATTACGCGCAAGAGCGAGGCTGGAATGTCGAAGAAACGGTAAAAGCTGCCATCAAGCAGAAAAACCGCCATGATGAACAGTGGCGAAAAAGAAAAACTTTTTTACGAAAATTATCATTCAAAAAGAAAAAAGAATGTTATCCAATGGGATGATTAAGTCGCTATCCCGTAGAGGATTATAAGTCTGTCTTCCCGCAATGCCGTAAAAACGGCAAAGAAGAAACGTCTTTTAAATAAGAGGGCTATCGTTTTGATAGCCCTCTTATTTAAAAGACGTTTCTTTTCTTACAGGTTTTCGATTTCCTCCTTGCTGAGACCGGATACATCCATTACCTTTTCAATGCTATCGCCATATTTCAGGAGTTTTCCGGCAACTTTTTTTTCCTTTGTCTTATCAACTTTTTCAAAAACCAGATCCGAAATCTGATTGATCCCCTCAAGCAATTTGTAGTTTCCCATATGGCCCATCAGATCTATGCCGCAAAAAGAAACTTTCTTTTTATATGCCGATATATAAAATACGGCAGCAAGTAAAATTGCAGTTACCAAACGTATGTCATAAGGAGATTCCCTGAACCTTTCCGTATAACGATCGGTTAAGGAATTAACCGCATCCCCCAGGTCCTTTGCCATAGAATCGGAAAACGCAGATTCTTCTGTGATCTGCCATGCAAGAATCTGCTGAATCGCTTTCTTTTTCCATACAACATCCAGAACAAACTCAAGCGTTTCCTGATATGATTCTTTGGTTGCATCGTCTTTACTATCAGAAAATATTTCCATCCAATAATCATAACGGCGCAGGAACTGCTCGATTACGTCGTCAATATCTTTAAATCGCTTATTTATAGTCAAAGGATTAATTCCCGAATATTCGGAAATCAGATTAATGGATAAATTAGTAAATCCTTTTTCTTTTACAATCTGAAGAATCGCATCAAATATGCTCTTCTTAATTTCTACATTTGTTCGCCGGTAGCGTTTTTCTTTATTAGCTTCCAAATCTAAATCCAAATCGACCTTACTCATAATAAATTTCCTTTCTTTTTTATTTGCATTATAATTTATTTAAAAAATCCGTGAATTTAGCCATGGAGCCGAATCCGGATTTCCTTCTTAACTTACACTTCATCGTATCGGCCGATTCACGGCTATATCCCAACAAATAAGCAATTTTATTCGTTTTGAAACCGGCCTTTGTCAAATAACACATCTGCTTTTCTTTCTCTAATAAATTCGGATAACATTTATCCGGTTTCATTCTAAAACCGGGATACAATTCATCAATCAACCGGTACAGATTTTCCCAATCCAACGCATTCTCCAGATTCTTATTAAAGAGTTTATCATATTCCGTTATTACTTTTTTCGCTTTATTCGAATCCGTTGCATGTATATAGGCGATTTTCTTCGTTAATTCCGGTTCTTCGATAACCCTTTTTCTTAACAAAACAAATATACGCCATGATTCGCACAACAACGCGCTGTTTTTTGATCTTTAATCCGCAAAATTACTTTTTAATCATTCGATAAATACGATCAAACGCTATCTGAATTTTTTCGACTTCAATACCATCCGGCAAAAATATGCCGTTATAAGAAAAACCGGAATACAACTTATGAAATACATTGGCTAAAGTATCTGCATCTATCGTATCAGAAATTTCACCTGACAAAATGGCGCCACCTGCCACCTCTTTCCAGATTGTTAATTCTTTCTCTCCTTTTTCGATTGCTATTTTTATATACTCCGGATAATAATAAATAGCCTGGTTAACTATATTAATGTACGCGAAGTCCGCATTCTTAATACCCAGTGAAGACATCCGCTCCTTATACAGCTTTATTTGTGCGACAAAACTATCGATAAAGACAGAAAGGCTCTGTCTATCGCAATTAAGAATCAGATCCTGATTAAATACATACTTATCCAGCGTTTTCTTAAATAAATGCTCTTTGTTCTTCAGATAATAAAAGATGGACCCGCGCGTCAGTTTAGTCACACGTTCCAGATCCGTTACCGTTACCTGTTCATATCTTTTCCAGGCAAATAATTTAAATGACTCCTTTAGTATAAAATCTTTTGTATCCAGTTTCATCTTTTCCTCCTTTTTATTTTTAATGCAAATATATAACTTTTATTCAAAAAAATATCTGAAAATAAGATTATTTCTTTTAGTTCAAACATAAACTTTCAAATTTAAGAAAAATGCAAAAAAATAGTACCTTTGTCTTCTTAAATAACAATTAATAACATTCAAAAACTGTTTATCTTTTCAATAAAGCCATGCATACAAAACATTTCATAGCAAGAGTAATATACTTTTCGACAGGCGCATTTACCGCTATATATACAGGATCGTCACAGGAAGTTTCAGCGGAGATTCCGCGTGACACATCCTATACGACATACCGGACCTTTATCAAAGAACGTCGTAGTTTTCACGAAGGACGCGACCGGCAGGTAGCGAAAATGGACGTACCGGGTATATACTCGGAAATACGCGCCATTGACAGTACCCCGCACACATTCCGGTTGTTTCATCCATGGTTTGAAACAACAATCAACTATATGACCGGTTTTCTCGATAAAGTATTAAAGCAGGATAAATCCGAATATTCCTTAGCGAACATAAGCTCGCTAAGATGGAAACAGATTGCACATAGCATGCCTGACAAATGGTATGGCAGCGAACAGGCTATTTCCATTGCGGAAAATGTATTATTGTACCAGCGCAATACCGGCGGATGGCCTAAAAACGTAGAAATACATCACATGATGAGCGATTCGTTCAAGAAGAAGATTACGGAAGAAAAAAATCATATCGACGATAGCACAATCGATAATGACGCGACGGTTTTGGAAATGATCTATCTCGCCAAAGTTTATAAAGAAACGAATGTCCCCGCCTATAAAGAAGCTTTTCTGAAAGGGCTCGATTATTTATATGAAGCGCAATATGATAATGGCGGATGGCCACAATTCTACCCGTTAAGAAAAGGATACTACTCCTGTATCACATATAATGATAATGCGATGGCGAATGTGATGCGGCTTCTTAAAAGCGTTGCCGATAAAGATCCGGCCTATGATTTCGTTCGTAAAGACGATCCTTCGAAATGTGCGAATGCGTTCGAGCGCGGAATAGACTGCATTCTAAAAACGCAATACAAACAAAACGGCAAACTTACCGTATGGTGCGCACAACACGATGCAAAAACATTGGAACCGGCCAAGGCGCGCGCATATGAACTACCTTCCCTGAGCGGTTCGGAATCAGCTGAAATCGTTTTGTTGCTGCAGAGTATTAAAGACCCTTCCCCGGAGGTAAAACACTCGATAGAAGCTGCAAAAAAATGGTTTCAAAAAGTACGTATAGATGGAATTAAAATTGAAACCTATATAAATGATAAAGGGCTAAGAGATCGTCGCGTAGTACAATCTCCCGGCGCCCCTCCTCTGTGGGCGCGTTTTTACGAACCGGATGATAACAGACCCTTTTTCTGTGATCGTGATGGTATTAAGCGGTATTCCATGGCGGAAATCGGATATGAACGCCGTAACGGATATAGCTGGTATACAGATAGGCCTTCAAGTTTCATCCATACCGACAGTAATTCAAAAAATCAGAACGACTAATCCATCCATATAAAAAAACGTCACTGCCATCGCATTAATGATCAACAGGAATAACTACTAATATATTGGTTCCTTCCATGATACATTATTCGTTAATATACAAAATTATCAGGTGCATTTTTACTGAAATAACTGATGGGACTTTCCATGCGTTTGCAGTCAAAAGGTAATGTTTTTTATAATGCGGTTGTCCCGGGCATAGCGCCTTGTTGCGTACAAACGTATGCAGAAACATCCACAGCAAGCCGGTGAGCTTCCCTGATGGTTTTTCCCTGCAATAAAGCCGCAGTAAAAGCGCCGGTAAACGAATCTCCCGCCCCAACTGTATCGACTACCTGCACTTTGGGCGTATCAATGTACGAAGTTTCATTGGCTGTGAAAACATAACTCCCGGCGGCGCCTTTTGTTTCGATAACTATTTTCAAACCATACGCTTTAAGAAGTTTCCTGCAAAAATCCTGTTCAAAAATTTCGGGATATTGAATGGTTTCACCGAACAGGCGCGCTACAATTATTACTTCCTCGTCGTTGATTTTAAGGATATTGCACCTGGATAACGAATGATGGATTATTTCCTTTGAATAGAAATGTTGCCGCAGGTTAACATCGAAAATCTTCAGGGAATCGTTGGGAACGTATTCCAAAAAATGCAGGATTGTTTCCCTTGAAACTTTGCTCCGTTGCGCTAACGAACCGAAACAAACGGCCTTACAAGTTTTTGCAAGTTCCTTTATTTGAGCAGTAAATGGAATATTGTCCCAGGCCGTGTTTTCACAGATTTCGTATGCCGGAATGCCGTTGTTATCTAACGTTACCTGCACCGTTCCGG
Source organism: Tannerella sp. (assembly GCA_031257565.1). Lineage (GTDB taxonomy): Bacteria > Bacteroidota > Bacteroidia > Bacteroidales > Tannerellaceae > Tannerella. Next base: position 30,533 of record JAIROL010000177.1, on the reverse strand, counting down.
TAGGATAGTCAACGCTTTCAACCAAATGATTCAGGCGTTTTTCCGCCAGCACATCCAAAATTTCCCTGCCATGAGAATCCTTTCCGATAGCGCTGACGGCATAACTCTCTAAACCGAACTGCGCTGCATGATAAGCGAAATTAGCGGGAGCGCCTCCCAATACTTTTCCATCCGGAAGGCAGTCCCACAACAGTTCGCCGATACCAACGATTATAAAGTTCTTTTTTTCTTTCATTGCTTGATTTTTAAAATATTAGCGCTTTCGCCGCTTCCAAGTGATAACCCGATTTACTCCTGCGACAGAACATGTTCGACGGCGACAATCGAATTTTCGGGAAACCCGCTTTGATCGCTTGAGCTTGTTTCATTATTCGTACCACTTGGACGCTGCGCTATCAGCACAACCGAAATCAGTAAAAAACTGATCATTGTAAAGCCTTTTTTCATACACATCAATAAATTAAATTGTCAATAAATCACAAAGTACTGTTTTTATATTCGATAAATAAATGCATTGTTTCTTGCCATACTTATTGAGATAGATTGGCGCCATATCCGGTCAGGATTTCCCGGAGTCGGGCAATATCGACCTGGCCGACATCAATTCCTCCGGGAACGCACAAAGCGGCAGCCACACCGGCAGCCTGTCCCAATCCCATGACCGACGCCTGTACGCGGACGGAAGCGGAAGCCGCCTCGTCGGCCGAAAAAGACCTGCCGGCCACCAGAAGATTCGGAAAACCGGACGCAATCAAACAGCGATACGGGATAAATGCCGCATCTTTCAGAAATTCGCACCGTTGTTTATTGGTCTCGGAAGCATGTATATCCACCGGGTGGCATCCCCTGGAAATCGCATCGGGGAAGTCGCGGGCATTGACGTATTCCTCGCCGGTAAGTGTGTGAACGCCTTTAATACGACGGGTTTCACGGACGCCGGTTTGCGTTGCCGTTACGGCTAAATAAGCGTTCCGGAAGGCGGGAACATTTTCCCTGAGAATCTTCAGGAAAGTAAACACATCTTCCCGGAGGCGACATTCGGTATCAGTCGCCTGGCGGTTATCGGCCATGTCTGCGTATGTCCGCGTCATGTTTAATAAAACCATGCCTTCGGCCAATACGCCACAATACCACGGGCCGCCGAACAGGGGAATTGCTTCGGTCTTACCTGATTCTTCAAGAACCTGCCGGATAGTTAAATCGTGATAATTAACCCCTTGCCGGCTGTGCCTTATCATCGGCAAGGCATCGGCATCCACGCCGCCCAGCATGAAAATCAGGGAAGCCGGCTGGAGTGTTGCGCCAACGGGCTGCATCGGGACTCCGGACATAAACGCCAAATCGGCGTCGCCCGTAGAATCAATAAAATATTTGGCGGCAATAGCTTCCGTCCCGTTTTTATTTTCGATAACGATATGAGACAAGCTGTCGCCCAATTTTTTACAACCGCTCAGGTAGGAATGAAAATAGAGCGACACGCCGGCCTCGAGCGCCATTCGCTGGGCGATAATCTTGTATTTTTCCGGTGAGAAAGTAATGTTGCCGAGCGGCTTTTCTTCACGAGCGCCTTCGATTCCGATCAGTCGTTCGATAAATTCCCAGGGGATACCGCCAATCATCCGTTTCCCGTTGTAATTGAAGACGCTGATGGGAGCGACCAGCCCGGCCGTCGCCATTCCGCCCAAAAAGCCGTAGCGTTCGATCAATGCCGTGCGGGCGCCGCCGCGGGCTGCCGCTATTGCCGCTATAAATCCGGCCGGACCGCCGCCGCAGACCACTATATCGTATTGTGCGATTACCGGGACGTTTTTTACTTGCGTGATTGATTCCATATCGTATAAGCCGTTAAGTTAATTTCTTTAAACTCGTCTTGATTCCGAGTGAATGAATTGCATTAAAACTTTTGGTAAACTCATTAGCCAGTCGCGGTTGTTTTGCCAGATCGTCGAAGACGGCACGCTCGCGCAGAAAGGCCAAGGGTTCGTGTTCGGAGGCGTAGAGCGCAGCCTGTGTCAATTCGTCCAGCATCGCGTCCCGAATTGAATAGTGGTATCTGTTTTTGGCATACAGCGCCAGCGTATGGCACCAGGCGGCTAGTATAAAGGCTCCATATTTGATCGGACCGTTTTTTTCCAACTGTTCCTTTATCGTAGGAATAAGGAATTTAGGCAGCTTGGCAGAGTTTTCCGAACAGATTCGGGTAAGATGGTCTTTGATGTTCGAATTTTTAAACCGCCGGATCAAGCTATCCTTATATCCCGTCAGATTGATTCCTTCGACTTCATCCAGGAGCGGCGTCACCTCTTCGTCCATGAACATGCGGAGCGATTTTTGCAGCAGCGGATCGTTAACGGATTCGTCGATGGTATCGTATCCTGCCAACGAACCGGTCATTCCCAGGAAAGAATGTCCCGCATTTAAGAGCCTGATCTTCATTTTTTCAAACGGATCGATATTCGACGCGAACCGGACGCCGACCTTTTCCCATGCCGGGCGGCCGTTCGGAAAATGATCTTCGAGCGCCCATTGGATAAAAGGCTCGCAGGCGACCGGACAGACGTCTTCTATGCCGTAGCGTTTGTGTAAAAGTTCGATATCGCTCCCGGTCGTAACGGGGGTAATGCGGTCTACCATACTGTTTGGGAAACAAACATTTGCCTGTATCCATTCCGATAAAACCTTATCGATAGCATCGGTGAAACTCAGCAGCATCTTTTTGACCGCATCGCCGTTGTGCTGGATATTGTCGCAGGAGAGGACGGTAAAGGCCGGAATGTTTCTTTTCTTCCTCATTTTAAGCGCAGCGGCAAGCAATCCGAAAATGGTTCCCGGCCTTTCAGGATGATGAATATCCCACTGAATGTCGGGATTGCCGATAATAAAATTACCGTTCGAATCGAAGTTATAACCGCCTTCCGTGACGGTCAGCGAAACAATCCGAACCTGCGGATCAGCCAGTTTTTCGATGGCTGCAACATGATTATCCGGAACAAAAACATAATCCACTATCGAGCCGATGACCCGCGGACGGATGGCGCCGTCGGAATGTTTAACCATCAAGGTATATAAGTAATCCTGTTCCTTCAACGCCTTGTATATCCGTTCGTCTTCCGGCTTGACGCCCATTCCGCAGATCGTCCAGTCGGCAAGGCCTTTGTTCAGCAGTTCGTCCAGATAAAAAGCCTGGTGCGAGCGATGGAAGCCGCCTACGCCTATGTGGACAATAGACGGCTTTTGCTTATCACGCTTATACAAGGGGACCGACACGCCCGACGGCAGTAACTTTAAGTTATCCTGATTCAATCGCATTTGTATATCGTTTTCAAATTATAAACGCCTCCCTATCTATCAACAACCGCAGGTATTGCCAATTGATTTTGCAGTCGGTTTCGTTGTAACACAGCGACTGAAGCCCGTTGCGAATATCCTTGGAGCCGTCGTGCCGACCATCGGGATAACGGCGACCGTCGGGATAACGGCGACCGAACCGGAAAAGACCGATTCCCTTGGTGCACCAGTCCCCTTCGGTACCGTAAGCCCAATTTTTGTCGTCTTTAGCCGAAGGACAGGTTATTTGCCATTTCTTTTGCAGTTGTCCGTCCACCGAGTTGAGATACCGCACGCCGACGTGATAGCGATTGCCCTGCTCCTGCAAGTCCCAACCTTTCCATCCAACCGTTATATCCTGTGTGAATACGTCGTGGATTAGCACGTTTTTGAGCGGTTGAAACCTTGATAAATACATTTGTTCCATCTTGTATTCTATATTATCTATATTATTCTATTTATTTCTTTTGACTGTTCCGTTTCTTCATCCAGTAATTGATCAGGAACGCGGCAGCGGAAACCCCCAGGAAGATGACGGCAAAATAGAATGTCTGTCTTTCCCACTCGCCGCCTCCGAAAGCGATCAATCCCATAGTGACGCCAATGGCGGCATACGTTCCAAACAGGATTTTGAACGCCAGGGAGGAATACATGGAACCGGAGATTCTTGCCATCTCCCGTTCTTTTTCCGTTAATAGCTTATTTTTCCGGAAGAGATGAGAAACCCGATTCCATCCGGCGTCTTTTTCCTTTTTCCACAAGAATAATTCTATCAGCGCCAAGAGTGTAACGGGAGTAATCAAACCGACAAACGCATCGACAAACCGGACGTGTTGTTGAATATACGTATAGATTGAGTTACCCGATTCGCCATGTGTTAACAAGCCATCTGTAGTGAAGCCGAATTTGATAATAAGGGCGATCGCGTAGGTAATTCCCATCGATATCCAGACCGATTTTTGTCCGATACGTTTGGAAAATAATCCCCAGAGAGAAGGAATAAAAAGAGGCGATATCACTAAGGTAAGAATAGAAACAACCACCCGCTCCGCGCCTCCCAATACAGGAATCAGTACGGCTATCAGGGTAACAATCGTCCCGTAAACGTAAGTAAATAAACGGCCGACATTCATCAGGCGTTTTTCGGATGCTGCCGGACGGAATGTCTTATAAATATCGAAAGTAAAAACATTCGCAAAAACATTGAGCGTACCCGAAACCAGACTTAAAGTAGCGGAAATCATCGCCGCCAGCATCAATCCCAACATACCCGGACCCAGCGCCTGCCGGCTCATTAACATATAAGATTGCTCCGGATTGGCGTCCGGATGGATGGTCCGGTAAACCAAAGAGGGAATGTACCATACCAAAGGAGTTACCAGATAAAGGACGCCTACGAGCCAGGCGCTCTTTTTCGCATCTTTCTCCGTTGGAACGCTGATGTAACGCTGTACAAAAGGCCAATCGCCGCCAATCATGAAAACGTTCAGGAAAAGCCACAAAACCATCCACACCCAGGAGTATTCGCTGCTGAACAGGGAAAAATAACCTTCCGGCGCGTTAGCAATAAAAGTATCTACGCCTCCTACACTATTGAAAGATAGGGGTATCATGATCAAAATCATGGCTATTAATACCGCAAACTGAACCAGATCGGTCATCAACACCGCAAGGTATCCTCCCAGCGCCGTATAGACGAAAGTGATAGCGCCCAGCAACAGCACGGTGTATGTAACCGACAAATGTCCTGTTTCCGGATTAGCCAGAAAATGTCCTGCCGGCAAAGGGATCAAAGCCACTGCCATAATAGCGATCGCGTAAAGCGCCACAGCTATATGCACGCCACGTCCGATAATGCCGACTATGGTATAAAAACGAGTAGCCTGTTTCCCGAAACGGATACTGATGTATTCGGCAGGCGAGTTAATCTTAAGTCGCGACCATTTGCCTGCAACAAACAAGCCGACAAGGATGGAGGCAATTCCCAGCATTAAGCCGACTACAATGGCCACCACCCCTGAACGGAAAGCGACGCCGCCCCATACAACAAAAGTGCTTGCGGAAAAAATGGTCATATAAGTAGATAGACCCGACAGCCACCAGGAAGAATTTCTGCCGGCGATAAACATGTCCTTGGAACTCTTGATTTTCCGGCCAATCGTACCGCCAAGCGCCAGCAACCCGATAAAGTACATTAAAATTATTATGTAATCAATTCTTGTCATTTTTACTTACCTTTACTTCTCACCGTTCACCCTTTATTGCCACTCCTGTCGCTATCGGATAATCCGATTCCAACATGGTAACCCCCATTCCAACAACTTTCCGGTAAGCTTGCGCCCTTTCGTCAGGCGTTTTTAACCGGTCGTAAACCGGAGCCATCGCCATCAAGCACCGGATACCGTTTTCACGCATTAACCTGCAAAGATTTTCCGTATCGTCATTGATTTCTACGCCGATACATGCAAACATCTGTGTTTTGGGAATACCTGCTTTCATATATTCGTAGAATACTTCCGGCTTGCGAATAGATACGGAAAACATCCTGCGAGGATCATCCCGGTAGTAGAACAGGGCATCTTCCGTTGAACGCACCATATTGATAACATAATTATTCGCATTATACTTGCGTATAATATCGGCAATCATCTTTAGCGGAACATCTTTTTTGTCGAGTACCAATACCGTTTTACCTCGCGCCCATTCCAGCGCTTCAGCCAGAGTATTTATCTTATATTCGGTTATCTCTCCTTTGGCATTTTTCAAATGCAATTGTTGCAACTCGCGCCAAGTATAGTCGATAACTCTTCCGGTACCGGTACTTGTCCGTTCCAGCCTGTCATCATGAAAGACAACGATAACACTGTCTTTTGTCAAACGCGGGTCAATTTCAAACACGGCCGGAAAATGTTTCAAGACATGCTCCATAGCCGCAATGGAATTTTCGGGCAACCCGTCTTCGCGCGTACCTCGATGCCCTTGCACAATCGGAGCGCTGTTTTTATCATAGCGATAGTAATGAAACAGCGCTTCATGATCGGAAAATGAGAGGTAGTTCGTATTACTATCCGGCTGTCCATGTAGCGTACAGGTAAGGAATGCAATTAAAATACTATTTATCATTCTACTATTTATCATATTCAATTACTTTCGTACGGCCCGGATATCTTCTTCACCTTAAAATCCTGATTGGAATCATCCAGCACATAGACGCTGTATTTCGCGCCTTGCGGTTCTACCCGCACCACAATATGGCCGTGCGTACTGTACAATTTGGAAAGGTGAGCGCTCAACCTTGTTTCGTTGGCAGTTGTTATGCCCGTATTGAATATCCGGCAACTGCTGTTAGCCGTTAAAAACCGTCCGATGGTATCGGGATTGGGCTGTACATCGCGCCATGGATGAATCAATACCGTCGATGGTCTCAACTTGTTCAGAAGTTCCTGGCTGTTGGTATTGGATGTTCCATGGTGATTGGCTTTCATCACATCAACCCCCGTCACGATGTTGATAAGCGGCGCTTCCACATCTTTCCAGGGATACGTGGATCGTCCGTTGAATTGCAGGTCGCCACCGGCAAAATAATTAAACTTGCCATACTGCAAATGAAAAGCGCAGCTAAATACATTCTCGGCGGGGTCGGCGGCTACCACTTCGGCCACGTTGCCGGGCAGGAGGTTTACTTTGCCGGTTCCGCTACCTGTCCACATCCAGCCGTTACCTATAAGATTGCGCACCTGAAAATTGCCATATTTTGACGGATTCTGTTTCAAAATAATCTGGCTGGCGCTGCCGACGTCGAATTGTTCGACCGTTGCACCATAGTTTGTCTTTGCCCAATCAAGGAATTTCAGATAGTTATTCCTCCTGTTTGCATCGAAGGTGGTAGGATAGCTGTAGTTGGGATAGTCGCGGTCGATCATCTTGTCAAAGCGGATTTTTGCCCCCACTTCGGTGACGCCGGTGAGACGGAATGTTCCCGACGCATCCAATGGCGTGCTTGTAGAATAACTTCCCATGTGGTCAGGATCCCAGTGCGTCAACATGAGGTAGTTGAGTTTGCTGTTTGCCGGCCGGATGAAGTGATTGGCGTAATCAACTATCACCTGCCCCGATGTAATATTACTATTGGGCTTATGGGGTGTCGGGGGAATAGGATCAGTCATTGAAAGGAGTGAACCGGCTGCATCCACCATCAGCGTGGTGCCGTCGGGAAAGATATATAGCGTAGATTCACCCCGTCCCGTACTGATGGCATGGATGTCGAGATAACCCTCCTCCCAGTCGGGCAATACCTCGCCGACTTTTACAGTAGTCTTGCTGCTATTTCCTTTTCCACTGTTATTGTTTTCTTCCCCATTATCGTCACCGCCTTTTGAACATCTTATTAAGGGAACGCCGCCCAGCAGCCCCAGACCGGCATATACAGTGGTTTTAATAAAATTACGTTTGTCCATATCAATTGTTTTTATCATTTATCAAGCGCGAGGCGGAAACCATGCCGGCCAGTTCCATCGACAGTATTGGGGGCAGCATTGTTGCGATAAGGTAACTGGATGGTAGTGGTGCAGTTATTTTGCCAGCTACCGCCCTTGAGCACACGTCTGGTGCCTGTGGTCGGACCGGTTGGATTATCGGTTCCGCTTGGGTAGGTCGTAGCATCATACCAATCGTAGCACCACTCCCACAGGTTACCGGTCATGTCGTGAAGACCCAGTTCATTCCCTGCCAACAGACCCACCGGGTGAGATTTACCGCCGGAGTTATTGCCAGAACATCCAGAACCACCGGGGCCAAACCACGCTACCGCTGTAATATCATCGCTGCCGCTGTACTTTGTGAAACCTTGCGATTGCTGACCGCCACGCGCCGCATATTCCCATTCCGCTTCGGTGGGCAAACGATAGTTTTTGCCCGTCAACGCGTTGAGCGCCGGCAGGAAGATATTCATGATATTATCGTGTGAAATAAACTGGGCCGGATAATCATCGCCCCTGCCATACGTGTCGTTTGGCCCTGCGCTATTCGGCCAGGGGTTCGCGGCGTATTGGGGAAGCGTTTTCACTACAGTTTCCCATATCTTTTGCGTAACCTCGTATTTTCCCATATAGAAACTATTGATGTTAACAACTGTTGTTCCGCCTATAGGCATGGTCATTGTGCCGCCTGCTACGGCAACCATGTTGCCCGCCCACTGGTCGGTGAAATCAGCAAAGGCAGTTACCGTTACTGGACAAGTAGCCGTTTTACCGCCGTCGGCCGTTGTCACCGTGATCGTCGCTGGACCTGCGGTTACGCCTGTTACCTCGCCGCTACTGCTGTTTACAGTGGCCACAGCCGTGTTATCGCTTGTCCATGACACAGCCTGATTGGTAGCGTTGGCAGGCGATATCACTGCCGTGAGCATGGATTTTCCGCCTGTTCCCAAGCTGAGCGCCGGAGGACTAATTGTTACGCCTGTTACAGGGATAGTCGCAACTTCTACCGTTACCGGGCAAGTAGCCGTCTTCCCGCCGTCGATTGTCGTCACCGTGATTGTCGCTGTACCCATGGTTACGCCTGTCACCTTGCCGCTACTGCTGTTTACAGTGGCCACAGCCGTATTGTTGCTTTCCCATGACACAGCCTGATTGGTGGCGTTGGGAGGCGATATCACTGCCGTGAGCGTAACCTCGTCGCTCGTGTTTAACAAGAGTGTCGGTGGGTCAATCGTTACCCCCGTCACGCGAACCGTAGCGGCAACAACTGTTACCTCTGACACCCATTTCTTTACGCCGGCTATGGCCGTAATGAGCGCATTGCCTACCGACACGCCAACGACTGTACCACTTTCATCTATCGTCGCAATATCCGGATTGTCACAACTCCATGTTACCGTTTTATTGGTGGCATTGTCGGGTGATACTGTTGCCGTGAACGTAAAATTTTCACCCACTTCTATGCGGACTGACGATGGCTCAATCTCTACTTTCGTGACCGCCACTTCGTCGTCTTTGCTACAGGCCATCATTATCATACCGGTAGCTACAAGTATAATATGCTTTTTCATGTTGTTTAAAATTATTTTATTCATAATCATTTTAATATTAATACCCCGGATTTTGCGGCTTCAGATTCTCATTTATCGCAAGTTCTTTGGACGGGATCGGCAACAGGTATTGTCTTGTTGCAACGGTTCTGTCGATAATCTTCCTGATTTTTCCGGTAGCCGCCACCGGCGCAAAGTCGGGGCATCCGTTTTCATCTATAACCGGCAATACACTGGGGAAGAAATAGTCGCCATTGTTGTAATAGGCTAATATCTGAGCTTTTGGCGGCCATACATACAGCGGCCGGTTCATCACGGTTTCGATTAACCGCCAACGAATAATGTCGAACCACCGCCGGTTTTCCCAAGCCAATTCCATGTGGCGTTCGGTACGGATAATTGTCCGCAGCTTAGCCTGACTGGTTTCAGAGACAGCCGGATATTTGGTTGTTTCCGCCATCCCGCACTTGTAGGCGCGGGCGCGTACCTGGTTGATGGCGTCAAAAACCGAAGCGTCAATTTCATTTAACTCCATTTTAGCCTCGGCATACATCAACAACACATCGGCATAACGCATAATAACCGAACTTTTTTCTGTAGCCTTATCGTCCGTCCATTCCTCGTCTGCACCCTTTTTCAGGCATAAACCATTGTATGCAGCATACTGGTCGTTAATTTGTGAATCTTTATTGGTAACCATTGCGCCTGTAGTCGTATTCTGCACGGTTTTGGCTGCAGGGCTTGGATCGTAAATGAATCCGAGGTGCGCCGTTCCGGGCTTAACAATCGTATAAGTACAACGAGGGTCGCGGTTCTCGAATGGCTCTTTCGGGTTATACAACGGCGATTTGTCGATGGGCAATCCGTCGGTACACAGGAACGAACAGAACAAATCCCACGAAGGTTGAGCGCCAGCTGTTCCACCTTGATTACGCGGATACATATTGCTTACAGTTTCGGAATTATCCAACAACTCCTTTGAACGTGGGATGGTAAAGATATATTCGGGAGAATTTCTTGTACTGGTCAGGAAAAGGTTGCCGAAATCGGAATGGAGCGAATATACGCCCAAATCCATACAACTTTTGGCGGCAGCGGCGGCTGTCTCCCAATCCAACATCCAGATAGCGGCTCTGGCCTTGAATGCATACGCTGCCCCTTTGGTTACACGTTTCAGATCGCCATAAGAATTCGGCAGGTCAGCGGCAGCCTCATCGAAATCCGCATAGATCTGCTGCAAAACAACATTTTTATCTGTACGTGCTAATTCGTAAGATTCGTCAATGGAGAGGTAACCGGTAAAAAAGGGAACATCACCCCACAGGAATACCAGGTACGAATAAAATACAGCACGGAAAAACGAGGCTTCTCCCTTAAACTGTGTGATCAACTCGTCGGATAAATTGCCTTCTGCATTATCCAGATGGTCAAGTATGGTATTAGCTCTGGATATGGCTTTATAGGAATTCAACCACATACTTTCCACATAACCGGTTTCGCCGTTATATCCGTCTTTTATCCAGTCATAGATATAATCGCGCTGACTCCAGTCGTCGCTATAACGGTCGGTATGGAACAGACGATTGCACTCCCAATACCACAACGCCCCGCGATATAAGTCGTTAAGCGCCATCGTTAACTCCTGTTCATTACTGTACCAGTTTTCCGTTGAACCCTCCGTAAGCGGATTCAAATCCAAGTTTTGACAGCCTGCAAAGAACAACAGGACCGTCATTATTGTCGATAATATTATTTTTTTCATATTAATTTTACATTTTAAAATTTAACTTGTATGCCAAAATTGAACGTTTTGGCAATATATGCGCTTAGTCCGGCTTCAGGATCCCATCCTTTGGGTTGGTTGTCTATGGAGAACAAGTCGGTAATTCCAGCCCACACACGCACATTGGATAATTGAACTTTCCTGACAATTGCTTTAGGCAGCGTATAGCCCAAAACAATGTTTTTCAAGCGAAAATAAGAGCCGTCAATCAGCCAGTAATCAGACATCTTATAGTTATTTCCATTATATCCTACTTGTGAAAGACGGGGGTATGTGGCTTTAGCATTCTGTTCGTCGGTATTGTAATGGCTAAAATAATTGCCATCGATAAAATCGGGAAAAGTGTACCACTGTGCAGTCTGATATACCTGATTCACGCTTAAAAGCCGCTTTTGCTTGCCGACGCCATTAAAGGTTATTGACAAATCAAAGTCTTTATAGCCGGCATTGATGGCGCCTCCGTAAGTGTATCTCGGCAGTGAACCGCCCAATAATACCCGGTCATAATCGGGGCTGATGATACCGTCCGGAACGCCGTCGGGACCGCTTATATCCGTAAACTTTATATCCCCTACCCGAACAGCCGAACTCAACTTGGCAGAGGCGTCCAAGTCGGCCTGGGTCAAAAACAGGCCATCCGACACGTAACCATAATATTCGGCATATTCGCTGCCTTCTTTTATGATGGTATTACCGTCAAATACAGTGCCCTCCAAGTTACCCATCACCGAACGGTAATCCGACAGATTGGCGCTTATGGAATACCTGAAATCGCCTATTTTATCTTTCCATTCCACCTGCAAGTCCCAACCCTTGGTATTCATGACGCCCGCATTTTGCTGCGGATTATTATAGCCCATAAAATCAGGAACTTCAAGTGACAGCAACATATCGTGGGTGGTCTTTTTATAGTAGTCGAATGTCAACGACAAACGATTTTTAAGAAAATAAGCGTCCACGCCTACGTCAAGCGCTTCTGTTCGTTCCCATGTGATGTCTTCTACATTCAACGTCTGCTGGCCGGCGGTTGTTACGCTTTGAACAGCGTTCGAACCATTAACCATAAGCGCCGTCGAAAAAGCCATAATAGCCTGATAGGGGTAATTACCTACGCGTTCGTTTCCCAAATTACCCCACGAGCCTCTTAATTTAAGGAAAGATAACGGCCCGAGCTTGTTTTTCAAAAACGGTTCCTCTGTTACTACCCAACCAACCGAAACAGAAGGGAAATAGCCGGTACGGTAATCGCGATGGAACCGTGACGATTGGTCTGTACGAATATTGGCTTGAAACAGGTAGCGGTCGCCATAACTATAGTTAATTCGCCCAAAATAAGAACGATAAGCATTCTCGTTGGCGCTACCGCTATTGGCTAAATAATTCTTATTACCTCTGTCTAAATAAGGGAAATTCACCAATTCCATCACATTACTGGAAGCTGTCAGATTTTCGATAAAATAATGGTAATCTTCATAACCGGCCAACAGCGACAGCTCGTGCGCTTTGCCGAATGTTACCGCATAATTGGCTAACAACTGTTTGGTAGTCGAGAAGAGATGGTTTCTGCCTTCGGTCAAACTGTTCTCCACGCATCCGTTTATATACCCGGCAAAAAGAGTAGGATCATCCAGATCGTAGTAAGGAACTTGTTTCACAAAGGTCTTAGTTATACCGTATCCAACACGGGGCGCCCAAACGCCGGTAACGGTAAGCCCTTTAACAGGCGTGAAATTCAATGCAATACGTGCGTTAACATAATTGACCTCCTCATTGGAAAATCCCCCGTAGTTCAACCTGGCGTATGTGTTTGTTCCGTTTCTACCCCCGGATATACGGCCGTCCGAATATGCAGGCGTCCACAATGGCCCATAAACGTATGCCGCTTCCATCGGATTGACTAATGGCGCTTCAGAAACAGCTTGACGGTAGGAGCCGTCGACCGTTGCCGACAAATATTTGTTGATTGTAACGCTGTTATTGAAGCGAGCATTAATGGTGGCATACGAGCGGCGGTTGTAAAGTGCGTCCGTCTTTTCGTAGCTAATGGACGCTTTCGTTTTTATTACCTTATTGCCGTAAGTAACCGAAAGGCCATGCTTTTGCCTTGGAGCGGAATTGTTGATGAGGTACGACTTCCAGTCGGTAATAGGATAACGATCGGGGTCAAGGCGGTTGTTTTCGGCGTAACTTTCGATGTAGTCCTTACCGTAAACGAAATATTCGTTTCCCGGGACATTTTCCCCATCGTTCCAGGCCACTTCGTTGTTCATTTCCATATAACGTTTGTAATCGACTACGCCGGGGAAAGCCGTCGCTTTCATAACGCCCAGCGTACCGGAATAATCAATACTCAACTGTCCGTCTTTGGCGCGTTTGGTTGTTATCAAAATGACGCCCGCAGCCGCCCTTGCCCCATAGATAGAAGCCGAAGCGGCGTCTTTCAAGACAGAGATACTCTCGACGTCTTCGGGATCAACATGATGCAAACTTCCTTCTGTGCCATCCACCAGCACCAGGGGCTCAGAGTTTCCGATAGTGGTAATACCGCGTATACGGACAGTTGCGGTTGCTCCGGGCGTAGAACCGGAACGTGTAACCAATACACCCGGCATGGTTCCCTGCAAGGCTTGCGACAGGGTTGTCGCCCGAGCCTCAGCAAGTTGTTTGCCGCCGACACTGGCAACAGCGCCGGTTAAATCGACTTTCTTAATCGTTCCGTAACCAATTACCACCACCTCGTCCAAAGCCTTTGTATCTTCCTCCAGGACGACGTCCCAATGGCTTCTCTCTCCAACTGTAATTTCCTGCGTCATATAACCGATATACGATATTTGTAATACGGCTCCTTTAGAAACAGAGATTGAGAATTTTCCATCGACGTCCGTCGCTACGCCGTTGGTTGTTCCTTTTTCAATCACGCTAACGCCGATAATCGGCTCGCTATTGGCGTCAATAACTGTTCCCGTCAACTTTTGCTGTGCAAAGACTGTAAAGGAACTCATCAGGACACATAGTATCCCTAAAATAAACTTTCTTTTCCTCATAAATCAAATTTTAAAAAGATTAACATTGTTATTTATCTAATCTGAAGTTAATACTCGAACGACAATTCCTCCCGGTAAGGTATGGACTGTTGCATTCCACTGCGGGTTACTGCTATAGCAGCGGCTTTACACGCCATTTTCGCTGCGTCGACTGTGCTCATGTTTTCTGTTAAGCCAACGCAAAAAACACCGCAAAAGGTATCGCCTGCAGCGGTAGTATCGACTGCCTTTACTTTTTCAGCCGCTACTTCATAGTATCGGCCGTTTTCCCTGACAAGCGCTCCTTTGGAACCCAGCGTGATGATGACTGTTTCCACGCCTTTTTCATGGATGCAATCGGCTGCCTTTCGCGCCGAGTCCCAATTGTACACATTAATGCCGGTCAGCCATTCCGCTTCGGTTTTGTTTGGAATTATAATCTGTACCGATTGTAGCAATTCCTTGGAAATTACTTGTATGGGCGAAGGATTGAGTACTATTTTTATTCCTTTTTTCAATGCAATTTTAGCGACATATTCTGCCGTTTCCATAGGAATCTCCAATTCCATCAACAAGATACCTGCATCTTCTATCACAGTGCGCACTTTTTCAATATCTTTTATCGACAGGGTTTTGATGGCTCCTTGTACTATTGAAATATACTTTTCACCCGAAGTATCCATCAAAATCAACGCAATCCCCGAAGGATTATCGGGATCGGAAAAAATATAATCGGTTACAATGCCTTCGGATTTATACAGTTCCAACGACCGTTTTCCAAAAAGGTCATTTCCTGTCTTGGTAATAAGCGTTACGTTCCCTCCCATACGGGCGATAGCAACTGCTTGATTAGCGCCTTTCCCGCCCGAATTCACCATAAACTGTCTGCCGGCAACAATTTGTCCCGGCACGGGAAGCCGATCGCTCTTAATGATCATGTCGGTATTTGAACTACCTATAACTACGATTTTTTTCATCATAACTTTTTGGACATACAAAATTACATTAGTTTTATTACATTTTTATTACAAAAAAACAACAAAAATAATAATTCAAAATATGAAACGAACATAAACCGACGGTCTTTTAGCAAAGCGTTTAAAAAAAAACTGCTTGCGCCAAAGATTGATGAACATTATGAGTTCTATGTTTCCTTAATGTTAATATTTAAATAATGTACACATAAAAATAAATAAAAAATTACATAAAAAAATAATTTCAAGTATATTTGCGTGAAAAAAATCAAACTCATGACACAGGCAGATTCACTTGTATTATTAGTTCATTCGCTCTCGAAAAATGAGAAGCGGACATTCATGACAAACAGAAAATCGACTGATTATGCGGTTTTGTTCAAAATTATCGAAGAGTCGGGAATCATATCTTCGCATGAATTGAAATTACTGTACGGAAAGAAGCGAAAGAATTCCAATTTCAATGTTACAGCGTCCTATCTTTATAAAATAATATTAGATAGTTTATTGACTTTTCGCGAGAATCAGGATAGTTATTACAAACTGTTCAATAAAATAATGAAAGCGAGGATTTTGTTTGAAAAATCACTATTTACCGACGCCCTCGACATGCTTGATAAAATAAAGAAGGAAGCCGCCCGATATGAAAATCACCTCGTATCGCTTTATGCTTCCCGCATGGAACTGGAATATATGTTGTTCCTGAATTTTCCCGACATGTCGGAAACGGAATTGATAAAAAAGCATTTTCAAATCGGCGAGTTGTTGAAGAAAATACGAATAATAAACGAACAGTCGTCGTTGTACGAATTATTGAAACACAGGAGAATTTACAAGGGAAATGTCTATTCTCAAAAGCAGATAGATTTGCTGAACGATTTGGTTTTTGCCGAAATGAGCTTTACTACGACAAGCAAGGACAGTTTTGAAGCCAAAAAGCTGCATCAGTTATTCCAATCCAACTACCTTATCAATATAGGCGACAAAAAGTCGGCGCTTCAATCGTTCAGGGAATTAAACCGCCTTTTTGAAAATAATCCGCAGTTTTGGGCTAATCCGCCTCTCTATTATGTAGCGGTTCTCGAAGGCGTCCTCGACAACTTGCGGAGCATGAAAAATTACGGCGAAATGCCTTATTTCCTCGAACGCTTACGAAAAATACAACATCCTTCCGCCGGATTCCAACTCCATGTGGCGGCTATTATTTTTCTTTACGAACTGTATCCCTTGCTCGACAGGGGCGATTTCGTCGCAGCAAAGCAACTGTCGGAGAAACACGGTAACGCGGTTTTATCGAAGTCAAATCAGATAAGCATACTCCGTCAAACAGAAATATCGCTATGCATGGCTTTGATTTACATAGGATTAATCGACTACAAAAAAGCTCAGAAAATGCTGATAAACGAACTTGTTCGTCATGAAAGTATCCATACTTTTCCATTATATCGCACCATTCGCTTAATCAATCTGATTATCCATTACGAACTCGACAACATGGAATACGTCCGTACGGAAAGTCGCTCCATCAAGCGGGAAATATCCATGCAGAAAAAGGCATATCGCTCGGAACGCCTGATTATTAACCTGATGAACAAAAACAAATACGAATTGCAAAGCAGCAATAGCAGGGCAAAATTATGGTTGAAAATAGAACCGGAACTGACGGATATTCGTAACCAGGTATTTGAAAACCAAATACTCAAATCCTTCGATTTTACGGCGTGGATAGAATCGAAAGTTTGCAGGATATCCCTGTCGGAAGTGTTGCAGAGCCGGTTTTTTCGGCAATGATACAAATATAATTTAATTAGCAATGACCGAAGCTCTCTTAACTGTTAATATCCAGCGACATCAGTTCTTCATAAATATCGCCCGGCGCTTTTATGCCATAATAATTCAACAATATACGGCCTGCTTCATGGACGTCAACCGGAGGATAAATGTCGCTGTTATTAAATGTATTCAGAAACTTTACGATAAAAAAAGCGTCAAAATTATCATACATGCGCTTTATAAAAGCTTTGGATGAGGACGAGTATTTTCTACATTCGGAAAGTATCGCATCAAAAGTATCGGCGCCGAGGTAATCTGATATAACAGAAGGAATCTGCTCTTTCACATCTTTACGTTCCATTGCCGGAAAAAGTTCATAAAAAACTTTTAGCCGACCAAACAGATCAAAGTTATAGACCAAATACTCCCCTTTTTCAAGAATGTTCCGTACAGAGGGTCCGGTGCCGAAAGGTACACGGTTCGAAACGCGTGGAGACGGAAATACGATCGGATTCCGGACTTCGTACACCGGATGCATTTTTACTGCCTTCTGCAGGAAATAAAAATCCTCCCCGCCCTGCTTTGGAGGCATTCCGCCGAGTTTGGTATACGCCTCGGCACGTATAGCGAAACAGGATCCGATCGTATGAATAGCAAACGGAAATCCAAACGTCTTCAAAGCAAGACGGTAGTAACGGAGATAAATTTCATACAACCGGCATGCAGCCATCACATTTTCCGGATAAACAGAAATATCATAATTATGCTGAAACTGGAATGTAAAGCATTCGGCCGACCGGTGTTCCATCGCTTTCGCTATTTCCTGAAAATAACTTTTCGCAACAAGCGAATCCGCATCTAAGGAAACGATCAGGCCATCCGGTTTATTAATTGAGGCAAATCTCCTCACAGCTTCATCCATTGCCGTTTTTCGGGCAAAACCCACGCCGTTCTTTTTCTTCGCCGTACCTTCGACAAGGATGGGAATCAATCTGAATTTTCTATAAAAACCTGTTTCTGCTTTTTGCTTCAGCCCGTCAAATATAATCCTGTTTCTTTCGACAATTTCCGGAAGCGTTCTTTCCCCTGAATTTACATTTACGATCACTTCGATCTTTACGGGAACATGATTCGTATGCTCCAATGAGTCTAATGTGTTGAATATAAATTCATCATCAAGGCATGGTATAATAACGATTATATCCGGTTCTTCATCCGGCTTTTCACAGAAAAAAGAGGGAAGCGATTTATAACGTGCAAAATAATGAGCGGCAAAATTCATACTGTTTCTTTGCATATAGAACAAACAAAAACGCAAAATTACACAAAAAAAATATCCGGGAAAGTCTCTACAGCCAAACCCGGATAAAACACCCCAATTAAAAATGTTTACTAAATGTTTATTTTACTTCTATAGAAGAGTCTAATCCGATATTTCTCAACAAACTTTCATTGGTATCCGATGCATTACCTAATTTAAACGTACCGGAGTCCGAATAAACCTGAGGTTCATAATTAGACCCGTATTGAGTCCATGTAAGTTTGACAGGCTTTGCAGAAACTCCTTCCGGAAGCAGGTCCGATATTTTAAATGAGCTTCTTCCGGTTCCCCTGTATAATGACAGGACTTTTCCGGGAACTTCGCCATATGCATTATGATATAATGTAAGATAAATCGTATCCGCACCGGCGCGCGTATCATCATAAACGAGATTGATCATATGTTTTTCATTCGAACTCTGTAAATGCCATACTTCGAAATCAATATTGATAAAATTGCCTCCGAATACTGCATATATGTGGCTAAAAGGATCATTCCCGATGCTGTCTCGACGAGCTTCTTCATCCTGAAGAATAAATGATTCGTTTACCAGCGGTTTCGACAGTAAATTATAAAAACCGTTTACGCGCACTTCATAAATATTTCTGCTCTTATCCTTATCCGACAGTATCTCATAATTGACAAGAACACGCTTATCCTCCTCTATCGTTTCTGTCGTATAAGTTTTGGTTACGACCAAAGTGTTCCCTTTATCCGTAAGTATTTCGTAATTACCGGCAGAGTGGACGTTCTGTATGACGCCATAAGATACGTAAACATCGTCATCGTCGTCACTAAGACATGAGAAAAACAAAAAAGCAGACAGTAGTCCGAGACCTAAATTCAAAACATTCCCTTTCATTCTAAAAAACTCCTTATAAACAAATATTTATTATTTTCTTAAATTCTCACTCACTTATATAGATGCAGAAATTTTCATTTCGTTGCATGATCATCCGATAAAATATTCAGGCGACATCATAATACTCTAAAAATCAACAGTATCAAAAATACGTCAAAATAATTATGATTTTGTTCGCTACTAATTTCAATTATTTCAAGTATCTTTGCACGCAATTATTTCCGAAAAAAAGATAAGCTATGGCCAATTATTTAAATGATGTATCCAGAACTTTCGGGGAATATTTGCTGATCCCCGGCCTGACAACAAAACAATGTATCCCGACGAATGTATCGTTGAAAACTCCTCTTGTCAAATTTAATAAAGGCGCGTCCCCGGCCATTCATCTTAACATTCCGTTTGTATCCGCAATCATGCAAGCGGTTTCAGGGCCGGAATTGGCCATTGAACTGGCGCGCAACGGAGGCCTGTCTTTTATATTCGGATCGCAACCGATAAAAAGCCAGGCGGAAATGGTGCGTAAAGTAAAAAAATTCAAAGCCGGATTTGTTGTC
The DNA here is from genome assembly GCA_031257565.1 of Tannerella sp. Lineage (GTDB taxonomy): Bacteria > Bacteroidota > Bacteroidia > Bacteroidales > Tannerellaceae > Tannerella. Next base: position 10,888 of record JAIROL010000177.1, on the reverse strand, counting down.
AGCGATTCAAATCTTACTCCGGAAAATACCCTTCATGACGTTATACAAATAGTCAAAAAAACAGGACATTCAACAATCGGAATAACAGACGACGGCACATCCAACGGGAAATTATCAGGTCTTGTAACGAGCCGGGATTACCGTATGGAAAAAGATGATCACAAGATGAAAGTGAAAGATTTCATGACGCCATTTGAAAAACTGATTGTCGGAAAATCCGGTATGAGCCTGAGCGAAGCAAATCAGATATTATGGGAAAATAAGCTCAACTCGCTGCCTGTCATAGATGAAAAACAAAATCTGGCATATTTTGTTTTCCGCAAAGATTATGACAGTCATCGCGAAAATCCAAGCGAACTTTCTGACGCCACAAATAAAAAACTGCTTGTCGGAGCCGGAATTAACACACGCGACTACAAAGAACGAGTACCGGCCTTGATAGAGGCAGGCGTTGACGTATTGTGCATAGACTCTTCCGACGGATATTCGGAATGGCAGCAGGAAACGCTTAAATGGATAAAAACCAATTACGGAAATAAAATACCCGTGGGCGCCGGAAATATTGTCGATGGAGAAGGATTCCATTATCTGGTCGACGCAGGCGCAGATTTCATCAAAGTCGGTATAGGAGGCGGCTCTATCTGTATCACACGCGAACAAAAGGGCATCGGAAGAGGACAGGCTACAGCCCTGATCGATGTTGCGAGAATCCGTGACGAATATTTAAAAAAAACAGGGGTCTATATTCCGATATGCAGCGACGGCGGGCTTGTTCATGATTATCACATGGTTCTGGCTTTAGCTATGGGTGCAGACTTTCTTATGATGGGACGTTATTTTGCACGCTTCGACGAATCGCCGACCAAAACATTACGCGTAGGCAGTAATTACGTTAAAGAGTACTGGGGCGAAGGTTCAAACCGCGCTCAAAACTGGCAGCGTTACGACATTGGAGGTAATGAGTCGCTCAGATTTGAAGAAGGTGTTGACAGCTATGTTCCATATGCGGGAAATATGAAAGACAACCTGGACATAACACTCGGAAAAATAAAAGCGACCATGTGCAGTTGCGGCGCCACGAGCATTGAAGAATTGCAGAATAATGCCAAAATAACCCTCGTATCGTCGACAAGTATCGTCGAGGGAGGCGCACACGACGTTATCCTGAAAGATCAGGGATAGTTCGTAGCGATGGGTAATTAGTAGTAAGACCGGAGCGTGGTAAGTTTTTTACAAATAGATAACCTGACGAAGCGATTTGGCGATCTTGTTCTTTATGAGAGCATCTCTCTTGGCGTAGCCCAGGGACAAAAAATAGGGCTTATCGCCCGGAACGGCGCGGGAAAGACCACCTTATTGAACATCATAAGCGGCAAAGAAAGCGCAGAAGAGGGAAACATTACTTTCCGCGGCGACCTGCGTGTCGGTTATCTGGAACAATCGCCGTCCTACCCTGAAGATTTAACCGTTTTACAAGCCTGTTTTTATTCGCAAAATGAAATGGTACGCCTCATTGCAGAGTACGAGGCGGCTCTATTATCAAACGAGACTGAAGTTCTTGAAAGACTCCTTCCCCGGATGGAACATGAAAAGGCATGGGATTATGAACGTAAAGCCAAACAGATTCTTTCACAGCTGAAAATAACGGATTTCGGACAAAAGGTCGGAACACTCTCCGGAGGGCAACTAAAACGCGTTGCGCTTGCCAATATACTGATACTCGAACCGGAACTTATTTTGCTGGACGAGCCTACCAATCATCTGGATCTGGAGATGATCGAATGGCTGGAGGATTACCTGAAACGTTCGACGATAAGCCTGCTGATGGTCACTCACGACCGGTATTTTCTGGATGAAGTTTGTAATGAGATTATTGAAATCGACAACAAACAAATTTATTCATATAAAGGAAATTACAGCTACTATTTAGATAAACGCGCCGAACGCATGGAGGCCGCACAGGCCGCTATCGATCACGCAAGCAATCTGTATCGAAAGGAACTGGACTGGATGCGCCGTCAACCGCAGGCGCGCGCAACAAAAGCAAAATACAGAATTGACGCCTTTTACGAACTTGAAAAAAAAGCAAAACAGAAGAAGGATGACAAAAACGTTTCTCTGAATGTAAAAGAGCCCTATATCGGGTCAAAAATCTTCGATGCGGAACATGTTAGCAAAAGCTTCGGCGATCTCAAAATAGTAGAAGATTTCAATTATACGTTCGCACGATATGAGAAACTTGGCATTGTAGGCGATAACGGTACCGGTAAATCGACTTTCATAAAAATGCTGACAGGTGAAATACAGCCGGATAGCGGTCGCTTTAACATCGGCGAAACAGTCTGCTTCGGATACTACAGTCAGAATGGATTGCAGTTCGATGAAAAAATGAAAGTTATCGACGTCGTTCAGGAGATTGCCGAATATGTCACACTGGGTAACGGTAAGTCGCTGAGCGTTTCACAATTTCTGAACCATTTTCTTTTTACTCCCGAAAAACAGCACAGCTATGTTTATAAGCTAAGCGGAGGCGAACAGAGACGGCTTTATTTATGTACCGTATTAATGAATAATCCGAACTTTCTTATTCTTGACGAGCCTACCAACGATCTGGATATTGCAACATTGAATGTGCTCGAAGAATATCTGGCAGATTTTAAAGGATGCGTGATCATTGTTTCGCACGACCGTTATTTTATGGACAAAGTGGTCGACCATCTATTCGTCTTCCACGGCAATGCGGACATTCGGGATTATCCCGGAAACTATACGGAATACCGCCTCCGGAAAACGCAACGTGAAAAGGAAGAAAGCATTAAGACCGGAAACGGCCCGGCGTCGGGCCCTGATAATCAGTATCTCTCCTCCGGTAAGCAAAACTGCCGGCAATCTTCCGATAAAAAGAAATTAACCTATAAAGAGCAAAAAGAGCTGGAGTCCCTGGATATGGAAATCCCTGAACTTGAAAAAGAAAAGAAAATAATTGAAGAAGCTCTTAGCGGCGGCACATTATCAATTGATGAACTAAATGAGAAATCTGCACGTATCGGCGACCTCATAAATGAAATTGAGGAAAAGACAATGAGATGGCTTGAATTAAGCGAGTAATTTCCTGTGACGTCTACGCTTGGCTCCTGTCATGGCGGCTATATAGATCGTATGGAATAAGCGTTCAGAACTTATAATAATCATTTCAGTGTCCTGAACGATAATATATGCCACGTTACGCCAACAACGACGCATCCAAGCATAATTCTAATCCAAAGAGGCAAACCTAAACAGAGAATACAATAACCGATTGTACCCCATAACAATGTTACGGAAACAATCTTCACCCGCACAGGTATCGCTTTATTCTCTCTGAAGTTACGGATGTAGGGACCCAGGCGCCTGTGATTAATCAGCCGGTTATACAAACGTGGAGAACCCTTAAAATAGGCGGCGGCAGAAAGTAGCAAAAAAGGGGTTGTCGGTAGTAAAGGTACGAAAATACCGATAATACCCAACGCCAGGCTAATCGTACCGGCTATAATCAAAAAAAATCTCATTCGGACAAACCTGTTTTTTATAGCCGGTTATTCGCCATTTGTATCTTCATTCCAGTATTCGTCCCAATCAAAGCTCAATACCGGACTATCCGTTTCCGTATCGGTAAAGCCATCCAGCTCACGCCGTTCTTTCTTGGTAGGACGCCCCAATCCTTTTGCGCGATTGACAAATCCGGAAATCTTATTCATTTCAAGAATTTCATATTCTTCGGGAGAAGTGACGTTTTCAAGATACAGAGGGACAAGTTTTGCACCTATTCGTTTTTCCGTCACATCAAGTACGCGAAACGAATACGTAACAGGAGGCTTGCGAACAGACACAACATCGCCGGCCCTGATCATTCTCGAAGGCTTAACATTGACGCCTCCCACCAGTACGCGGCTTTTCTTACATGCTTCAGCAGCAATCGTACGCGTCTTAAAGACACGCGTCGCCCACATCCATTTATCAATCCTTACTTCATTCATTAAAACATTACCTGCTCCTGCTCATTTATGATTAAACTGATTCATTGTAATACCTATTCCTGCAAGACAAAAGCTCTTTATCATTTCGATAGACTGTTTAACGCGTTCCGGCATTTTTTCCATCTCCTCTGCGGTAAATTTGCTTAACACAAAATCAACCTGTCTTCCACGGAAAAAATCGTCGCCAATCCCAAACCTCAGGCGAGGATATTCTGCCGTCTCCAGAATTTCTTCAATGTTCCGCAATCCGTTATGACCGCCATGACTTCCCTTTGGCTTCATCCGCAGGCTTCCGAATGGGAGCGACAAATCATCGGCCACAACGAGCAGCTGTGATAAAGGCATATCTTCTTTCTGCAACCAGTAACGTACGGCATTACCGCTTAAATTCATAAAAGTATTCGGTTTCAACACGACAAGCTCTGCATTTTTAACACGCATACGGGCCACAGCGCCATACCTCTCTTCTCTGAAAAATACATCCGCAGAACCGGCTAATTCATTGACGACCCTGAATCCGATATTATGACGCGTTCCCCAATATTCCTCGCCTATATTACCCAAACCGACAATAAGATATTTCATTCCTGCATTTTTAGTTAAAAAGGGAGAATGTGTAAAACATCCTCCCTCCTCCTCTATTGAAAGTATTCGTTATTTTTCCTGTTATTTTCCGGCGGTAGCGGCAGCGCTTTGAGAAGCGCGCGTCATCTTAACGATACATACCACAGCATTCTTAGGATTAACAAGCTCAATATTATCAAAGCCAAGTTCTCCTACCTTAATAACCTTACCTAATTCAAGATGTTCAACATTAATTGTTAATATCTCCGGTATATTATTTGCCAAACCTTTCACTTTCAGCTTACGCATGGATTGATTAAGCTTACCGCCGGCTTTCACGCCGACAGAGTGCCCCTCCAATATAACAGGAACCTCCATAACAATCGGTTTGTTTTCAAATACTTCAAGAAAATCAATATGAAGAATATCATCAGAAACCGGATGATACTGAGAATCTTTAAGTATGGCTTTTACCGATTTACCACCTTTAATCGCGATATCGACAAGGTGTATTTCAGGGGTATAGATCAGTTTGCGCACGCCATCAAGCGACACTGTAAAATCCGTCACAATAACGCCTTTGTTATCACCTATCTCTACTATCTTTTCTCCGGCGTTAAGCATACCTTTGTAAGGTAACTCTACCGGTTCCCGACCATACAGTACTGCAGGGATTAAGCTTTGCTTACGTAATTGTTTTGAAGCTTTTCTGCCGATAACTTCTCTCGGCGTCGCTTCCAGTTTAAATGTTTTCATCTTGTTAAAATCTGTGTTACTCAAAATTAGTTCTTTGCTTCCTAATTCCCCATCACACTACGACAGGCCCAAAAAGCGCGGCAAAGGTACAAAAAAAATTGATAAACCATTTTAATCTATGAGTTTTTTTTATTATATTGTATCCTGTTTAACATCAATTATTTTGCGCCTTTGCCTGTTGCACTTTCTTTTTTATATGACGACGCATTTGTGAAAATGTAACATTTTTGACTTTTTATTTGCTTAGAAAAGAATGTATTTGGATTTTTTTCATATCTTTGCGGAAAAATTTCATTAATTACTTAATACATTATTATAATGGAAATTTCACATATCGAGCATCTCGGCATTGCCGTAAAAAGTATTGAGGAACAACTGCCATACTATGAACAGATATTAGGCGTTAAGTGTTACAATATCGAAGAAGTAACCGATCAGAAGGTAAAAACTGCTTTTTTCAAAATCGGACAAACAAAGATAGAATTACTGGAACCGACAAGTGAAGACAGTACGATAGCCAAATTCATTGAAAAACGCGGAGAAGGTATTCATCATATCGCATTTGCAGTGCCCGACGTACAAAGCGCGCTCAATGAAGTTGAAGCAAAAGGCGTTCAGCTTATCGACAAAGCGCCTCGCGGAGGAGCAGAAGGCCTCAAAATTGCATTTTTACACCCGAAATCTACTCATGGCGTATTGACGGAACTCTGTATGGACTAATCATATTAAAGATATTTTACAGGTTAAAAAGTTTAAGAAGTCGCTTTCCCGGACAGCTGCATATATAGCTCTTACAGGGAAAGTTTTTACATTATATAGAGAGATTCATTTTTTTTAATACTAAACAATTAACATAATGGGAAATCAACTTGAAAAAGTAAAAGAGTTAATCGCTCTACGTGAAAAAGCACGTCTCGGAGGTGGAGAAAAAGCGATAGAAAAACAGCATCAGAGAGGAAAATACACAGCCCGCGAACGCATTGCCATGCTCTTGGACGAAGGTAGCTTCGAAGAAATGGACATGTTCGTAGAACATCGTTGCGTAAACTTCGGACAAGATAAAAAGAAAATCCTGGGCGACGGCGTCGTCACCGGTTGTGGTACCATCGACGGACGTCTGGTTTATGTGTTTGCACAGGACTTTACCGTATTCGGCGGTTCTTTGTCCGAAACGATGTCTCTGAAGATCTGCAAAGTGATGGATATGGCCATGAAAATGGGCGCGCCATGTATCGGCATTAACGACTCGGGAGGCGCACGCATTCAGGAAGGCATCAATGCGCTTGCCGGATATGCGGAAATTTTCCAGCGTAATATCATGGCGTCCGGAGTAATACCTCAGATCTCGGGTATCTTCGGTCCATGCGCGGGTGGCGCGGTATACTCTCCGGCCCTTACGGACTTCACGCTGATGACGGAAGGTACATCCTACATGTTCCTTACAGGCCCCAAAGTTGTAAAAACAGTTACAGGGGAAGATGTTTCCCAGGAAGATTTGGGAGGCGCAAGCGTTCATTCAACTAAATCCGGAGTGACACATCTGACTACTCCCACGGAAGAAGAGGGGTTAGCGATGATCCGTAAACTGCTTAGCTATATCCCCCAAAATAACCTGGAAGAACCTCCTTATGTAGAATGTAATGACCACATAGATCGTCTGGACGACAATTTGAATGAAATCATCCCCGACAGCGCAACCCAGGCATATGATATAAATGAAGTGATTACTACAATCGTCGATAATAACGAATTTTTCGAAATACAACCGCATTACGCAAAAAATATTATCATCGGTTTTGCACGTTTTAACGGACAATCCGTCGGTATCGTTGCAAACCAGCCTAAATACCTTGCAGGAGTTCTCGACAGTAATGCCTCGCGCAAAGGAGCCAGGTTCGTTCGTTTCTGCGACGCTTTTAATATTCCGCTCGTTACTCTTGTAGACGTCCCTGGCTTCCTTCCGGGAACAGGACAGGAATACAACGGCGTTATCCTGCACGGAGCAAAATTGCTTTATGCTTATGGCGAAGCGACTGTTCCCAAAGTAACCGTTACATTACGTAAATCTTACGGAGGTTCCCACATCGTAATGAGTTGTAAGCAATTACGAGGAGATATCAATTATGCATGGCCAACGGCGGAAATCGCAGTGATGGGAGGCTTGGGCGCAGCAGAAGTATTATATGCAAAAGAACTGCAAGAAGCGACTGACCCTGTAGCCATGATGAACGAAAAAGTGGAGGAATACAACAAACTTTTTGCCAATCCGTACAATGCGGCAAAATACGGTTATATTGACGATGTAATAGAACCACGTAATACGCGTTTCCGCGTAATACGCGCATTGCAACAATTGCAGACAAAAAAACTCATTAATCCGGTCAAGAAACACGGAAATATTCCTTTATAATCTTAAAAACATCAATAAATTATGATAAAAAATAAGATAGGCGTAATTCTGTCGTTAACGCTGCTTTTTGTAGTGAGCGCATCAGCGCAACGAGTTGCGTATATGCGCATTAATGAAGTACTTGTTATCAATGAAGACAATTTCGTTGACGATTACGGAAAGCGAAGCGGTTGGATTGAATTATTCAACAGTTCTGCCGGTACCGTAAATATCAGTGGATGTTTCCTTACGGACGACCCCAATAATCCGCGTAAATATCCGATTCCTAAAGGAGACGTGCTGACAAAAATACCTCCGGGGCAACATATCCTATTCTGGGCTGACGGAAATGCAAGCCGTGGCACTTTTCATCTCAACTTCAAATTAGATCCGGCGAGGGAGAACTACATCGCCTTATACGATGCGGATGGTAAAACGTTAGTTGACGAGATTAGAATCCCTGCCGGACAAAAACCGGACGTCAGTTATGGACGTAAGGTTGACGGACTGCAAGAATGGACTACACTTCCAAAAGTAACTCCCAGCACCAACAATCTGACATTAGACTCTAACGAAAAGATAGAAAACTTCCAAAAGAATGACGCAATAGGTCTCGGAATGACAATTACGGCGATGTTGGTAGTATTTTTAGGGCTCATTCTACTTTATGTCGTATTTAAGTTTGTAGGAAAATCCGCTATCAAAATGAGTAATCGCAGAGCCAGGAAAGCCGGAGTGGAAAATATCCCGGCCAAAGGCCATACTGAAGAGGGCGCCATATTTGCAGCTATTGCTACCGCGCTTTACGAAGTGACAGAAGATGTTCATGACATGGAAAATACCGTGCTTACAATCCATAAAGTTACGCGTCGATATTCGCCATGGAATTCCAAAATATACAACATGAGAGAATTTTCTAAAAAATAATCAAACAAATAATTTTCCGATAAATATTATGAAACAATTTAAATATACAATTAACGGTAATGTTTACAATGTTACGGTAAACAAAGTGGAAGATACTACCGCCGAAGTTGAAGTAAACGGAACTCCATATAAAGTATTGATGGATAAGCCGGTAAAAAAACAGGTGATAACGGTTAAACGCCCGGTACAGGCGCCGACTACTACATCCGGAGCGCCGGTTGTTTCACGCCCTGTTAATACAGGCGGAGGCGGCGCCGTTAAATCGCCGCTGCCAGGCGTAATTCTCTCCATAGACTGCAAAGTTGGCGACGCCGTTAAAAAAGGTCAAAAACTTCTTGTTCTCGAAGCAATGAAAATGGAGAATACGATTTCTTCGGATCGTGAAGGCGTTGTGGCTGAAATTAAAGTAAATAAGGGTGATTCCGTACTGGAAGGAGCCGATTTGGTAATCATTAAATAAGCCATGTTATGCAAGAAAGTTTTTTAACGTTTTTGGGAGATAATTTGCAAACATTCCTGTCGTATACAGGGTTTGCAAATGCCACATGGGGACATGTAGCGATGATATTCATAGGGCTTTTCTTTGTATTTCTGGCAATAAGATACGAATTTGAACCCATGCTTTTGATTCCAATCGGCTTCGGTATGCTGATCGGTAATATTCCATTTAAAGACGCCGGACTGCAAATTGGTATATATGAAGAAGGGTCTGTTTTAAACATTCTCTATCAGGGCGTAGTAAAAGGGTGGTATCCTCCGCTTATATTTTTGGGTATTGGCGCCATGACTGATTTTTCCGCCCTTATTTCAAATCCGAAATTAATGCTTATCGGAGCAGCTGCTCAATTCGGTATCTTCGGAGCATATATTATCGCTTTGCAAATGGGATTCGAGCCGAATCAGGCAGGAGCGATCGGTATTATCGGCGGCGCTGACGGTCCAACGGCGATATTCCTGTCATCCAAACTGGCGCCGAACTTAATGGGAGCTATCGCGGTGTCCGCCTATTCTTATATGGCGCTGGTACCTATTATACAGCCTCCGTTTATGCGTTTGCTGACAACGAAGAAAGAGCGTGTAATACGTATGAAGCCGCCGCGCGTTGTTTCTTCTACGGAGAAAATCATTTTTCCTATAATCGGATTATTACTGACCTGCTTTCTGGTACCTTCAGGTTTGCCGTTGTTAGGGATGCTTTTCTTCGGAAATCTGATTAAAGAAAGCGGCGTTACGCGCCGTCTGGCAGAAACGGCCCGCGGGCCAATGATCGATATAGTAACTATTCTCCTTGGTATAACAGTCGGAGCCTCCACGCAAGCTACGCAATTCCTGACTTTCGATTCTATCAAAATATTCGGTTTAGGAGCGTTGTCTTTCATTATAGCCACATGTGCAGGAGTGCTGTTTGTGAAATTCTTCAACTTATTTTTGAAAAAAGGCAACAAAATCAATCCGCTTATCGGAAATGCCGGAGTATCGGCAGTTCCCGATTCTGCTCGTATATCGCAGGTTGAAGGCCTGAAATATGATCCGAGAAACTATCTGCTAATGCATGCTATGGGACCGAATGTAGCGGGCGTTATCGGCTCTGCAGTAGCGGCCGGTATCCTGTTAGGCTTCCTGGGATAAATATTCGTTTTTTTTTCGGGTTATGTATGCCGCTCGCTACATAACCCGATTTTTTTATTCTTTGCTATTTGGTTTTATAAAAAATAATGCCGACTTTTGTACTTGAATCAAAAACAAACATGAAACGAACATGAACCAACGGCTTGCGCCAAAGAGTTATGAACATGCTGTGAGTTCTATGTTACCTTAGCGTTAAAATTTAAATAATGTACACATGAAAGCAAAAGGGGTTGTCCGGGAAATCAGGCAATCCCCTTTTTATTTTTTACGAATCCCTATTTACTTAATGCCTTTCAAAGTTACCTGAAACCGACAGATTATCTGCGGCCGGCTTTCGGGGATTAAAGTTTCAAATGATATTCCGACCTCACCGATTTCCCAAATCAATATACATCATCTGGAAAAAAGATTTCGCCTCTTTTTCCATATCCGGGTCGCCGGTTTGTTCAAGTACTCGCTGTTGATTATTATCATACAAAAAAACACTCGACGAATCCATCATACAAAACCCGTTCACATACGAATAGAATGAAAATTTCCGGCTTTGGGGGTCAAGCATATCTTTACTGAATTTAAAATCGGAATAGTCAATCTGAAGTTGCGATAA
>JAIROL010000135.1 GCA_031257565.1 Tannerella sp. | reverse complement strand
CCGTGGTAAAAAGCAAAATACCATATCAACTATACTACCTGAATCCGTTTGAAAAATCTGCTTGAAAAAATTATAAATTATTAACAATATATATTTGGATTAATCATAGAATTCGGGCTAATGCGCGGTTTATTTCCTCAAGAAACGACTTCAAGTCGCTCTTCAAATATATCAATAAATTGGCGAGGAAAACCATTGGAAACACTGTATGTTATTTTGAGTCTGACAGGAGCTGCCACAACAACGACCGGACTGATTGTTAAATCTGTAATTGATGAAAAACAATATGAAACCGGTATAAAAATTAGTGATTATGAATTGTCCAAATGTAAAATTATAAGACGTACTATTCATGGTGAATGGAACGATTGTATTGAGCCAAATTGTTAGATTTATTTTTTGATAACCACATAGCTTTCACGGAAGCGTTCGTTCATCGAACATTCTTTCTTCTTTTTCGCTTCACTCTCTATCTTCAGCTTGTAAGAGAGGGTAAAATGGTCGAAAACAGGGTTTTCGGAGGGGACTCAACGTTATAATCCGCTAATTGTCAAGTGAAGCGATTTTTGAGCATGAACCGAAACGTCGAAGTCGGGAATACTGTTAAAAAAACAAACCCGGATAAATCATGCCGTTTTTTCAGATGATTTATGTTCCTGACAATCGTTAACTACTTTTACATTTGCTACACACAATTAAGGGTCATAAACCTAAAAAGATCATATCAGTATCATTTTACAATGACATGTTTAACCTTAAAAAACGGAGGCGCCTATGGAAAAATAAAAAACAATTCGCTATCGAATGAAAATCGAGTACCTGCTCTATGAAAAAGAGAGTAATGTTTACTCTGCCGCTTTTTGTCTATTTCAGACAGATTTCAGTTAATACTATCTATGAAATTTAAAAATCAATAACTCAATAATTATGTAAATGTATGACAAATAACTATTTTAAAATGATGAAACGATTCGTTTTGTTCGTATGGGCATGGGTCCATATAACAAGCGCAGCAGCTTCGTATTTAGAATCTCCGGATAATATAAATAGGGAAGCCATTCATCAGCAAACAAAGACGAAAGTCACCGGCGTTGTACTTGACGATCTCGGCGACCCTCTGCCGGGAGCAAATATAATAGAAGTCGGGACAACCAATGGAACGCTTACGGACAATGAAGGGAATTTCTCGTTGGAAGTAGGCCAGAATGCGACATTACGCGTGTCTTATGTGGGATATAATACAAAAGAAATAGTTGTCGGAGATTCGAAACAACTGATTATCAGAATTGAAGAAAACGCCATACAGATAGCGGACGTCGTTGTTGTAGGATATGGCGTACAAAAAAAGGAAAGCGTAGTCGCTTCGATCGTCCAGGCATCGGAAAAAGAGTTACGCAGAACCGGTAACACCGGTAACCTGACGGAAGCCTTAGCCGGCCAATTGCCGGGTCTGGTGACCATGACGTCATCCGGCGAACCGGGAGGGATTACCACCGGTAACAGTTCGACAAACATGTATATCAGAGGACAAAACACATGGAACGGCGGACAACCGCTGATTCTTGTCGACGGCGTCGAACGAAGTATGAATAATATTGACGTAAACGAAGTAGCCAGCATATCGGTATTAAAAGACGCATCTGCTACGGCCGTATTTGGCGTGAAAGGAGCTAACGGGGTTGTACTTATTACCACCAAACGTGGCGAAAGCGGTAAAACGCAACTTAATTTCAACTATACATCCACAGGTACGATGCTCTCCAAACAGCCGGACAGATTAGATTCGTACGACGCCATGATGGCTAAAAACGAAATCATCGAACGCGAAGTGGCGCTCAACGAACCTTCATGGAACTGGTATGTACCTTATGAGATCGTACAACGTTACCGCAAGCCACAGTCAAAAGAATATGCCGCCATTTATCCCAATGTGGACTGGGAAAAAGAAATGTACGCCGACATGGGATTCTCTCACCGGGCGACCCTAAGCGCCAGCGGCGGAAGCGATAATGTGAAGTATTACGGTCTGGTGGCCTATTTACACGAAGGAGATATGTTCCGGAATATGAACAACGGCAAAGGATATGATCCGAACTATAACTACGACCGTTTCAATTTCCGGAGCAACATCGATTTTAATCTGACAAAAACGACCAAGTTATCGGTAGATTTTTCCGGTTTTTATTCGCAAAAGAATACCAACTACAACAACGACGGCAGTACCAGTCGTGCCGACCAGTGGATGTGGGCGGCTTCTTATTTTCTGGCGCCCAACCTGTTTATCCCTTATCACGACGACGGTTACTGGGGCGCCTACCAGGAAGGAGGGAACAATACCGTGAACCCGCTGGCCGTAGTGTACAATTTAGGGATTCGACAAACAAGGCAGACGCAGCTCAACTCCAACTTCACGCTGGAGCAAAAACTGGATTTCATCACGAAAGGATTATCCGTCAGGGCTTCGCTCTTTTACGACAACGAAATACGCAGCGAGGGAGGTATTTATGACGCAAACAATCATGTACGCCCGGGCGAGGCGGCAACGAACACAAAATTCAAACAGATTTATCCGTTGAATTATGAAGGACCGGATCAGGATCCTTCGGAATATACGGTATATCTGCCCGTCAGCACGGAAGATTTCGATTGGATCGTACGCCCATGGACGATTCGCGCCGAAGGAATCAATACAGCCAACTGGGATAATAATATTCCGGTAAGACGCCGTCTTATGTATCAGTTTCAGTTGAATTATGCCCGCCGGTTCGGATTACATAACGTAACAGCGACAGGCATCATGAAACGCGAAGAATATGCTTACGGAAATATGTTCAAAAACTACCGCGAAGATTGGGTCGGTCGTATCACCTATGATTTCGACGCCCGTTATTTACTTGAAGTAAACGGAGCTTACAACGGATCGGAAAAGTTCGGGCCCGGCTACCGTTTTGATTTTTTTCCATCCCTCGCAGCAGGCTGGTATCTGACCAATGAAAAATTCTGGAAAGCAAAATGGATAGACCGTCTCAAATTACGCTACAGTAAGGGATGGGTCGGCGACGACGCCGGAGGTAGCCGCTGGATGTATGCTTCACAAATGAGCTATGGCACATCCGCCCGGTTGAACAACGCATCAGACGGATCCAGTCCGTATGTTTTCTATCGCGAAACGACCGTAGGTAATCCGGACGTCCGTTGGGAAAAAGCCGTGAAAGATAATTACGGAATCGACGTCGGCTTCTTCAAAAGTCAGATCGGATTAGCCTTTGATTATTTTACCGAAGAACGCGCCGATATTCTCATCGGAGGAAGCAGCAGGGCCACTCCTGCCTTTTTCGGCACAACGCCTCCGAGCGCCAATCTGGGTAAAGTGAAATCAAAAGGATTCGAAATCGAACTCAATTTAAACAAACGATTCGGAAAGGACTGGGATATCTGGTCGAAACTGGCCATTACACACAACCAAAACGAAGTGATTTTCCGTGACGACCCGCAACTTCAGTTTGCGCATCTGAAAGCGGCCGGTTATCAGATAGGACAAACAAGAAGCCTGATCTCTACCGGCTTTTACAACAACTGGGACGAGGTGTATGCCAGCGTGCCGACCGAAACGAACGATCTCTCCAAACTTCCGGGTTATTACAATTTGCTTGATTATACGGCAGACGGGATCATCAAAAGTTCGGAAGACAACGCTCCGACAGGTTATTCCGAAGTACCTCAGAATACGGCCGCCTTTACGATCGGAGCCACATTCAGGGATTTCAGCATTTCATGTCAATTATACGGCGTCAACAATGCCACGCGCGTCATCTCTTTCAATAACTATCAGAATGACGTCGATATTGTATTCGGCCATGTACGCGATTACTGGTCAAAAAACAATCCGAACGCCTCGTCTTTCCTGCCGCGCTGGAAGACCTCTGCGGAGAATATCGGAGATTACTATGTATATGACGCTTCATTCCTTCGGTTGAGAATGGTTGAACTCGGTTATTCTTTCAATAAAACGAACTGGGTAAAGAAAATGGGTATCGAGAATATGCGTATTTTCATGAACGGTAATAATCTGTTCTTTTGGTCGGACCTGCCCGACGACAGAGAAACGACTTACAGCGGCGGATCGGCAACCCAGGGCGCATACCCGACATTAAAACGCGTTAACCTCGGAATTGAACTAACCTTTTAAACAGTGATCCAAATGAAAACAATAAAATATTTTATCAGTATATGCTTGATATTTATATTGGGAATAAGTGCGACTTCCTGCGAAGATTACTTAGATAAAGCGCCCGATTCGGATATTACGGAAAAGGACGCTTTCGGAAATTTCAACAGTTTTCAGGGATTCGTCGAACAAATGTATAATTGTATCATGGACCCGGACAAAGGAGGCGCATGGAACAGATGCCTTTTTGCCGACGAAACATTAGGACCTTCCCCCTATCCTTTTGACCAGGGTAATTACTGGAGCAATGAGACATACTTCTTTGGCGCGGCGGCAAGTCCGACAAGCCTCAACAGCCGGGATAAAAGAATCTGGGAGAACGCATGGTACGCTATTCGCGCAGCCAATCTGGCAATAGCAAAAATAGAAGAAGAAGGACTCTTTTCCGGGTCGGATGAAGAAAGGAATCACCTGAAAGGGCAGGCGCTGTTTTTCAGAGGATGGTTCTATTTCGAAATCTGCCGTTTCTGGGGAGGTATGCCTTACGTGCAAAAAGTCATCAGTCCCGTGGAAGATATGTTCTCAGACGAATACGCCCGGTTGAATTTCAAAGAAACGGCGCTCAAAATGGCGGAAGATTTTCGCGCCGCCGCCGATATATTACCCGACCACTGGGATCAGTCGGGACCCGGACAAACAACGAAAGGGCATAACCGGGACCGGATCAATAAATTCCACGCGCTCGGTTATCTCGGCAAAGCCTGTTTGTTTGCGGCAAGCCCGATGATCAACGAAGAAGCTACCGGAAATAACGCCCACGACGCCGAATTATGTGCAAAAGCGGCGCAGGCATTTGGCGAATTACTGAAGTTGGCGGATGAAACCGGTATCTACAAAATGCAACCGTGGGAAACCTGGACGGATTGCTTCTGGAGATGGAGCTGGCAACGTCCCGGCGGTACGGAATGTATCATGATGCCGACTATTTATGACCGTAGCCGCGTACGCTGGTCGACAACGGGCGGCATGGTGCCTTCGTCTTTAGGTTTAAACAGCGGTTCTTCGGCCGATGTGCCGACGCATAATTACATAAAAAACTACGCCATGGCAAACGGTCTTCCGATTGACGACCCGGCGTCGGGATACGATCCCAACGATCCGTGGACAAACCGGGAGCCTCGTTTTTACAAAGATATCCTTTACGACGGACGCCAGATATGGGCTACGACAGGCGCAGATCAATTTGCGCAGTTATATAACGGCGGCCGCCATCGAAACGGAATCAATCCGGCCAGTTCTACCGGCTATTATTACACGAGATATGCGCCGCTCGGACCGAATTTTACGACGTCCGGCGCAAATCAGCTACAAGCCTATAAACCCTACCTGAGACTGGCGGATATTTACCTGATGTATGCCGAAGCGGTGAATTTCAGTTCGGGCGGCGGACCAAACGCTGTTTCATCCAACTATTCCATGACTGCGCTTGAAGCGTTGAATACCGTTCGTAACCGAGCCCAACTACCTGACCTCGAACCAAGATATACGGCAAACAGGGACGTCTTCTTCGAAGAAATCGTACGCGAACGTGCCGTAGAACTCGCTTTTGAAGGTCAACGCTTCGACGATTTGCGCCGCTGGAACCGAAATTATGATCCGCGGTATTTAGATAAAACGGCCGTAGATTTTGATCGCGACAGCGATGGTAAACCTATTAATATAAAAGAGCGTTTAGTGATCAGGCGCGCCGTTGACAAAAAACACAACTGGCTACCCATCCAGACTAAATATACAACGCAGTATCCGGGATTCCCGCAAAACCCGGGATGGTAATTTTTTTTATAACTCTGAAATTTTTCATCTATGAACAAAAATTTAATATACCTCATCATCGTTTTCGTTTTCTGGGAAACATTCCCAAGTAAAATGACAGCGCAGAGTAAGAATCTGATAACGATTCGGTCAAAAGTGACGGATGAATCCGGAAGGCCAATCGCCAATGCGGAAATATATAGCGAGAATTCATATACATCTACAGATGCAGAAGGTAACTTTTCCCTGAAAGTCGGCGTTAATTCAAAAATAATGATTGAAGCCGACGAATACCGGCATGTTGCGATGGTTGGCGAAGAGATAGGCGAGCAGACGATATTAAGCCGCAACGCCTTTTTGTACGACGACAACGATCCGGTAAAAATGCCGTTTCGCGATGTTATGAAAGGAGACGTTATCAGCGCCGCAAACGGTTATAGCATAAGCGGCGTCAGTTCGTATGACAATAGCGTCTGGTTGAGCGGTATCATGAGCGGAAGGGCTATCGGAATGCTTGGCGGCAGTAATATCCGCGGACTGGGCGTCGAACTGGACGTCGGAGCGATCACCGGTACCAATACCGGTACGGCCATGGTCGTTGTCGACGGTATGCCCCGCGATATTAGCGGCATACGCCTTTCCGATATCGAAAGTATTACGATTCTGCGCGACGCGAACTCGGCTATCCTGTACGGTAGCGCCGCCCTGAACGGAGTCATGTACATTACAACCAAACGCGGAAAAGCGTACCGGAAAACGGCAGACTTTTCCGTTAATTACGGTATTTCGACGCCCCGGTCAACTTCTATTCCCGAATACCTCGGCTCGGCCGAGTATATGGAATTTTATAACAGAGCGCGGATAAGCGACGGATTAACGCCGACTTATTCGGACGAAACCATTCGGAACTACCGTACCGGTAATAAATACCGTTATCCCGACGTGGATTATTATTCCGATGAATATCAAAAGTCCATGAAAAACAATATTGACGTAAACGCCCAATTCTCGGGAGGAAACGAAAACGTTCGGTACTATACTAATTTAGGATGGAATTCGGCCGGAAGCATCCTGAATTTCGGAGAAGGAAAAGGCGCGCGCACAAACAATTTCAATGTGCGGGGAAATATTGACCTGAAAGTGAATAACTGGATCAATACGGCCGTCGACGTAACCGGACTGTTCTATAGCGGCCAAGGACCCAGATACACAGGAAGCAATTTCTGGAGTAGTGCGGCTACGGTGCGCCCGTTCGAATTTTCACCGCTCTTACCGATCGGCATGATCGATCCGGATAATGAATTACTGCAGGGACGCAAAAACGATGTCGACGGCAAATACCTGCTCGGAGGCAACAGTAATTTTATTACAAGCGGCATTGCCGACGTGTACGCGGCCGGCACAAGCAATACGATCTGGCGCATATTTTGTTTTAATAACCGTATCAATGTTGATTTGGATATGATTACCAAAGGGCTTTCATTCCATACCAATCTTAGCTTTGATTACTACATGGCGTATAATCAGGTCGTACCAAAAGACTATTCGGTATATGAACCGACCTGGGGCGAAAGCGACCGGATTGTCGCATTAAAACAGCATGGGAAAGATTCCAATCCCGGATCGCAAAATGTGGAAGGCCGCTATTTTAAAAGAAGAATGGGCTTTTACGGACTATTAAGCTATGACCGTACATTCGAAAGTATACACCATGTAACCGGCTCTTTACTGGGATATGGTACCACGGCAAAGGATAACGACGGATCGTACAGCGATTTTCAAGGCGTGAAAAATTCACATTTGGGATTGCAGTTAAGCTATGTTTATGATAGAAAATACATGGCAGACTTTAGCGGCGCATTAATCAATTCGGTTAAATTACCAACCAAAACAAAAGCAGGATTCTCTCCTTCTTTAGCATTAGCCTGGGTCGTCTCCAATGAAGATTTTTTCAATCCTTCCGATTTTCTCAATTATCTGAAACTGAAACTATCGGCAGGCATTTTAAAGTCGGATATTCCGATCTCGGATTATTACTACTACGATAATCGTTATGCCACTTCGGGCAGTTATAACTGGTACGAGGGCGGGAAAAGCCGTTCGGGCGTCGTATCCAGCTGGTTGTCGAACGAAAAACTGGGTTATGCTTCCCGCAAAGAAATCAACGCCGGCTTCCAAAGTTTTCTGCTAAACAACGTATTGGGAGTTGAAGCGAACTGTTTTTATACGATTAATGATGGCCTTGTGGTTCGCCCCACGTATGCTTATCCGAGTTTTTACGGCAACTTCGTACCGTACGAAAATTTTGAAAAAGTTTCATACAAGGGCTTTGAACTGGGCGTAAATATAGATAAAAAAGTCGGAAACTGGGGGTTTTATGCAGGAGCAAACTTGCTGTACTCGAAATCCAAACGTCTGAAAGTCAACGAGCTTTATGCAGATGCTTATCAATATCGGAAAGGACATGGCAGAGACGCCACATTCGGACTGGAGGCCATCGGATTTTTCGAATCGCAGGAAGACATTGACGCCAGTCCTTTCCAGACATACGGAACGGTAAAACCCGGCGATCTGAAATACAAAGATCAGAACGGGGATAACGTCATCAACTCCCGCGACGAAGTATTTCTGCGCAACTGGCAGGCGCCCTGGTCGGAAGGACTTGAAGTCAGGGGCTCCTACAAAAACTGGACGTTGTTCCTGATTGGCGAAGGACAGCAAGGACACAAAAATTTCAAGGAGAGCTCTTATTACTGGATGGACGCCAATGATAAATATTCGGCGCTGGCACGGGACAGCTGGACGCCCGAAACAAAACATACGGCTACATATCCGCGTATCAGTTCCCAGGCAAACAGTAATAACCTGCGCCGCTCTTCCTTCTGGTTGTACGATAACAGCTATTTCAATATGCGACGTATTCAACTGAACTATAGTTTTCCGAAACATATTGCCAACTATTTATTCATGAAAAACTTAGATGTTTCGCTCAACGTATCCGATGTATTTCAAATTGCCGCCAATCTGCGCGAGCGCGATCTTCGCGTAGGAGCCGAGCCGTATTATCGAACTTATACCGTCACATTAAAAGCTAAATTTTAAATGTATGAAGACACTTCAATTAATTTTAATAGCCGTCATATCCCTTATTATGACAAGCGGATGCGAATGGAGTTTAAATCCGGAAGACGACAATCACAGCGTATTTAACCGGGTATACGAAGATCCGGGATTTGCCGAAGGATTGTTGATTACCGCCTATACGCTGATTCCTACCAACGATTACCGTTTCGACGAACCGGCAACAGACGACGCCGTTACGAACGATTTGGGAAATACATACCTTTACATGGCGAAAGGGATGTGGACGGCCCAATACAATCCGCAGAATCTCTGGGACAACTGTAATCGAGGCATTTTGTATATCAATCAATTTCTCGATATAGTAAGCGACGTCAGTTGGAAGCCTTCTAATCAGGAAATTGAGGATTTGTTCATCCGCAGACTTACAGGCGAATCGTATGCCATGAGAGGCATATTGAAATATTTTCTGTTGCGTAACCATGCCGGTCCTGGCGCTTCAGGCCAACTGCTGGGTATTCCTGTCTTTGACGATTTCATTCAAGAGTCCGAATTTTCTACTCCACGCAAATCGTTTGCAGAATCAGTACAGAGCATTTACAACGACCTGGACAAAGCGCTCGCGTTACTGCCGTACGACTATGGAAATAAGACGGCCGTTCCTGCGGACTTCAGTGAAACGAAAGACGTCTATTCGTATAATTTCGTGATGGGAGACGCTACGCAGCAGCGCGTTAGCGGACGCATTGCGAAGGCTTTCAAAGCAAGATTAGCCTTACTCGAAGCAAGTCCGGCTTTCAACGCGAACAATGATCCGTCGCTTTGGGAAAAAGCGGCCAATATGACCGCCGAACTGTTAGATATCAACAAATTCGACCCAAAAGGAAACCTGTTCTACCTGAAAGCGCAGATTGACGCCGGTAGCCTGACGGCCAACGACTACCTGGATAATGCCGAAATCTTATGGCGTCGCGCCATTGTGACGAACAGAACATGGGAAACAAATAATTTTCCGCCGACGCTTTATGGGAACGGACGAATCAATCCTACACAGAATTTAGTAGATGCTTTTCCGATGAAAAACGGATATCCGATCACCGATTCAAAATCGGGATATAACCATTCTAATCCTTATGCCGGCAGGGATCCACGTTTGGCATTGTACATCATTTACGATGGAAGCGCCTATAAGAATGCAAAGATCAATACCGGCGTAAACGCAGGTAACAACGGTCTGAACGCATTGGTGAATTCTACGAGAACCGGATATTATCTCAAAAAACTTTTACGGGAAGACGCCAATCCCAATCCGTCCTCAACCTCTGATCAGCAACACGTGATCATTCACATCCGGCACACGGAAATGTTCCTGAATTATGCGGAAGCGGCAAACGAAGCATGGGGACCAACAGGTAGTTCGTCGCATGGTTTTTCGGCCAAAGACGTGATTGCGGCAATTCGCAACCGTGCAGGAATCGCACAACCGGACGAATACTTGGAATCGGTAAACACGAAAGAAGCGATGAGGGAACTGATCCGCAATGAGCGAAGACTCGAACTCTGCTTTGAAAGTTTCAGGTTCTGGGACCTGCGGCGCTGGAAAGCGGATCTTACCGAGCCGGCGCGGGGCGTACGTATCGAAAACGGAACATACAACTACTTCACCGTGGAAGAACGCGTTTATAAAAACGAGTACATGCATTACGGACCGATACCTTATACGGAAGTACTTAAATATAATATTGAACAAAATACCGGATGGTAAATATTAATTAAAATTCATATTAACAATGAAACATATAGCGAGAACCCTATTAACAATAAGTATTGCAGTCGTATTCTTTGCATGCGGCAATTTTGATCATGAATTTGACGATTATGCGTACACTGCCGGCTATTTTCCTTACCAATATCCCGTCAGAACGCTTGTCCTGGGCGATTATATTTATGACAATACCAACGATAACGCTCACAAGTTCGTGATCTCGGTCGCTATGGGAGGCGTTTATGATAACACAAAAAACAGGGAATTTCAGGTCGTCGTAGACGAAAGCCTGTGCAATAACCTGTTGTTTTCGGCCGGAGGAGACGAGATAAAAGCGCTACCGTCGAACTACTACAACCTGAGTTCGCCGGACAAAATCGTTATACCGAAAGGAGAATATAACGGCGGAGTAGAGGTACAACTGACCGACGCCTTTTTCAACGATCCGGCGGCCATTAAAAATACGTATGTAGTACCCATGCGAATCGTGGGATCATCCGATGTGGATACGATTTTGTTATCAAAAAATTATACCTTGTTTGCCGTTAAATTCATCAATGAATTTCAGGGAACGTATTTCCATTACGGAACAAGCAGCGTCAAAGATCCGTCGGACGCCGTTGTTGAAAATACTTTATACAATACTGAAAAGTATGTGGAATACTATCCGACAGCCGACTTAATCACAACCGGGCGGTATCAGGTTTCGACCTCTTTCAGTTTCGAATCGAAAATTTTTACCGGTTCATTATCGCTCTTGTTGGATTTCAACGGAAGCGCTTGTACGATATCCGCGCCTCCGGGATCCGCATATACGGTTCAGGGCGCCGGAGAATTTAAATCAAAAGTTTATGAATGGGGCAATAAAAAACGGGACGGACTCGTTATGACTTATACCGTTACAAGCGATCTGGGAACTTATACGGCAAACGACGAACTTGTCTTACGCGACAGGCCTGTCGTAATGGAAGTATTCTCGCCCGTAGAGAATGATTGACGTTATGTTGTATGGGGCGATACTCCCGATCGGAGATGGCTCCATACCTTTCTATTTAGAATTTTTATAAAATAAATTTAAACGCCATGATGAAACAGACAATTTTAATCGCTCTTTTTTTTCTATTCGCAGGCGCCGGTAATATGCGCGCGCAACAGGAAGAAAACATACCGAAATTAGACAAT
>JAIROL010000114.1 GCA_031257565.1 Tannerella sp. | reverse complement strand
CCGTAATGAAACCCTTTCATTTCCACGAATAATTCCGCGTTTAGCCCGCTAACGTCTTGAGTTACTTCTGACATGTTCGACAATGCCGGAAAATATAACGTTTTCCTGTATATCGGCTTCCCGTCTATCCACGTATCCGCCGTCTGCACTTCATCAAGTGAGTAGCTGCCGTTCTTTTCGACCACCACAGGAAGCTCTTTTTTGATGAACTTGGGCGGAATAAACGTGCAGCGCATAGGCTGGTCGCTGTACGGCACTTTTATTGTAGCATTATAAGCTCTGATCTCGAACTCAACCACATCGCCAATGCCGACCGGATACAGATCAGTCTTGATGTAATGATCTTTGCCTGCCGTATAGTCGTTTGTGCCGTTGGGTTTTTGCACGATGCCATTTATAATAACCACCCAGTGAATGTCTGCCCCTGTGGAGTTGGCATACGCGCTGAAATAGACGAAACCAACCCTGTCCGCTATCCACGACTTCGTAAGTATCCCCATGTTTACCCCGCTGTTTGTCTCCGGATACGAGGCGGCCGCGGGGAACTTGTTATCTGCATCGGTATTCGCATAATCCGGCACAGTCATGTATCCTGCGGTATTGTCCGGAGATTCGTACTCCTTAACAACCATCGCCCCGACGGGGATATTGTCTTTGTCGGCCTCAAACTCTGCTTCCGATGCATATACATACGTTGTCTGCACATTTTTAGCGGAATCCGCCTCTATGCCGTTTATCGTTTCGACCTTAATATCGTCCATACGGGCTATCTCGATACCCTCCTCGCGCGCCTCGCCCGGACGGCAATAGATAAACTTGTCTTTGCGCAGATAGGTGCGCGTACCAACGCCGTCTGATCCAACATTGTGCTGCTCTACATAAATATTGCTGCCGTCCCAGTCCCTGTTTACTCCTACCGATATTTCACCACCCTCCGCCGGCTGCATACGAACAGCGCCGCCGTCGTCCTCGTTAATCACCTCCGCCACGCCGGCATTGGTCTCTATGCGCTGCTCCGTCTTTTCCGTCAACTCTACCCACTCGCCATACTTGCGGATATAATTCTCCTCCGCGTAGGTGACGTCCAAGACCTTGATTCCGTAGCTGCCTAAGAAGTATGTTTTGCCGTTGGATACGAATATTGCAATATTGCCGCCCGTCGTGATATTTGTGTCCTCAATATCCCCCGTAGCATCGTCCAATACCTTGATGCCGCCGCCGCCCAAGAAGTATGTCTTGCCGTCCGAGCCTATGCCCATTGCACCGTAGCTTCCCGTCGTGATATTCGTATCCTCAATATCCCCCGTAGCATCGTTCAATACCTCGATACCGCCGCCGCCCAAGAAGTATGTCTTGCCGTCCGAGCCTATGCCCATTGCATTATAAACACCTGCACCAACAAGGCTAACAACTGTATTATTTAACACAACCAGAAAATGGTAGCGGTCATAACAATAGATGAGGCCATTAGATCCCAAGCCAATGTTGGTAAAGACTTCAAAATTCCAAGTATAGGATCCGGAAGGGAAACTCCCGTTCGTAGCGTTCGTATCCTCTAAATGCCCCGTTGCACGGTTAAGTACTTTAATACTTCTGCCACAAAAATAAGTGCGCCCCATATAATCGGCGCCCATAGCGCGGTATTCTCCGGATGTGATATTCGTATCCTCAATATTCCCCGTGTCATCGTTCAATACCTTGATGCCGCCGCCGCCCAAGAAGTATGTCTTGCCGTCCGAGCCTATGCCCATTGCATTGTAGCTTCCCGTCGTGATATTCGTATTCTCAATATTCCCCGTGTCATCGTTCAATACCTTGATGCCGTAGTTGTAGCTGCAAAAATACGTTTTACCGTCCGGGCCTATGCCCATTGCAGTGTAGTAGCCCGTCGTGATATTCGTATTCTCAATATTCCCCGTGTCATCGTTCAATACCTTGATACCGTAGTTGTATTCACTCAGGAAATACGTCCGCCCGTCCGAGCCTGCACCCACTCTGGTATACGTCTCCCCCGTCACATTCGTCCCCACAATTTCCGACGCTACAATCTCCGGCCTCTTGACCTCCCTGACATACCCGCCCGGAAGAATCCCGCCCAGCCTCTCCGCATCGTCCACAATGCCGTTAAGATTAGCGTCATACTCCGAAAAATCCACATCCCCGCCCGCGCCGCCCTTAGATTTAATCAAGTCATCCGTCAATTCATCCCAGTTCTCTAATGTAGCTGTCACAGCCGCCCCGTCGCCCGCCTGAACAGTCACTTCCGACAGCATCACACGGTATTCCAGACGATCATACAGTTTTATCTCTACGATATCATCATGATTGTCCCTCTCATAAAGAGCCACCGACAAATCAGAATACCCCACCTTGTGACTCTTGTTTACACTACCGCCGCCCTCAGAAGGCTGCACGCTCACAATCTCCACCAAATTCTCTTTTTTAATAATCTTTATTTCCATAACAAAAAAATTTAACTCCGAAAAAAATCCGGTTCTTTCCGTAAAAGTACGTAAGAGCCAAGCCCGAAAAAATCAGAACCCCCTTTTTTTTACGACAATAGCCGCATTGTTGCAAATTTCCACCGTCCGGCATACTACCTCGCCAGTTACGACCGCGAAAATCTACGTTTCCAGATAACCCTCATCCGCATACGGCTCATCCAATACCTTCTGATACGTCGCTATATTATCCGCCGAAATCATCCCGTTAGAATCAATCATACGCACCCTTTTCTTAACATAATAAAGCTCCTCATCCGTCAATTCAATCTCCTTATTCAACAAAGAACCCTCAACGTCCTTAAATCCTACCTCCATAACGCCCGTCGGAAGCCGTTTACACACAATGCCACCGTTCTCTTCATCCGACAGTTTCAATTTTTCCGCAATCGACATCTTTGTTACGATGCCGGACATACTGTCGAACTGAGGTAAAACCTCGTTCAATAATAAAATTCGATCTTTCACTGTAAATTCCATACCCAATAAATTATTAATTAACACTTAAACCCAAATCACTAAAAAAACGATCATTAACTACTAATAATCACGACCTCGCCGAAGTAATATACCACCCGCCCCGGATATACCTGAACGTCGCACAATCGCCCCTTGTCAATCTGAACTGCTCCATGGTCCCACCATTATTATCCAGCAGCAAATTGTCCAAGCCCTTTATTATAGTTTCACCCGAACTCCCCGTATGCTGTATCACCGTCAACTCAAAGCTCATAAAGAACGCGTAACCGTATACATTATTCAACAACTGTTCGGATGGCAGGTACTTCGTGCGCGACACGCTTCCCGTGAATACGAATACGTTCGATGAACCCCACAGCGTATCCGTCGTGACGTTCACAATCGGGATATCAAAATGGAGTATGCCGCCTTTTATCAGGCACGCTACGCCGGGATTCGCAACTGTTGAATCGCCGCTCCCCGACACAGTTCCATTAGCCGTTATTGCTACCGCGCAAGAGTCTTCGTTCGTGCTGCCCGGACGATTGATATCCACATAAGGAATCAATGAATTTCCATACGTGCCATTATTTACGTTTAAAGTACTCCTCTCGTCGGACGATCCCAGACCTTTGCATTGAATGGTAGTCATATTCATTTTTAAAACGTCGGAACTCCCGAAAATGCCAAACACATTGCTACTCGCAGGGTTTACAGCATTTGTAACCATAAACGCCGACATTTGCACACTGCCGCCCGTATAAACTTTAAAATGGGCGTTATCCCGCGAGGCATACTCCCCGCCAACCCACATGCGTAGCGACCCGCGCGTATCCACCCAGTCGGCGTCCGGGTTTTCTGAACCCCAGTTCGTCCCCACAGAGGTAAATCCCGCAGCCTGCCGACCATTCGCATCATATACAACAAACGAGTTCTTTGAAGACACTACCCCATCCTTATCCACCGTGAACGTCGCCGACGAAGGCGCCGTCGTTCCCGAAGTAACCGTACCACCAGACCATATACGAATCGTACCGCCGCCTGCTATACCACCCTCGCCAGCCGACGCGGACGTACCCACAATCAGCGCGCCCGTAGAAATAAGGCCCCCGTTTATAACCGTTTTCGTATTATAAAATTCCGAAACGAGAACCCACGCGCTACCGCTCCAGCGATAAATCTCCACTCCCGTACAAAGCAAATCATTTGCCTTAACGCCCGACGGCACATACGATACGCTTGTGTTATAATACACCGTCGCCTTGCCCGAAGCTGTCGATTGCGCAGTATTCGCCGCATTACTTGCCGCCTCTGCTGCCTCAAGCGCCTGCGAACTGATATAATTATGCGCCTCTTCATGCCGCGTTGAATACATTGATAGCGCACCCTTATAGCCTGTGTAATAAGTATTGATCGTATCCGCTTCGGCATCCGTGATCTTCCCGTCCGAAATGGAAGAATTGATAACATTTACAAGGTTTGTATAATACGTATTCAGCGACGATTTTGCACTATACAAATAACTTTTGGCCGTCCCCGACAACGTTGTATTGCCGTAAAGCGCCGTGTAACGGGCGTCTATATCGGCTTTTTCCGTCGCCAGCACATTCAGGTATGCCACTATATTAACCGCCTCCGCCTTGTCTATAATACCGTCCGAAAATGCCCCGTCAATGTAATTCTTTAAATTCGTTGACGCCGTACTGATTGCGCCCGCTATATCCGGCTTGTCCGATATATTATCATACCCCGACGTGCCGCCCGCAAAACTCACCTTGCCGTAAATCGTACCCTCGGTAAGGTTGATAACAATCCTGCTGAGGTAATCCTTAATAACCCCAGTCGTAATCTGATTTCCGGCTATCTCCGTATAGCCGAATGCAGGCTGCCACGAGCGCACGCCGTCAATAGGTGTATTGAGTACGCCAACGAGGAAATGATAATAATCCGCATCCGAATCAACGGTAATCTTATTTGTCGTCAAAAGAACAGACGCCGCCGTCGCTGAAGCCGCCCTCGTACATTTGGCATACACATAATACGCCGAACTGTTTGAAAGCAAAACCGTAGAAGACGCCGGAATATTCCACGTGCGCACCGTCCCGTCGCCATTCACCGTAAAATGATCCAGTGTCCCTGACGTATAACGGAACGTATTCGGATCACCGTTATAATTAGGAATAAACCGCACCCCCGTAAAAGACATCTGCTGCGAGTTCGTACCCACAATCAGCTGCGCAGTATGCACCACAAGGGGCTTTATAAAATCCGTAAAATAATCCCCCTCCGGGTCAAACATCATCGCCAGCGTCTCTTTCACGTCCGCCCACGAACGTTTAGTATACTCTTTCACCGGATTAACGTTCCGTGCAATATCCTGCGGAACATTCTTTACTGCGCTCACAATATCTTTCAGTCCGTTCCCAACGAGGAAATCCGAAAGCGTTATCTCATACCTGTACGGCGTTCCGGTGTTCTCCAGATACCGGCGGACGGCCGTACACCTTATTTCGCGGTCAATATCAAAGCGGCTGTCTACCACCCTGGCCATTTGTCCGCAAGCCACAAAAACGTTATTCGCACGAAAATAAACATCGTCGCAACGGCATTGAAGCTGCACCCGCTTGTCGGAATTTTCATCCAAAAACTTTTGCGCCGCCTCCTCCAGTTTCAATTCCGCCGCCGTAATGTAGCTTTGCGGCATCTTTAAACCCGTCAGGATAAACATGTCGCCGACGGCAAAATGAATGTCTCCCGGAACCTCCAGCGCGTTCTCCTGCTCGTTTTTGACCAGCGTAAACTGCTTGGTACTGTTATTCCACGAACCGTCCTTTATCGCCAAGTCATATCCCGCCAGCCCCGACGTTCCCTGAAAGGTAACAATAACCTCCACGCCGTCAATCAGGCAGTCCGTAAGGTCAAAATCAATATCCGACGCCTGGAGTGTACACTCGTCTATCTTTGCCGACACATGAAATTCGCCTTTCGGGAAAATATGCTCAAACTGCACCGACTTTTCAATCCGCCCGTACTTGTCGACATTTCTGGACGTCGAAAGCTCCCCGTCCGGTAACACAAGATAATCATTCCCGTACTCCTTTGTCAGATTCTTGTCCGAACCGTAAGGATACAGTACCGTCAGCGGCGGAGTATCATCCACCGCAGAGAGCGTTATTTCACGCAGCCCGCCGCCATTGCCCTGCGAAAGCGACAACCCGTTCGACGAATACTCCCGACGACCGACATGAAGCGTTTTTCCTGCTATCCAATACTCCGTATTCAGATTACCTTCCGAGACAAGTTCATTCAAAACCTCCGCGCATGTTTTATCGCGGAACGACATATTTATCGCATCCGATTCTATCACATCGCCCACCGACCAGTCGCTGCCGTTACGGTTCATATTCTCCACAATCAGATCAGCCCACTGCGCCGCCGTACCGTTGTAAAAATCGTGATTCTTCACCCGCTCCGGCTCGCCGAAAAGGAAAAACAGCGTATCCTGCAAACCATACATTTCCGCATGGAACATAATATTATACTTGAATCCCCGCGATTTCTCCTCTTTCCGGACACTTTCATTGTAACGGATGACAAACTTCTGCCCGCTCACCGTCACGTAATCGCCCAAATTGAACAGAATCGGCATCAGAAGGTCAAATTCAATAAAGACAACGTGATCGCCCATCACCTCCTCTTCTTCGTAGCTGTTGTCTGTACGAATGAAAACGTCTGCTATTTCCGTGTTATTACCTCTATATATCTTCATAA
Source organism: Tannerella sp. (assembly GCA_031257565.1). Taxonomy (GTDB): domain Bacteria; phylum Bacteroidota; class Bacteroidia; order Bacteroidales; family Tannerellaceae; genus Tannerella. The sequence continues at coordinate 18,768 of JAIROL010000114.1, read as the reverse complement.
CGTTATATTTCGAATACCGGCGCAACAACCTCAATCGAGAAACGGGCGCAAACTTTGTCCGCGCTCCACCGTTCTATCTTGAAACTGCTGCAATCCGAATAATACACCCCCACATTGCGACCGGACGGATACACATGCAGTGTTTGCAAGCCGGGCTTTTTCCACTCATTGAAAAACGCAAGATAATTACTCACAAACTCCGACGGACTGTCCGCCAGCATCCAGAGATTCAATTTGATGCTCTTTTGCTGCGTACGCACCAGATCGAGATACCTCTGCTTTCCATCGTCGAAAGGCGTTTTCAACGATGGATATTTGAAAAAGTTGTCCATCCGGTCGTCCAAACTGACGCCGAAACTCCCAAAATCTATCGTATTGATGGCTAATAACCCATTCGGGGCCACGCCCGACTGCAACGGCATGGCCGTCTGTCCCCACGTGTCTTCCGCAAAGTCTACCGTCAACACCGCGTGATTTTCTGCACTCATAAACGCTTTTGACAGGATGTAGTCCGATACTCCGCTAAAACGCAGTCTGTGTGTCAGGCCGGGAATCGCATTAACCGTCCGGTAGCCCGCCTGCGAAAGCAATCCGTAAAAACCCTCGTAGTTACTCCTCATGGATACTTGCGTCATGCCCTGCATACCGAAATACAACTGAAACTTGCGCTCCTCAAATTTCACCTCCGAAAGGTCGGGCTGTATTCCGTTTTCTTCCGCCCAGTCGTTGTAATTGACCGCCGAACGCTTGGGATACTTCACAAGGTTTCCGAATGAGTTGTAAGAACCGCCAAGCAGTGTACAGCCAAACGCCGTTATATTATAGCCATCTATCGTCATAAGCCTTTCATGTTTACATTTACGCCACGCTCTATATTGCGAAGGCTGTCCGCTGCCGCTTTTGTTTCATCGCCAATCTTCAGGACGCCCCCCGTATTATCCGCGATGCTTTCAAGCACATCTAATTTTCCACTTACGATTTCAACGCACCCTTCAATACGTTGCGTAATTTCGCCTATCCTTTGCGTATTGGCTACCGTCAGGTCGTTGCTTTCCGCAATCCGCGCGTTCAGTTCCTTTATGGCAACCAGTTCATGCAGCCCGCTCGCAATCAGTTCCGGAATAGCGCTCATGCCCCCCATCACCGATTCGATAAAACCGGCAGGAAGCGCATATCTTTCGTGCAGTATCGCATAGATTTGTTCAACCACCCGGCGCAACGCTCCCGTCTGGCCAGCCAGCAAATCAATACTCTCTTGCGACGCTTTCGCATAAGCGCCCTTCAATGTGTTTTCCGAATCATCCGAATCATCCGAATCATCCGTAATCCTTGTAATGTCCTTTGCCGCCAGGTATTTACGGTTGCCCTCCGTCACTATATCTTCATATTTCTTTCGTAGCGCCTCCGCTTCTTCCTCAGTAATATCGCCGTCCGACCACGCATCTTCCAGCGATTTGTGCCATTCTTCCAAGGCGGCGATTATATATTTCTTTTTTATAAATGACAGGATAGACTTCGACATGATATCATTAAAAGACTTGCCGATTTTTTCAAACGACAATTCCGAATCCGTGACAAGCGAATCCAGCGAACCCGAAAGTTCGTCAAATGTAAGCCCCGTTATAGCCTCACGCGCCTCTAACGCCAGCTGCTTAACTTCTTCCGCATGTTCTATAACAGCCCGCAAATAGTTCTGCGTTTCTTCGTCAAACAACCCCCATATCTCCGGCGTTTCCATCAGCGCCAGCGCATGATCGGGGGTGATTTCTCTTAACGTTTTTTCCGTTTTGTCTATAAAATCGGCAAGGTCGATGCCGCGCTCTTTCAGGTAGTCTAACTGCTCCCTGCTTATTCCGAAAGCCGCAGCAACTAAATCCGGGTTAATATATTGCATCTCAGTTGCAAAACGTGCATCCGCATATTTTTTGTATTTACGCAAGGCTTCCATATATTTGGAACCGCTGGTAACACCTTTTTCATCCAAAGAATCCCCCACTGCATACATAAAATTATCCCTGAAACGCGCCGTAGTTTTGTAACGGTCGCTGTGTTTACTGCCTGACGAAGCCAAAAAATTAGCCGCCCAGCGTTCGCGCTCTTTCTCTAATTCATCCTCCTTATACAACAGGGCGTTCTGCTTCGCCAGTTCCGCCGTCGCACCCGTCGCAGCTCGCAGAAGCTCCATTTCCCGATCTATAAGAACGTCTATCACCTCTACCATCGAATCGTAATAATGAGTGGCCTCTTCGCTCATCTTCTCTGTCTGCGCAAGAGCTGGAATCAGGCTGCTTGCCAGACCCAGCACAGCCCCGACGACCGCGCCCCAGCCGCCGCCTACCTGCCCGCCCGCAGCCGCCATGCTCGCCGTCGACGAGATAACGTTCCCAATGTCCACTACCACCTCGCCGGCAGTTATGCCCATTGCTTTCATCGCCTCGCCAACCTTGGTAAAGGCAGAGCCTACCGCATCAAAGCCCGCCAGCACATCACTCAGTGCAGATACCTGTTCTTCAGACCCTTTCTCCGCCTCCTTAAATTCATTAAAACCTTTTATTATCGCCTTGAACGGGTTATCTTTCGCTATCCGCTTCTCCTGTTCGTCAAGCTCTTTGAACCGCTTCACCAGATCTTCTACGCGCTTTTCCGATGCTTCCGAACCGTCGTTTATAGAACCGAAAAGAGACTGTAATTCCTCCGGTAATACCGTAATCTCGCCTCGCGCGTAACCTAACACCGTTTGCAATTGATCTTTTGTCTTTTTTATAGACGACAGACCGATCTTCTCAACGTCGCCAAAGAATTTTTTTATAACCTTCAACTCTTTCGTCGTAACCGTTTTAATTCCCAGCGCTTCCCCGTAATCGATACTCCTTATCGCCTGCTGCAGGTGATTTTCGCTCCTGGCATTCGCCGCCTCCCGTTCCCTGTTCGCCTCCAGTTCTGCGATAAGTTTTTCATTCCCCGCCGCCAGCGCAATCCGCTTCTTATAATATTCCTCTATCTCGCTTAACTGTATGTCCAATTCGGATGCAAAACGCAAACGTTCCTCCTCCCGCATCTTGACAATCTCCTCCCGTATTTTCGCCTCCCCCGCCGCGTGAGCATTCGCCGCCGCCGCGTATTCCTGCGCTATCTGATCTGCCATGTCCGCCGGAAGCTCCGTTACCGACGGTGTGAACACTCCCTTCTTTCCGTTCGCCTCCCAACTCGTGCGCTCGGCCTGCTGCAACTCTTTCAACATCGCTTCGCCACGCTCTTTGATCGCCTGCTTTTCTTTTTCATAATCCAGGTCATTCTGCTTCATCCGCTTGCGGAAACTGTCATCTTCCATGTCTAACTCCTTTTGCGACATCTCGTTTTTAAACCGCAGCCGCTCATTCTCGATCCTGCGTTCCTGTTCCGCCAGTTTAAGCGCCGCGTTGATACGTTTCTGCGCCTCGTTTTCGGCAGTACTTTCCGCCTTACCACTCAAATCCCACGCTTTCAACTTCTCGGTCGCCTCTTTGTACTTCCGCTGCGCCTCCAGCCATTTTTCAGAACCTTTTTCGACGTCTTTCATTGTGTTGAGCAACGCCAGAGCATCTGCCTGCTGTTTTTCCCAATATCCTTTTGTACCGTATTCCGGAATATTCGTTACTAATGATTTCTCCGTATATTCTTCTACTTTTTTTTGCAATCTATTAAATTCCTCATAGTATTTCAGCGCTTTTTCATAACGCAAACGCATACTTTCAGAGCCTCCGAGATTATCCGAAAAATCACCCGATATTCGAGCTGCTACTATTTCCCTGTCGGCTTTGCCCAATGAGCGCATATATTCTTCATATTTCAACTTAGCTTCTGCAAATTTTTCAGAATATATTTTGGCCATAGATGTATTTCCTAACTGCTCAATATATTTTTTTAATGAACCCGTATTATCATTAATAAGTTCACCCTCTTTTCGGAGTTCCGCATTGTATGAAGGCATAATTTCCTTTAATTTCAATAATGCCTCATTGCGCATCTGATAGCTGTTATTTGTGTTTTTCAGAATAGATTCAAGCGTATTTAAACGAGTTATTTCGCTTATTGTATCTTTATCCGCTTTAGCTTTTACCTGATTGAACTCTCTTTGAGTTTTGGTTAAATTCCTGTACGCTACAACAAGTCCGGCGATTGCTGACACTCCCGCTATCATCCATCCCCAGCCCGGTATCGACTTTATAGTCGTCCATACTAACATGAGCGACCCTGCCAGTCCGGTATTGGCTACCGTCGCAGTCCTTGCGGCCGCTGCCTGCGCGCTCGTTGCGGCTGCATGTGCCGCCTGCGCTTTAATCAGGCTTTTTTGAGCATTATCCATTCTCGTATAAGCTGCGACAGATGCAATACCCCTTCTTATTTCCTGTTTTTCAACTATGGCCGTCGCTGCCGCTACCCTTGCATGTGCGGCTGTCAGCTTGTCTTCTGCCGCCGCTGCCGCCTTTCCGACAGCCGTCGATGCTAATAATGCCGCATTCGCCTTTGCGATTACCCCCGTCCACCACTGCTGCATGGTCGCAACCGTTGTGATACGGAAAGCGCTCGTTTGGTGCATCGTGTTCGCAATCGCCTGTAAACCCATTGTGATAGACATCGCCGCCTGCATCTTCGTTTGAATGCGTATCAAATCTTCATTCTTCTCCGCAAACAGCGTCATAGCCCCCTGCGCCGCCGTAAACGCCCCTGCCAGGCCGCTCATCCCCGATACAATTCCGGCTATCTGCGTGCCGCCCGTCGTGAGCGCTCTCTGTTCATTACGAACCATCCGGTAAGCCGTACCAACCTCCTGGAGTTTTTTCCGCAATTCATCATACCGGGCTATATTCTCCGGGCTAATTGTACCGTCCGCATTACGTAGCGACATCATCTCCTCCCGCAACTTACGCTGCACGGTAAGAAACGATTCCGTCTTTTGCGTCGCATCCCCGAATAACTTGTTATAAAGCGCATCCAACTCGCGGATCACCCTCTTTTGCTCGGCCACCTCATTGCGAATATCAACATACGCCTTTCTCGCCTGCTCTATCTTTTGCGCCGCCGCTGCGTTTACGGGAGAAATCTTATTCACATCCTGCATCTTCTCCTTAACGCCGATGAGTTGAACCTCAAGGCTTCTAAGTACCGCTTTCTGTTCGTTTATCTTCGCAACAAACGTACTTGAATCAACCGCATTTCCAGAGAACATCTCCCTCAATTGCTGCGGCAGCTTCCCTAAAAGGCCGGCAGACCCGGCGACCTGCTGCGCTCCGGACTGTATGCTCGATACCGTTTGCCGCTGCTTGTTGATTACCGCGTCATAAGCCGCCTCCAATTCTCGAAGCCGCGTTTCCATCGCCTTGTATTCCGGCGAAACAATACCGTTACCCCCGCTCCTTAACCGTTCGTTAAGCGATTGTAAATGCTTTTCAAGTCCGGCAATCGTTGCGCCCTGCGCATCATATTTCTGTTTAAGCTGTTCTAACTGCTTCACAGCAATTTGCGCCGCCTCCGACTGCTTCATGTATTCAGCCTGCAGCGTGCGCAACTCTTTTGCCAAAGCAGACGAACCGCTCGTCTTCCCCCCGGACTGCATCCCGGACAACTCATTCTTGATTTCTATTATCTTCTGTTTGAGTTTTTCCAGTTCATCAAAATTGGCTTTCGCCGAAAACACCATTCCCGCCATATCGTTTATTTAAATTTGTCATTAAGTTCCTGTTGCGCTTTCATCTGCGGCGACGTATTAACGTCATACCCTTTCGCCTCCACAAAGGAAGCATACTTCATGCCGTTGCCCATCAGCAACTCCAGATCGGCGCCGTTATCCCTCGATTTCGAGAAAAACTCTGCCGTTTCATTACGTCCGACATCCGAGGCAAGAATGCTCCCTTTCCGGGACACTTCATACGAATTGGCGTTACGCAAATTCGTCGTGTCGTCAATATAATTCGGCTGGTGCGGCGTCCCGCGATTAGAGGCCGGAGGCGAAGGCAGCGACTTTGCATTGTTGACAAAATGTTCGCCGGCCACGGTCAGGGCAGGAGCAATCTCCTCTTTGATCCACCGCTCCTTTGCCGCTTCAAACTCTTTCAGCAAGTCATCCATCCGTATATTTATGATAATCATCCTTATTTATGCCTGTTATGAATAATTATGCGCATTTTGTTCGCGTTTGCGCTTCAACATCTCCTTGCCCGATATGTGCCTCGCCTTATCCTTTCCCGCCTTGCCGTAATCGATGCGCACCTTGTCATGCTGCATCATCAGCAATAGCTGGTAAGGCGTATGAAGCAACTCACGGTACGATGCATTAAGACCCTCCGTCATACTCGCCAATTGCCCGATTAACGTCAATCCGCCGATCGCCTTGCTACTCGATTCGTCAGTTCCATTGCTAACCGGGCATAGACGAAAAAACAATCCGGAATAACGATCGACAATATATCCTTAAACGCCATTAAACGATCCCCGTCGCTCGCCTTTCTGAAACGCCTCCCGTAAAGCCACAGTCGTAACCGGTTCCAGGGCGTTAACATGCGGTCGCCCAATATCGCAATAGCGATAACCCTGTCCATATACCGGTACTGCTCCGCGCTCTTTGCTATTAGAGACATCCGGTCATTGCTCTCCGGCAGGTTTATACGCGAAAGGTATTTCAGCATCCGTCCCAAAACAAACGGGGTGGGAGGCTTGACGCGATAAAACCGCCCGCAGATGGAAATGATTCTCAAATCCTCGCCCGTAATATTATCCGATATAATCTCTGCTAATTCCATATTCCACTTAAAAAAAAACAAAGGCCGGAAACGCATACACCCTCCCGGCCTCCGTAACAACCAAAACAATCAAAAAAAACAAAACGTCTATGCGCTTACAATTTCGCTCGCGTCAAACCATTTTTCAGGAGCCAGCCCATTAACGCCCGTCTCTACCGGCGTCGCCGTTAGAAGTAACCCGATCAGCTTGCTTTCTATCATGCCGCCGCGCGACGTGATCTGGGCTTTCGGGATGACAATATACGTATCATCTTTCGTAACGGCAACAAATGATTTATAGATAACTTTCGACGTCTCCGGACGCTCCCACGACGTAGCCGTCGCCGTACCCCCCTGTAAATCGGCTTTTGTGGCGTAATCATACTGGCCGACGGAAAACGAAATGTTTGTACTCCCTTGCTGGTAGTCAACATAATAAGTATTTCCGTTCAACTGGTTTCGAAACGGGGTTGTCGTCCCCTCTTCCTCCTCATACGCCCACGTATCGCCATGCACGTTTACAATCTGCTTCGTGTACGTGTCATGTATGAGGGCGTACACCTCCGCGCCCGTCAACCCGTCTTCCGCGTCGGCAATGCTCGTAACAGGCTCTGCATAAAATAGCTGAGCTATATCTACGATAGTTTTTAATCCCATAATTCTTACAATTTAGTATTTACAACTTCAAAATTCAATCTCACATTCAAAAAATTAGACCATGTCTCCGAATCGTCCTCCTCTGTAATCCCGTCAAGGCGGTAAAGGCATGATTCCTGTCCACACACGACGTATGTACTGCTGCGGAACATCCCGATGCAAGCGATCTCCAGTTCGCGAAGCCGTCCGGCATCCGGCGCGTAATACCCCGTTTTATCGGCTTTCCGCACCCTCTGGTACGGAACATATACGCAAATGCGTGGATGACAGCGTTGAAAAGCCCCGTTGCCGGAACCGCCCGGAATAACGATTACAATCCGCTCCGCCACGCTTCCCTCTTTCACTGGGGCGTGCCGGTCTTTTGTAATCTCCGGGATAGCCCCCAGAACCGCATCCGACCGCACAGCGCTAATCAGCACATCTTTTATTTCATCCAGCGTCATCATCCGATATAAATCGTCATATATTCCTCCCGTCCCGCATACCGCATCCCGCTTGTCCGCTTAATATCCATAATTTCACCTCTCCCGCGAACAGTCGCCCCGTCTGCCTCCATTACCGTCACCTCCTGCCCGACAAGCAAATCATCCCGCCTGTCAAGGTTCACGTAATACTTCGGCGCAACGCCCGTACCCGCATAACCACGCATAATCGCAACCGTCACATCGTGCAGGAAGCAGCCGCACACAAACTCCCGACTTTCCTCCACGAAAAGATACAATCTATGTGGTTCAAATATCATAAGAATGTCGCTTTAGGTTTGTCGGATAACAGGTCGTCCAGTCCGTATTTTTTGCATAAATGGGCGTAGTACGCCTTTACCCCGGCAATATCCCATGACGTGGAGAACCCGTTTTCGTCAACAGAAGTATAGCGTAGCAGTAACTCCGGTATAAACCTCGCTATCCCGACATTTATCGTCACTATATTATCCTCCGTGAGGGCATCCGCTTCATCTACGCCGGAACTGAACGTAATATCCAGCAAGTTAGCCTCCGATAAATTAATACCGTAGTTGCTGAATTTGCCGGATATATACGCCTTTACCGTCATTACGGATTCATTGTATCCAAGTCAACGATCACGATTTTGTTGGGCGCGGTGATATTGGGTATCCACTCAGCCCCGTATTCCATAAACCGCCCCTCTTCGGTGCGAACATTGGAAATCCACTGTCCGCCTGCCAGATTGGTATAGCTCTTTCCCGGAATAGGATCGGACGCCTCGTAAGGCTGGTGCCACATCATTCTGCCAAGATTATCGCCCGGCAGGAAGGCAACTCTGTTGTCCTTGAAAGCCTGTGCGATTGTCCCGTCCGGTTTCGCAACATAGTCTTCGATGATTCGGATAGGCGGCAGTCCGATTCCGGTAAATACCTGTGTAGCCATTTCACTCGTGATAAGTCCGGTCGAGACGTTTACTTCGCGTCCGGTAAATATCATCTTGTAAAAGTCGCCAAATTCCTGCGATGCCACAATACATTGATTGAAAGTTTTCCGGCTCATCTCCACCACAGAGAATAGCCCTAAAGTCGTTTTAAGGCTTTCCACCTGTTCTTTCAGGTAAGAGATGAATTTCGGCTTGTCGCTCACTGCGGGAGTAAGTCGCTTAACCGGCAACTCTATATCCAGCAGTTCCACTCCATTGGGGTTGTCTGCGTTCTTAACGGACGCTTTGCCGTCAGAGCGCAAGTCGCCCAGTACAATATCCATGCGTTTATGCGGAGCTAACAACACCTGTCTGTAATCATCAACAATGTAGTCGATAACAGCCGTCATCGCCGCCTGCTGTCCTGCCGTTCCCGCAGTATTATACTTATCCGTCAGCGCTTTCAGGGTATCCAGGCGGTCGTTATCCATCTGGTAGCGGTCGCCAAGGAACGCCACTTCCCCGTAACCGGAACCGAGCGATTTACGCTCCCTTAACGGCTTGTTGGCGTTTTTTCCAATCACAGAACCGGCGGTCACGCCCGTAACCGTTCCCAGATAGTTCTTAAAGACACGGGAGCGGGTCTCCTCAAAAGTCAGGTATCTTTGCCAGAAGATAACGTCCAGTTTCAACGCCTGTACACGATCAATAATCGCCTTGACGATATTTACATCACTAAATAATTTTTCTATTGTTAACATAATCTTAATTTTTTAGGAGATAAATATGTATACGCCTTTGAGCGTGTCCTTATCTTTGTCCGCTATCGGGGCAATGAGCTTCGATTCTTTTACCTCAAACGCCCTTCCGACGCCGTCAACAGTTGCGCCCGGCTCCACCTTTGTCCATGCATAGTTGAGGAAATTCGCCTTGTTCTTCACCGTAGTTCCGCCTGCTGCGGAGGCTTCAAACAAAATCTTTCCTTTGGTTGTCGCAGCTCCAAAAGCGGCTGAAAGCGTTATCACATCGTAATCGGGGTTAGACTTGTCGATAGACGACACAGTCGCGCCCGCTGATCCTGTACCGACAATCATTCCTGCATAGGCCAGCGAGCCTTTTGCAATCTTGATCGTGGTACTCGAAACAGCAGCGTCCTCTACCACCCTCACATTCTTCACTACCGTAGCCTTGCGCGTGGCAAAGTCTATCGACAGCGGCGCGAGGGGCGGTATTTTTGCGCCCTGCTCCAGGTTGTCCGTTACTAAGTTGAATCCGCCGGCGAGACGATATACGGTCTCAAAGCGGCAAAATTCCGGGTAGTACGGACGGGGGTCTAATTCGTATTTTAAACCTGCTGCCATAAATTTTTACTTTTTACTTTTTAGATTCAACAATATCCTTTGTACCCTGATTAATCAGGGCGGCGATATTCTCGCCTTCCGTTTTAGGGTCGCCTCCCTTTTCGGGGCTTTTCACACCCTGAAATCCAAGGTCGGCCAGTTCCTGCTTCACTTCTTTCATGTAGTCGTCGAGATTGGCGTCGTCGGCAATTTTATACCGGGAGATAATCTTATCCGGTATACCGTGCGCTTTCGCTTTGTCGAAAATTTCAGCTTCGCGCTTTTCCGCTGCCGTCTTTTTCTCATACCCCGCCAGTTTTCCGGCAAGCTCCGCGTTTGAAGCGATGAGGTCTTGCGCCCATTTTGGAGTTTTTTCTTCCGTTCCGTCCGGTTTTTTTCCTTCCGTCCCGTTTGGTTTTTCCTCCGGCTTAGCTTTCAGTTTTTCATTTTCAGCTTTAAGTGTTGAGTTTTCCCCCCTTATCCTGTCAATATCACCCTGAAACGCTTTCAATAAAGATTCGACCCCGGCAGTTGCGGTTTCGATTTGAGATTCCTCCGTGACGGTTTTTGACAGATAGTCGGCAACCCCGTCGAATGCCTTGTCGCCAAACCCTAAAGTCTTGTATTTAGTTTTTAGCGTCGTTAATATTTTCTCTTTCATATATGAAATTTTAAATTCCTGACAAAATTATCCTTAAATGCAAGTATTCTCCTAATTATTTTGGGGCAAATTCACGACAATGATTTTATTGTCGTAAAAAAGTTTCAGCGGGAAACAAAAAAGGGAAGGTTGCCAATGACAACAACCTCCCCTCCAAAAAAAAATCACGAAAACAAACGAATAACGACTAACGGATTTATCGACACTCGCAACCTGAACCGTCTTATTCTGCGCCTTCTCCCTGCGTTTTATCCTCTTCCTGCTCTTTCCTTATCAACTCAATTTCTTCCTCTATCCGGTCTACATTGCCGGCGAACACAATCGCCTCCCTGTGCGACCATACGCCGCCGTTTTTAGCTTTTATCGCAATATCTACCCGATCGGCAAGATTATCTACCATGTAGGGGATGATTTTAGTTTCGACGTCTATTGTTTTGGCGCCCTGCCCGAACTCATAAGGATAGATATCCCCCAGCGCGGAGATGATGAAATTTACCCGCCTTTGCAGGAACTCGCCTATGTCTTCGGCGTGATTCTCTACCGCCATGTGCGCCCCCATAAACACGAAGCGGAAAGCCGTACCGCTTGGCGCCTGCCCGAACCCTTTCATCGTCTCAAAGGATATGCGCGGCGTGTTGGTAAAGCTGTACGCATTATTAAACATCGTCTCCAATTCGAGTTTTACCGTATCCGGCGCCTGCTGCCAGACAAGATAGTTCGCGTCTGCACCTTCGCCCTGGAGCTGAACAATTTTGTCCCGTGTTTTGCCCATTACGCCGCCTACATCGCCAAATAGTTTTAATATGGGGAAAAAGTGATAATCTATGCAGTCGGCATAGCTTGACAGCAATTTTTCTATCCTTATGCGCAAGAGCTTTACTTTCTCGCAATACGGTTTTGGCCGGTATGCATATATTACCGGAAGTTTGGAGAATCCATGCCGGAACGTCTTATCCGGGATTAATGTATCTTCCCACTGATAAACCATGTCTTTCGTAACGGTCTGGAAACAGGTAATAACCCTGTCGTCCATATCCGTGCGCTTATATTCGCGGGACATGGCGATCAGGTCGTCGTAATCGTCGAACAAAGGATACAGGGCGTCCCCCCTGAACGGCGACCATATAATACTTCTTAACCTTACTTTTGGCATAACCCTGACATGGAGCGTCCGTTTCATCCTGTTCCAGAATTTCATCCAGAAATTTTCATCCCCCGTTGCATACCAGTACTCCGCCACCTCCTGTTCAGAGAGCCACGAACGGACAATCTTTTTATTCCGGTACTTTATCTTGTTCTTTGAGAATACGGCGCTAATGGCACGGAGCAGGCTTTTTTCGCCATCGTCCGCCGGATCGCAGCTGATTTCAGGTTCCGTCCCGACTGTAAAGGCTGTCTGGATGTTTACTATATCCTGCTCTAAGGGGATTGCAATGCGGTTAACCTTTTCCGTCCTTGTCTTTGGCGGTACGGTAAGCGTCTTTCCCGTCTTTTCATCAAAAACCTCCTTTTCGGGGGTCACAATAACCTGCCGGTCGGGATAATTCTCCCGGTCGGTCATGATCTCGTGCCTGCTTGCATCCCAGTCGGCAAGGTTGGACTGCGTATCGGGCATCGGCGTTTTCCTTTTCTTGAGATACCTTAATGCATCGTCGCCTTTCATTTGTAATATTTCATCTATTCCCATACCGGTAATTATTTTTAATGAGTGAATATCCCTGAATAGTCTTTAGGCTTTAATATCTTGCCGAGCAGATAACCCAACACATAGTAACGTGCGGCGTCTGCCGCGTGATTATAGGCGTCTACCGGCTCATTGATCGGATTCCCGTCCTTATCCCTGTCCCACACGTAACGCCTTAACTCCCTTAATATGTTATACGATCGTTCGGTAACGAACAGCTCCATATCCAGTATTTTGTCAATACCCGCTTTGACAGAACCCGGATATTTGTCAACGGGATAGATATTTACGCCCCTGTTCCTGATCTCCTGAATCAGACGCGGGTCTTGCGAATCGGCAAACACTTTCAATCCGTAAGGTTTTAGTTTACGGGCAATATCGGAGGCAAGCATACCTGTTTCATAGCACAGTTCATCCAGATAGAGGGCGTTATTGATTATCCCGCACCTGACAGAGGCGGACGGGTCGTTCGTAAACCCGAAGTCCTGCCCGATGGCAACCTTTTTACACACACCAGGAAACTCTTTTACAATCCCGTATTTCTTGAATATAGCGCCCTCCGCCACATCCGCCCAGCGTCCGATAATCGTATGCGCGTATTTCTCCGGGTTGTCCGTCTTTAACTGCTCCGCTTCTTTTATGAACTGCTCCGACAGGTATTCCGCATTGTCCAAATAGGTTGTATGGATATGGAGTACGTTCGGATGAGTGGATATTTGTACCTGAGAGCCGTTATACTCTACGAGCTTATGAGTGTTCTCTATGTATTTCTTATAAATGAAATGATTGGAATCCGCAGGGTTCATTATAATGATAATCCGGTTTTGGATTCCTTTCTTGCGAATAGAAAACATAATAGTATCAAAGTCGGTTTCGGAGATCCATTCTTCCGCCTCGTCTACAACAAAAGTCGTTATGTTGTGAATAGATTTCAGTTTGGCGGTCTGGTTGCCGGACGACGTCTTGATACCCCTGAACATGATGCGGCTGCCGGTCATCCGGTTGACAATGTCAGATTTGGTCGAGCGGAAGTATTTTCCTGTACCGTCAATTTCTATTTTTTCTTCCATTTCGGGGATTATGGAGATACTGGCGGAAGTCATCGTGTACCGGGTATAAAGAATCTGGTGTGTGACCCCCTCCGGCGTCTTTTCAAAGGTCAACCGTTCAATGAACGTACTCGCATTGAACGATTTTCCGCTGCCGCGACCTCCGGTAACAAGGATAATAAACTTTTCCCTGTCATCATAAAGAGGGTGGTAAATAGCTTGCGGAGTTATCATTTCTTGATGTTATTTTTTATCCACGCATCAATCGGTACGCCGCCGGACAGAGATACGTTTGCGTCTGTTTCATATTCGATCCGTTCCGTATAGCCGCGCTTTTTGCCTTTTGATTTCAGGTAAAAGATAATGGAGGTAGTGTCGCCGCTTTTTATCTTTTCATGGAGCTTGCTTTCGGCAAAGTCAAGCGCGATATTCGCAATGTCGTCAACCTGTTCCCGATATTCTTCATCTTCCTGCATCCACCGGTAATGGGTAGAACGTTTCACCCCTGCCTTTTTACAAGCAAGGGTGACAACGCCTAATGTCGCCTCAAGGGCGGCTAACATAGCCTTTTTTTTTAGTGTCATATTCTGCCTCATTTCCCGGCTATATCACTTACCTTTCCCGTTTTCCCGTTTTATCGCTGATAATTACCGGTGATTAACGGCGATGCTACCATCATCTCCTGTCACGATCGCGAAGCCATCTCTGGACTTCCGGGGTTAATGACCTAGTCGTTATGCGACCTTGTCCTCCTGATCCGCTCATAATTTTTTCTCCTTTTTAATTTTTATTTGTTTAACATAATGAGGTTCAGGCAATGTTGCCGTCATCTCAATTTCTACTCCCATATTCTTTGCTAACTGATAGCCGTCTATAAATGTTTCTCCCTCAATATCAACATCATTGGAAAACGTTTTAAGCCACTTATCTTTGTCTGCTTTGTTGCCAAAAACAACACACGCATAGTACTGCGTGTCTACCATATCGTGCATTTGTTTTTTTTGCTGATATTTCAACTTCTTTTTTGCTTCCAATTCAAGCGCTTTTTCGATTTCGCTGTTTTCGAGTGCATTCACTTCGCTAAAATCAATTTTATAAGGCGGAATTTTTTTTAAAATACTATCTTTTCTCATAATCATATTTTTTTACAAGTTTATATCTTAATACTTCTGCTTCGATAAGCGGAAAATATTCTTTTATTAATTCGTAGTCATCGGGGTAATATTTCTTTACCCCCTTCGTATAGTCGTATTTAAGGCCGTCCCATGACCGCCCCCATATCTTATAATCGTCGGTGAGCGGTATATTGTTTTTTTTGATGTAATCGAAACAGTCGTTGTTTGTTAAATACTTTGTCAGGTATATGATTTTCTTTTCGTCGTCTATATCCGTTTTTTTTGATAGCAACAAACGCCTGTTAAGACTGTCTGCCATCTTCATGCAATTACAATCGTATTCAACGTCTTTTTGCTGCGTGCATTGCAAATACGCTGATGTAAATTCGGCAAACGTAGCCTTGCCATATATCGGTATTGACAAGGCACGGTCGTAAGGCTGCCAATCCATATGGTTTATATAGTCGTAAAGCATCGGATGCGGTAATTTGACGATCTTGAGGCCGAAATGATCTTCGTACATTTTCAAATTGTTTTCGATGAATTTCAAGCCCGGTACGCAATAGAAATAGATCGGTATCGGTTCAATGCCTGCCTTTAGCAGCATGTCAAGGCCGACAACGCTGTCTTTGCCGGTAGAAAAGCCGATAGTTACCTTGCGTATACCTTTTTCGTATGCCTGTTCTGCTATGTTCATATCTCAATTTCATTTTTACAGTGTGGACATTCTATGATTTTTTTCTCTTTTGTTTTCTTTGATTTCTTTGATTTCCCGTTTACTGCGTCTTGCGCTTCGCCCGCCTCATCTGCTTCATCATCGCCCCAGCCGCTACTTTTAAATTCAAGCCCGAAATCTGCCAGTAAATCAAGTTCTTCATCCCATAGGTCGGACAGGATATTCGTATCCCATTCGCCGTTATTGACGTTGTCCCGGATCATTATTTCTTTCATCTTTTCTTCGGGCAAGTCAATAATATGTACCGGAGCTTCTTTTAGCCCTAAATATTTGGCTGCTTTCAAACGGCTGTGACCTGCCCAGACCGTGTATTGACTGTCACAAATAATCGGCCGGGCCTCAAAGTATTCCGGGTTTTCTTTCAGGCTTACGCTCAATTTCTCAACCTGCTTAATGCTGATTTTACGCGGGTTGAGTTTGTTCGGCTTCAATATGTCGATGTTTACATATTTCATTCGTCAAAAGTAATGATAATGTTGTTTATTCAATCGCTTTTCAGAGATAAATTTACGACATTTATTTCATTGTCGTAAAATTATTCTGCAAAAAAAACATAAAATTATGATATTTAAATATTTAAGTATAACCGATAAAAAACGTCATGCTGCATACGGTTTTCACTTGCCCCCGGCCGGGCGGGTAGTTGTCTATTTGTATGCATCAAAGGCTACCATTTTAGCATGATGTTTTATTACCGTTTAAGCGATAGACAGTAAATTAGCTTTCTTAAAACAACGCCATTCCTGCCTTTCGGTGTCGTAATATGTTTGAACTGTGTCGTTTTTCTTGCGCGTGTCATTGCCGGTGGTTGCCGGTACAATCCTGTCGCTAAGTGTGCCGTAAGCCTCGCGTATTGAACTGTCTACTTTTCGAAAGTAGAATTTAACGATACCTATTTTCATTAAAAGTTTGAGTTTCATGTTCGCCCAGGCGACTTTCATTGCTTCTGCAATTGTGAACCCGTTACGCTTCACAAACTGCCATGCAAGAAGCATAAGTTCTGATAAAAATTGTTTTGCTCTCATAATTGCGCATATTTGAAGTGGTTGAAAAATCTCATGTTTGAATAAAAGCAACGTTGATAATTTTCAAAATTGCCGTACATCAGTATATCGCCTTTGTACATGACAGCGAAGCGTGAATATTCTTCTTTTGCTCGCTTTTGCATGTGATAACTGAACTTGTGCGAGCCGTACCCGTATTTATTGACAAGCGGCATTACTTCGTTTCTAAGGAACGTTTCGCTGTCTGTCATATCTTTGCCGGTATTGACGTTTAAAACGCCGTTATGCGCAAAGCATACGCCCTTGCACACGAACGGGTGACAATTGGCCAATTTAACGCTGCCGGTAGTTGCATATCTGAAATGCATAATTGCAGGTTCTTCGATGCTTATTTTAGCCGTTTCACGCAAAAACAAGTCTTCGTTAAGCGTTTTATATAAGCGTTCTTTTGTACAGAGGCCAAACCCGTGCGGGTTGAATATTGCCGCACGTTCTAAGATGTTTGTTTCAGGCATTTCAACGCCCGCCGGTTTAATTATAATTACACACATAATTGATCTGTTTTAAGCCGCGCCCGCCCTATGAAAGGGCGGCGGCGCGTTTGTTATAATAATTTTTGAAAGACTTGTCTAATATACCGCTGGGTATATCGTTTATCTCGGTTACAAAGTGATCGAGGCGGTGTTTCTTAGACCACGAAACGAAAGCGGTTATAACTTGTAACCATTTATATATTTTTGTATAGTCGGTTGTACCTTGATGTTGTCTGAACTCAAGTGTATTGTGCCTTTTGTAAGAAACAGGGTTTAATTTATGGTATCTATCGTTATTGAATACACTTTCTATTTCTACTTTGCTTTGTGCATTAACGATACGTTCAATACTTTTTGATTTCAACGATCTGCAAAAAGCATTGTTTTCACGCCTTGATCGTGCCATGAATTTGTCAATTGCCGGTTCTAAGTAGTAATAGTTAATGAAGCAATTTTTGTATGTTTCAAAATCTACATTCTGCAAGCCTGTATGAACGTGCAACCCGGTTGATTTGTTTACCTTTGCGCCTGATTCGTTAAGGGCGTCGCAAACTTTTTTAAGGTTGTCAAAACCTGCCAGATTCTTTAAGACCGGCGTTACACACTCAATGGCATTATCACCTATGATTGAACTGTCGTCTACGATTTTAAAATGGGGGCTTGTCTCGTGGTTATAGTTTTCGATTTTAAGCTCTACGTTGTTAGCCCTGCATAATTCTGCGAATTTGGCCTTGTCAACGCCGTAACATTCGATTTCGACACCCATTGTGAACAGTACATCATTTTCTGTCTCGTAGAGGTTAAAGAGTTCTCGTACTTCGCTTTCGCTCAAACCTAACTCTATGAGTTTTACTGTCTTTTCTTCTTTCGGTTCTGCACTTGCAAGAACTTTGTAAATCTGATTTGTTTGTTTCGTTGTCATTGTAGTAAGTTTTAAAATTGTTATAATTACTAATTAGTTTAATTTTATAACGCAAAATTATACTATATAGTTTCATTGTGCAAATTATTTTAGTTAAAAATTATTAAAAAATTAAACCATATATATTAATTATTGTAAAATTAATTATACTATATAGTATTTGTACTATCTTTGCATCTAAAACTATATAGTATAATGTTATGAATTTCAGAATAAGAATAAAAGAAATATGTGACATGCAAGGCATAACACAAAAAGAACTTGCATACAAGTTAGGTATTACTGACATCAGTTTAAATAAAACCTTGCGAGGAGAATATCCGCAATTGCAAACGTTAGAAAAGATCGCCGGTGCTTTAGGTGTGCCAATAACCGAACTTTTCGAGCCGCCGGCAAGCGACGCCATCACTTGCCCCAATTGCGGGGCAAGGTTAGAGATTAGAGTGAAAGAGTAGTTTGTTTGTTTCGTTGTCATTGTAGTAAGTTTTAAAATTGTTAGTATTAATATTCACACCACAAAGATATATGTAAGCGTATACGCTTACAAATTATTTTAGTTAAAAAATGTTTTTGTGAGTGTTAAAAAATGTTTTTGTGATAATATATTCAATTACATTAATGATATGTTTGGAAGCATTAATATTATCATTATCTTTGCGGGAACATTTAAACATAATTGATATGATAAACATTGACAAATTATTAAAAGATAAGGGGTTATCCAAAACGGATATAGCCAGACGGATGAATTTAAGTCGGGAGAGTTTATACCGAATTATATCCGGAAATCCGACTTTAGAAAATATACAGAAACTGGCCTCCGCCCTTGGCGTTCCGATAACGGAGTTATTTGAGCAGCCCAAAAGCGACGTAATCAACTGTCCTCATTGCGGTGGTAAAATCAAAATGAGTAAAGAATAGGAGAGAGATTATGACTGAAA
>JAIROL010000069.1 GCA_031257565.1 Tannerella sp. | reverse complement strand
TTTGTGTCGGCAAATTCATACTGCCACAAGGAATAACAGTTATCTCTTTTTTCAAAGAACAGCGTTTTTACTTGCTTGTCAGTGTGCTGTTGCCATTGTCTGAAAGGATAAAACAATTGTCGAATGATAGTATTTGAAGTATGGCTGTTTTTCGCTTCAATCAAAACAACTTGATTTCTGCCTTCATATCCCGCATCGACTTCCGTCTGGACACTTTCCGCTGTTATATTCTGATTTCTTACTTTAAAAGAGAATTTTGGCGTGTATTTTCTTCCTCTGATTGTCAGCGCCAAACTGTCATCTTCCAAAAATGTTCTTATTAAACTCGAAGCGTATGCAAAATCCAAATGTTGCATTTCGGAATTTCCTATTAACGAAGTGTCTAACTGAAAGTCAAGTTTGGAAGTGTATATTTTTGCAATCGAACCGATTTCCGGAATATCAATATAACCTTCTCCCTTTACAATTGCATATTCGCCATTTCGTGTGGGCAACAGGAACAATTCGTTGTCAATAAAAACTTGCGGTTTGTCTTCTCTCTACTGTCCTGTTTACAAAGAATACGGACTTCTTTTTCGTTTGTTCTTGTAAAATGGGCTGTTGCCTGTTTTATCATTTCTGCTGAAATAATAAATGGTTCATTGTCAAAATTGTGATGCTGAATTTGATATTTATCAAAAATTGTCTGCCAAGAATTGTTATTCATAACTGAAAAGTGTGTTTTGTTGATTTAATTGATTTAAGCGATTTATAGTAAGTTTTATAAACTCTTCTTCTATATCAATCCCGATATATTTTCTGTTGCCGACAATTTTAGCAGCAACACCTGTTGTTCCTCCTCCATTAAAAGGGTCAAGTATTAAACAGTTTTCATTTGTCGAAGCAAGCACAATACGTTTTAACAGGGCAAGGGGCTTTTGTGTAGGATGTTTGCCAAATATTTTTTCATCCGGCGAAGGCGTCGGGATACTCCACACACTACGCATTTGCTTATCCGGAATTTTCATCTTGTCTTCCTTGAATATGCCATTTTTCATTTTATCGTAATTGAAAATATGTCTGGCCTTTTTATCTTTTTTCGCCCAAAGCAAGGTTTCGTGGCTATGGGCAAATGTTGTACAGGCAAGATTTGGTGCAGCATTGGGCTTGAACCATGAAATATCATTCAGTATATGAAAGTTCAGTTTTTGCAGCAGGAACCCACATTGATAAATACTGTGATTTGTTCCCGAGATCCAAATAGTTCCGCCCGGCTTCAAAATTCTGCGACATTCGGAAATCCATTTTTTATGAAATTCCATATCTTCCTCAAATCCTTTGCTCTTATCCCATTTCCCTTTATTCACGCTGACCATTTTTCCAGCATGGCAGGTTATACCGTCGTTTGACAAATTATAAGGAGGGTCGGCAAATATCATATCCACATAATCATCCGGAAATCGCGACATGATTTCCAGACAATCATTATTATATAAAACCGTTTCCTTCGTTTTATATGTCGGTTTTATACTTATTTGTGCTGTATTTCCGGTAACATATGCAATTAATGGTTCCATTGCTACATCCGGTTGTTTCTCTATTATTTTATATTCCATGTCTTTTAATCTTCGTTTTTATCTGTTTTCATCTAATTCCGATGAAAACACACACAATATTTTCGCCGACAAAGATACTGTTTTTTTAATGAATGATAACAATTCGTCATTTCACTATATCTGCCAAAACCGGATAGCAGGTAAACGTATTCAGCAATTCTCCTTTCACATCGAAATACGGGATACAGCGGAGTTTGTCCGTTACGCCGTCGACGGTAAAGTGCAGCGGTTTGCCGACGACCGGTTTCAATCTGTCCGTCAGTTCCGATTCCGTATACGGGATATTCACATAGCCTTTTCGAACGGATTCGCCGACAATAGCCATCAACATGGGACCGTATTCCAGCGCGTATGCTTCTTTTCCCCGGAAATCTTTCTCTATTCCGGCATATTTCGTCAGGCGGAAACCCATCGGCAGGGTAAAATTGATTTCGTCCCTGTTTTTCCATTGACGGTCGAGGATGACATACGTACCCGGAGCGGCTATCGCTTCTCTTTTGCCGTTGACAAAAAACTCAACCGGCTTCGTCGCCCAGTACGGAACGCGAATACGGATAAGGGCATGGAAACGTTTCTCTGTCGAGACCCTCAGTTTTACTTCCGGCTGATATGGGAACTCCGTGTGTTGCACGAGCGTCCGCTTTTCGCCGGACTGTTCCCAGGTGATAGCGGATTCGTTGAACAGGTCTATGTAAACGCCGTCGTCGGCAGTTTTGTAGATAAACTCCGGCAAGGCGCCCAACATGCGCGTTCCCTGTCCTTCGCAGCAGGTGTTCCGCTCGTCGTTCTGCCCCGAACGCTTCGGCGCAACGAGATGAGCGTGATAGAGAATATCGCCGTTTTCGCACTGGTTGGCGGCAGCGGCATTGTAGATGCTCTTTTCGATTTCGGCGGCATACTTTTCCACGTATGGATTCAGCAGCCTGAACTGCTGATTGAGGAATGTCCAGAACACATTGCCGCACAACTCGCCGGTAGTACTGCGCAACAGATACGATTTAGCCGGGAACCTGCCGCCTTCGCAAATGGCAATCGTGCCGCCGGCGTGTTCGAAATCGTGATGAAAAATATCCCATCCGCCCTTGACGGATTCGAT
>JAIROL010000049.1 GCA_031257565.1 Tannerella sp. | reverse complement strand
AATTAAATACAACTAAATTGACAAAAATTAACGCAGCGTAGCTAACAGGCTGTAAATCATACCACTATAACCGAGTACCCTCGCGCAGATACTGATAATAATAGGTGGGAAACTTAAGTATAATTATATTATAGCGACCGGTTCTATCGGTAGTCGTAATATTTTTACCATTCTCGGAAGTTATAATAACCCCTTGCAGGATGCGACCATATTCATCTTTTACAATCCCATTAATCTGTGCATTTATCGAAATACACAATAACGACATAAAAACAGATGAAAATAAAATTTTATTTATTAAATTATTCATAGATAAATATAATTTTTTAAGTTTAAAATTAGGTTACCATCCCGGATTTTGCCAGTCATCGCCAGTCAATGCCAGCATAATGTTTACATCATTAAGAGGTATAGGTATCCATAAGAATTTCTGTTGATAGCATAAACGACCCTGGTAGTTCGCAGCAGTAGCAGATGGTCCGGGCATAAGCGATCTGGAATATTTACAGGTTCCATCACTGTTTCGGGTGATATGCGCTACAGTAATATAACGATCCGTTTTTTCAAGATTTTCATCGGGTTTATGCCAACGACGAACATCAAAATATCGGTGTGATTCAAAAGCCAGTTCCACCCTGCGTTCATTTCGTATGCGGAGAATAAGCTGCTCTTGAGAAAGACCTTGGGGAAGATCGGGCATATTGACGCGGCGGCGAATTTCATTAACGGCATCATAAGCTTCGCTTAGGTGATTTGCTTCGGCTGCCGCTTCCGCAAAATTAAGATACACTTCTGCAAGTCTCATCGGTTTGGCATGTGCAGGCCCTGTTGTTACCGTTTCTTGTCCGGAATTCGGATGAAGAAATTTGCGGAGGAAATAACCGGTCCGGGTAGCGCTACGCCTGGAAGCATGACGACCTGTTTGCGGTTCTCCTTCATAAGTAGCGATAATACGTGTACGGTACCCTTTGCCTGCCGGATAATTTTCCACACTTGCCGAAGTTTCTTCTATCGGCCAGTAAGCTTTGCGCTTAGAGCCATTGTAATATACCGATGCGTAAAAACGAGGATCCCGATTTTCATACGGATTTTGTTCATCATACAAGGTATTGGCCGAATTAAAATTGGGTTGCAAATGCGTAACCTCATCAATATACGGTTTAGCTAAATCCAATATAGGTTGACCATCTGTTGTTTCAAAACAATCAACAATTTCTTGAGACGGACAAGCGCCTGATTTATAATTACCCTGAGCGCCAATACCCTCAACAAAGAAATTATGCTGTCCGGCGCTGGTTTGATAAATCGTTTCTTTATCGGTCGGATTACTACTAAATGCCATATCGTTACAGAAGTATTCATTAAACAGTTTTGCCGCATCATTAGGCAGAAAAACATCTTCATTGTTATTCCAGGAAGCAAAATTCACTTTATTGTATAACTCATAGCCGTTTGCTATAAGATTTGAGAGAGACAATTTATTGATTTGATAAGCCTCTTCCCAATAGTTTTGTCCTTCATTATAAAGTGGACTTGCAGCAAAAAGCGACATTCTGGACTTAATCGTTTCGGCTACAGCTTTAGTTAACCGATAACTTTCAGACCCGGTAGTAATGCGCCAGGACAATTGTGTAGTAGCAAGCGCCGCATTACAATCTTCAATAATAAATTGTACAACATCATAATAAGATCCGCGTTCGGCTTCAGAAAAATCATCTGCATATCCATAAGCATTCCTCACTATCGGTAATCCCGTTCCATACCACTTTAATAAAGTCATATAGTAGTAAGCCCTTAGTAAATGGGCTTCCGCTTTCCAACGTGCACGATTATCCTCGCTCTTTACTGTTGCATTATCTATATTATCCAGAAAGACAGCGCATTTACGAACTCCTTGCCATATATTTCCCCAATAATTACCATTATTAGCGTCCTGGAAAGAATGAATCGGATGACTGGATGCGGAAGCATTACCATTATAAAAACGACCGGAACAAAGCGTTGGTTCAGCCTCAGCGTCGGTATCCCAGGCTTCGTCACTCCATGCTACCGGTAAACGGGTAGTAAAATAAAATTGATTCCCTTCCGAAGGAATATATAAATAGCAGGAATTTAAATAAGCGGCTACTTTTTCGTCATCTTGAAAAACCTCTTCAAGAGAAATCTTTCCATCAGGAGCCTGATCCAGGACATCGGAACATGAACTCAAAAAAAGACAAGTTACGAATATCAGTCCTCCCATCGTTTGTAATAAATGTTTTTTTATCATAGTTTATTTATTTTAACCGGTTAATTGAATCAGAACTTAATATTTGTACCAAAACTAAATATTGCTGTCTGTGGATAACCTATAGAGTCGTCATTTTCAGGATCTAAATGAGAAGGTTTAAATTTAGGGGACCAGGTAAATACATTCTGACCATTGACAAAAACTCTCATATCGGATATACCCAAGAAACTCAACGTATTCCCTGGTAATGTATAACCTATCTCAAAATTTTTCAAACGAAATAAATCGCGATCAAAAATAAAGAAAGAATTTGCAATATGATTTGTAGACTGAACAGTATGTAAAGCCAGATAAGAAATTTCTTCACCATTAGCCCAACGCTCTTCCGTCCAGGCATTTTTATGATAAGGGAAATAGGTTCCCCGTATTGTAGTTTCATATATACCTTGAGTAGCAAAGGTTGAATTAAATCCGGCTAACCCTTGGAAGAAGATATAGGCGTCAAAACCTTTCCAATCTGCTGAAAGTGAAAAACCATAACTATACCGGGGAATATTGCCCACACCGATAGGAGCCTGGTCTTTATCATCTATTACGCCATCTTCGTTAAGGTCTTTGTAAACAAAATCACCGGGACAGGGAGTTCCAAAATCGTAAGTTATACGGTCAGGGTTGGCCAGGGCTTCTTTTGTCCAGTAACCGCCATCTTGATTCCAATCAATTAAATATCCCCAATTTTGTCCAATCGGAAAACCTGTACTCCGGTATTGATAGGCGTATGTTTCATCGCGTGGTACCTCATCCACATTTAATCGTTTATTTTTATTATAAGAAACTTGTCCTTTGAATCTAATCAATAAGTCGTTATCGAATTTTTTATTATAGCCAAGTTCGATCTCATAACCATGATTTTCAACTTCTCCCATATTAACTCTTGGGATATTACCAAGAGGTACGCCTTGCCAGACAGGAAGACTTGAACGTTGCAGCAAAATATCCGAACGTTTTTCACGGAAATAATCGAATTGTCCTGTAATATCATCCATAATCGTAAAATCAACGCCTGCATTAAATTTATCCGCGGTTTCCCAGGTAATCGATTTATTTCCCAACAGGCCTTCGGAAATACCTTTACCGGCAGCAAGACTTCCTGAGAAGCCACCTCCTACAGTTATATTATCTTGATATAAAAAACGAGTAGTACCCATTTTATCATTACCCACTTTCCCATAAGAGCCTCTAAGTTTGAGGAAAGTCAAAACAGGATTTTCTCTTAAAAAGAATTCATCGGTAATCACCCAACCTACAGAAGCCGAAGGGAAAAATCCAAATCTTTTTGAAGGAGCAAACTGCTCTGAACCATTATAACCGAAATTGGCTTCGGCAAAATAACGGGATTCGAAATCATAAGTCACACGACCGGCAAACCCAAGTACATTATAGGGGATAGCAGCGCCGCCCGAATCCCAGTAATCACGCTCTGCACGTAACATACCACCAAAAGTATGCTTTCCAAAAGTTCGGTTATACAGCATCTGTCCTTGAAAGTTTACATTATATTTCGAACCGCTGCCATAAGACATTGAAAAATTATCTGACCTCAATTCTCGCGTCGAAAAAGAAAGTTCATCCGTAGCCGGATCTATATAAGCAATATAATCCGTTTGATAATTGTTTCCTCGAACTGTACTATTACCTACAGCATCATAAGAAACCATACCTTTAATGGTTAAGCCTTCGGTTATTGAACTGAGATCATAATCTATTCCAAATGAAGAATTCAGATTGGAACGAGTATCCAAGTTATAACCAAACCAGTTCATAATCAAGAAAGCAGAGCGGTCCATATAATGTCCGCTCGTCAAATAAGAAGGATCCAACGGCTTATCGGCAGGAACGCCATAACCCGGAAGGGTCATTGGACCCGGAGAAATCGGCAACATGGTCTGAGCCTGATAGATCATGTCCCTAACCAACCAATTCCTGTCACCGTTATACATAACGACCGGATTGGGCATATTAACTTTTTCAATATATGTTCCTAAATTCACATAGGCTTTAAACTTTTTTGTTATTTGATAATCTATATTGGAGCGGAAACTATAGCGATCCAACTTAAATGAAGGATCATATTTCAGAATATCTTCAGACAGGGTGTTCATATTCCCTCCCTGATGCAAATAACCCACATTCAGGAAATATGAAAGATTCTTGGTACCACCACTCATATTGGAATTGATCGTTGTTTGAGGCGACCAACGTGCAATCAATGTCCTGTACCAATCATTGTCGGGATACATCCACTGCCTTAAGGCGGCTTTCCGAGCATAATCCGGATCATTTACATCTAATCCTTCAAGCGGATTGCGGAATTTATCCATTATATCTTCTGTAAATTCAGGCGCGATTCCATCATTGGCTAATGCCTGGTTTCGCAATTGCATATACTCAATGGAACCCGGCATTTCGGGTTCCCGTGTTAATCTCGAAAAACTCTGCGTAACATTTACGGAAAGTTCCGGTTTTCCTTCTTTTCCACGTTTAGTGGTAATAAGTATAACGCCATTAGCGCCACGAACTCCAAATATTGAAGTTGCGGATGCATCCTTAAGAACGGAGATTGACTCAACTTCATTTACGTCGATAGTACGGATATTATCCCTGGGTACGCCATCAATCAAGATTAAAGGCGCTGTGCCATTGGTAGTAGAAATACCACGAAGATACATGCTGGCATCATCCACACCGGGCTGTCCGCCAACACGCTGCATAGAAGTTAATCCGGCTACGCGGCCGGCTAAAGCATTTGCAATACTTGCCGAAGAAGTAACACGTAATTCTTCCGTATTTACCGAAGAAATAGCGCCCGTTACAGAAACCTTTTTCTGCGTTCCGTAAGCAACAACTATCACTTCTTCCAATAAACGGGCATCTTCTAACAATGTAATCGTAAAATCTCTTTTACTTGCAGTGTTTATTATTTGCTCTGCATAACCTATAAAAGAAACTCGTATTGAAGCATTTTCCAGGACATTTTTTATTTCGAAGTTTCCATCCGCATCAGTAATAGTACCATTGCTTGTTCCTATCTCTATTACGTTAACCCCGGTCACAGGTTCGCCATTCAGGTCTGTTACTCTACCTCTGATGGTTTTTCTACCCTGTTGGGATTTTTCCATTGATGCATATTCTTTAACTACTGTTATCTTATTATCTTCCACATCTCTTGGGTAACTCTCTTCAGCCTGGGTCACAAAGATAAATGAGAACACAAAAAAAAGATATATTCTCACAATATTTAGAATATGCTTATAAGTATTGGAGTTATTTATATTTCCAATGTCATATCTATTAGAGTTTTTATTCATAATTTTTGTACGATTTATTCATAAATTTTATTAAATTAATATTTCCCGATTTAGAGAAAATCAATGATTTATTTTGGATAACTTGTTCCAAATATAAACTTCACGTCAAGATAATTCATGTTTCTTCCATAGGCATTATTTTTATACTAATATTTAAATTTCATTTAACCGGCTAAATGTTTTTTCAATTTTTCAATAATAGTTGCATGAGACTTTTTTGTTTTTCATTGTTTTTTAATTTAAGGGTATACTTGTATTATAAAAAAATCATTAATTGAAATTCTTATTTTTATCTATAAAAAAGACAAAAAAAACCATCATATTTCCATTTATAAAAAAAGAAATACAACAGATTATGAAAATACGGAATTATTACATTATATAATAATGCAATAATTAATAATTCTGAAAAAAGGAATTTTGATAAAAGGTTTTTTGGAAATTTATTTTTGGAGGAGTATCTTACGCGCGATAGGCCTGCCTCCTCTCTCTCTCTCTCTCGAAGCTATGATTTAGCCATGCAGACAAAGGAGGACAAAAGTGGGACAAATAGCTACCTGACAGTGAAATGATTGATTTTTCGGCTTGTTTCAGTCCGGGCGATAAGACACAAAAAGGGCGATAAAGGACAAAGTTCGTAACCCAATTCGTACCCCGGCCAAAACGGGAAAAATCGGGAGTGACTGATGTCCGGAATTGTCCGGTAACTGTCTGATATTGTCCATGTTTGCATAAAACTCATGTGAGAAAGATGTTGTAATTTTGTAGTTAAAAAAAATGAGTTATGAAGAGTACTTTTAAAATTCTCTTTTATCTGAAAAGAGACAAACGGAAAGCAAACGGCAAAGTGCCTCTGTTTTGCCGGATTACCGTCTGCGGACAGGAAAGCCGCTTCGGTATGAAAAAAGACCTTGACCCCGGTTTGTGGGATGTGAAAGCGGGAAGGGCAACCGGCAGAAGCGTCGAGGCTGCGGATATCAATTCGCTTGTTGACGGGACAAAGTCTGCAATATACCGGATATACCGGGACTTGCAGGAAAGGGAAAACAGCGTTACCGCCGAGAAAGTCAAAAACACGTTCCTCGGCATCAATATCAAACATGAGATGCTGCTAGAAGTTTTTGACGAACATAATGAGGAAAAGAAACAGCTGATCGGCAGGACTGTCTCGGAATCCACGCATGACAAGTACCGGATTACACGCGACCACCTGGCGGAATTTCTCAGGAAAAGGAAGCATTTGTCCGACATTCCGCTGAAAGACATCAATCACGAGTTTATCGGTGATTTTGAGCACTTCCTGCTCACCGCACGCGGCTGTGCGGAAAACACGACGGCCAAGTACATACAGTTTTTCAAGCACATAATCATTGTCGCCCTGGACAGGGAATGGATTGTAAAAAATCCGTTTGCGAATTACACGATTCGGATAAAACAGCCGGACAGGGGCTATCTGACGCAGGAGGAGGTTGAAACGCTGATGAAACAGAAGTTTGAACGGAAGTCGCTGGAACGGGTTCGGGACATATTTCTCTTTTGCTGTTTTACCGGATTGTCGTACATTGACGTAAGGGAACTGACGGATGAACATATATCCACCTCTTTCGACGGCAAACTGTGGATAATGAGCCGGAGGGAAAAAACGGACATCAGTTTCGGCGTACCCCTTTTGGACATTCCGAAAACGATTCTGGAAAAATACAGGGGAAAACAGCCGGACGGGCGTCTGCTTCCGGTCGTATGCAACACCACGGTAAACATCTACCTGAAAAAAATCGGGACACTCTGCGGAATAAAAAAGAAACTCACGTTTCACTTGAGCCGCCATACTTTCGCCACTCTGACGCTTACCAAAGGCGTATCCATAGAGAGTGTAAGCAGGATGCTGGGACATAAAAGAATTGCCACGACACAGATTTACGCGAAGATTACGGATACGAAAGTCGGCAACGACATGGCGCTCTTTGCCGGAAAGATAAAGGATATGGGAATACAATTGACTGTAAACATATAGTATTAACAATTGAATATTTAAAATTATGAATTTAGAAAGAATCAAAGAAAAAATCATAACCGTTCAAGGTCAACAGGTGATTTTAGACAGCCACGTTGCGGAGCTTTACGGCGTGGAAACGAAGCGTGTCAATGAAGCCGTAAGCAACAATCCCGACAAATTTCCGGAAGGATATGTCCTTTATTTGTCGACAGAGGAATGGAACAGCTTGAAGTCGAAATTTTCGACTTCAAGCTGGGGCGGCAAACATAAACTTCCGAAAGCTTTCAGTGAGAAAGGGTTATACATGATTTCGACTATTCTGAAATCGCCAACGGCAACGGAAACAACGATTGACATCATCGAAACCTTTGCGAAAGTCAGGGAATTATCTCGCAATATCGCGGAACTGCACCGGCACGACGAAGCACAGCAAAAAACGATGCTGCAAAAAAGCGGAGAGATTATTTCCGACCTGCTTTTGAGCGACCTGAAAACAACAGAAACGGAAACAACGGTGAAATTGAACCTTGCCCTGCTTTCCGTAGAGCATACGGTTAAAAGAACAGCTAAAAAGAAGGAGTAAAATCATGGAAACGGGCGACATTAAAATCATCATGGAAGAAGGCCGGGCGCCTTCGGTGGAAGCGCGGCTTGTAAATGGCGACTTATGGATGCAGTCATGGCAAATGGCGCGATTTTTCAACGTGTTCAATCAAAAAATTGAAGCGAATTTAAGGAGTATTTTTCGAAATCACTTATTATGGGAAAGCGACTGTACACTGACTTACCGGTATGTAGACAAAGGGATTGAAAAACAGGCTGTTTACTACAATATGGAAGTTTTAATCTTTTTGAGTTACCGGATAGCCTCGTTTGAAGCACGGATTTTCCGTGACTTTGTCCGTGAAGCATTCAGGGAACATATCGGAAGAAAAGACAATCCACAAAATTATAGAATAGTATGGATTGCTCCACCCTGCTACAACTGATTTTCGATTCAATAAACTCCAAACCGGTAGCCCGCTCACCGGGAGCGGGCTTTTCCGGAACTGCCCGCGACACGCCCTGCGTTCCCGTTTCGCTGCCCGCAGCTTTGTGCCCGACACCGTGCTTCGCCGGACATGAAGCTGCGGAGGCTTCACTCTCACCACAGGGCAAGCCGCAGGCATGACGGGGCAAGAGTTCGTGCAGTGGCCGTACACTTGCCGGATTATCGCTTCAGGCGATAACGATAACGAAAACAGATAACCGTCACAGTCCGGCTTTATGCCGGACTTTTTTTTTACAGTTCCACCTGCAACACGCCTTCCCTTTTTTTCGCTGCACTCCAAAACGGCAAGGCAAGTTTCGGCGCTTTCGGGGCAAGAGTACGTCAGCGATGCCGCACACTTGCCGGGTTATCGCTCCGGGCGATAACGGCATACCGTCCCGCCTTTTTACGGCTCGGCATCACGCCTCGCATTTCTCAGTAAATCAAACGGTATTTTTACCGTATTTCCCTTTTCATATTCATTCCTCAAAACTTTAACAGCATCATCCGTCCCGCCGGTCTATTGTTCCTGTGCAAAGGTGCTTACGGCTTCTTAACGGGCTGTCAAGGTCAAGCCCTTCGGGTTTTCAAAAAAATCTCCACACCTGCGCAGGCTCCGGGTAGTATTTTTTTGAAAAACCTTGACAGTCCTAAAGCCTGCACCGGATATTGCACAAAACAATAAACGACCGACGCGACGGATGACGCATGAGATTAAAAAAAAGTCATGAATATGGAAAATATGGAAAAAATAAGAAAACAATTTCACTCCCTCGGTTCTGGAATCATCATAAAATCAGGGTGCTGGTTGCTCGGATTAACGGTGGTTATCGTGCTGATACAGGCGTTTGGCGCGTCCGTCTCCACAGCAGTCGGGATATATCTCGGTTACAGGGTTTTGAGGCTTGTATTGCGGCTGTTCGGCCTGCTCATATCCCTTGTTTTTACCCTTGTTTTTATTTTTATACTTATAGCAGTAATCTCATTATTAATTATTTAATCCTTACAGATATGGCAAATGTATTTTTATTGGGTGCAAACGTAAAATACGACACCGACAAAAAAGCAGTAGAAAAAAATCAGATTATCCGAATGAACGGATACGACAACGACAACTATGTGGTATATGACATTGTACGGACACAATGGGGATTGTCCTACGGGTTGATAAACCTGCGAACAAAGAAATTCGGGCAGTGCGATTTAATCCGTCCGCTGTCGCAGAAATTCGGCATCGGGTATTATTTCGACGGTGAAAACCCGCAATTCATGGACGCTTTCGAGGTAGCCGTATTGCGCAGTGAAGCGGAACAGAACAAACAGGCGGAACAGGAAGCAAAACAGCAACAGCAGGAATGTGACGAACAGTTAAAAGCCGTCGGACGGCAACGGCTTGAGGCGATTATCCCCGAAGATGCAAAGGCCGTAATCGTTGCCGAACTGCACGAAGACAAGAGCGAGCCGATGACCGATTATTACGGATACCGTACTCAACGGACGGTTATTTTGGGCTTTTCCACACACACAAGGGACTTGTTTTCAGAGATGCGCAAAGTTGCAGCCAACTTTGAAGAAACGGCTTATTTGGCGATAGAAAACGGAAAATACGAGCATCGCGAAAAGTATTCGATGGGTGCGGGTTACTATTTGGGCGAAAGCAAATACAGCGGTTGGACAATCCAAAAAGAGAGGTACGGAAGCCGTGAACAGTTTATTGAACGCTATGCACTTACGGCAGGCGACGAAGCCAATGTTTG
>JAIROL010000033.1 GCA_031257565.1 Tannerella sp. | reverse complement strand
GCCTAACGGCCCCTCGGCCTCCGCAACGGCTAGGTCATTCCGCTGCGCTCCATTCCCACGCCGTTGCTCCGGCACAGTTTGTCGGCCCTGGAAATGCTGCGCATTTCCTTATCCGGGCCGCCAAACCGTCGCATACAGCCGGAACGTTATGTGCAATTTGGGCTAAATTTTCTTTAAACTAAAAGAAAACATATTGACAAAATAAAAAATCGTCATGTATTATTTGAATAGGAGGTTATAAAATGAATAAACAAATATTTTTGCTTTTATATTTTCATATTTTTACAATTAATAGCCTATTTAGCCAAGAGTTTTCAAGAATAATTGAAGTAAGAAACAATAGGATGTATGGCGAAGATATTATAAAATTGCAGCATCATTTAGTAGGCTATGGGTTTAATGGAATTGGGGAAACAGATGGTTATTATGGACCTTTAACAGAAAGTGTAATAAAAAACATTCAATGCTTTTTAGGATTTGAACAGGATGGAAAAATAAATAAGGTATTATGGGATTATTTATTTAATAAATCAAACGAGAATTTATTAAAGGATATAAGTACAATACTAAATTATAATATATCCGGATATACAAACGAAACAGAAGACAGAATGGGATACTCAACTGAAGGAGGTCATATTGAAAGATACTTTTTTAACAGAATAACGCGAAAGATAGAATTAACTTTGTATGGTGAGATAATGCAAGTTCATTATTATCTATTTTTTATAAATGAAAATTATTATTTTATAATTATAGAAAACCATCGTTATCGTTTACCTGAAACAGATGAAAAAATGGTTGGATACAATGGCTTTTATGATTTTTTATATTCAGAAGAAAATCTGCAAAGAACAGAAATTGAATATAAAACATTTATATATAGAGATAAATTATTTCAAATAATAAATGGAGATTTTCTAGAAACCGAATATGATCTGGAAAGAATATTGAATATAATAAACAATACTGAATAAAAGCCCAAACTGCACATAACAGGTCTGTATATGCTTCGCCGCCAGTAGGCGGCTCGGGGTTCCGTTTCGCTAGGTCGGCTACGCCTTCCACGCTCAACTCCACCCACATTTTTGCAAGCCCTGGAAACCTACGGTTTCCTTTATCGGGCTTGCAAAAACGTCATATACAGCCGGAACGTTATGCGACATAGGAGCTAAAATTATTTTGATTATTTGAATGAAAACATATTGACAAATACAAATAAATGTACGAAAATAATTTAAGAAAAATTTTGAGGTGTTTTATATGAACATAATTGATGTTTTTGTAATTATAAGCATAATAATTTTTTATATGCTTTTTATTGGAAGGACAATTATTTTATATAAAAACGGAGTCAAGGTATGGGTAATTGGAACAAGCACAAAAAAATTACCTGAATTAATATTGGAAAATATTTTATTTCCGGCATTACTTTTTTGGACTATTTTTGTAATTCTTATAACGCTACATGTAAATTTACCACC
This sequence comes from Tannerella sp., assembly GCA_031257565.1. Taxonomy (GTDB): domain Bacteria; phylum Bacteroidota; class Bacteroidia; order Bacteroidales; family Tannerellaceae; genus Tannerella. Next base: position 13,294 of record JAIROL010000033.1, on the reverse strand, counting down.
GATAATATCAAGGTATTTTATAAATATTGTGTGGTTAAAATATATTGGAATAGCGTTATGTTTTGTTGGCTTAATAATATTTTTATTGGCATTAATATCATTTGGGAAAGCATGGAGGATTGGAATTGATGAAAAGAACACAAATGAACTAATAACGACAGGAATGTTTAAATATTCAAGAAACCCAATATTTTTATTTATGGACATGTATTTTATGGGAATAATGTTAATATATCCGAATATAGTGTTTATTATAATTGCAATATGTACGGTTACAGGAATACATTTACAAATATTGCGAGAAGAAAAATTTTTAGAAAATAAATTCGGAGAAAAATATATAGAATATAAAAGGCAGACTAGAAGATATATTTAATGAAAATAGTGGGGTACGCTCCTACGTCGCATAACAGGTCTGTATATGCTTCGGGCGCAGTAGCGCCCTCGGGGTTCCGCTACGCTAGGTCGGCTACGCCTCCCACGCTCCGCTCCACCCACATTTTGCCAGCCCTGGTCTTGCTACGCAAGCCCTTATTCGGGTTTCTTTATAACGCCGCCCAAACGTCGCATACGGCCGGAACGTTATACGCAATACCGCCTAAAATTGGTAGGAAAATATAAAATAATAAAAATGCTTGACATGTAAAGAATGATTGTAATAAAATAGATGAAATGGAGAATATAATGAATATTTAAGTTTCCCATCTTTTAAAACCTTATAAATCAGGCGAAAAAAACAGGTAAAAGTGGTGATAATTCAATATAAATTGCTGATTTTGTGATAGTTAAAAATGAAATTACAAATTTAAAAAAACATCACCACTTATGAGTACAAAAATAAGCATTTTACATGTTTACGCGGACTATTCTGGTGTATGATCTGAGGATAGACTACCTAAAATGAAGCGGAGTTTGAGGTTAATCAAGCATCAGGGACATATATATATCGGGTATGTCTGCGATGCGTTTATCGAGAATGCATGCCAAACCGTAAGGGCGTGTTTTTTCTTTCGGATGCACGGGAATACGGGTTTTTATATGTCGGACATTGTATATCTCACATACATGTTCATAAAGGGAAATTTTGACTTGTCTGTCATTGTATAGTATTTCTTTTATAAGAGCGGATTGATCGGATATTTTTTTTGCAAAAACCATGCCTGCAGGAATCTTGTTATCAAGGGCTACATACGCATTGCCGCCGTCGCACTTCAGATCGCGGATAATCGTTTCAAAATCATACGCATGATGTAATACGGCACATTTTCGTTCCCGTTGTTTGCTATCGAAATAAGGAAAATGTTCGTTGGCGCATTCCGCAAATGTATAGGGGCAGTTTGTCTTCATGACGGCGTCTGATTGTCGTTGACAAGTATATTCTTCGATACTGTAGTTGATAGGTTGCGTATATCCGAATTTTTTGTAAAAATCGAATAGCCAGGGTTCTGCCGGTATCAATGTCGCGAGGCTGAAACTTCTCTTTTGCATTTCACTCATGGCTTCATGCATTAACTTGTTCATTAATCCTTTACCGCGCTCCGAGGGATGCGTACATACGCCGCATATATATGCGGATGGTATGATTTTGTTCTTTATCTTTATATCATACGGAACCATTTGCATGGCAGCCATAATTTTGCCGCTATGCTTTATGACAAGCGTGTTTTCCGGCTTGTATACACGGCTGAAAAAAAGGTTTACAAATACGTCTGTATCATGAAATACGTCTTGCCATAGTTTGGCCGCCATCCCTTTATCTTCCGGCAAGGGATGAGATGAAAGCTTGTCGTTTGAATTTTCCGGATAAGGCATAATTTATTGTTTTTATCTCCTTTTGACTGTTGCATTTTTTTCGAGCAACAGGACCGGTTGGTAAGATAGTTTGGATTTTCGTAATCCGGGTATGCCCAAATCTTCTTCTCTGTTCAGATAGATGTACTCTTGCGGAATGTGTGCTGCGAATTCCTGATTAATAACGCTAAATATCCCTTCATAGCTGATATCGGCTTTCTCCACATGTATGCCGAATGTTTTGCAGTTAATCGGCGAACCATATGTAAATGCTACAATTTTATTATTTGTAACAATGGCTCCCCCTGTAAGTCCCAGTTCATTGAAATGTTCCATTGCAAAAATCATAGAATGTCTTTCATGAAACAAATCTTCACTATTACCTTCAACCTTGTTTGCCTGATACCAGACTTGTTCAAGTTTCATACATTCCGGAATAATTTCCGGCGTAATGGGTAAATACGCGTAATTATACTGCTTTTTAAACTTATTAATATGATTTCGTTTCGGCTGAAATTTTTTGCCTTTAAGCGTTGATAAATCTTCGCGAAGATATATATAGTCGTAAAAATCGCGCTCTTTTATATAGGTGAAACTGTTGGGGAATAATGCGTCAAGTTTTTTCTTTGCTTCCGGCGTGACTCCCAGAATTAATAGCGGACGACCTAACGCTTCAGCATCTTGCTCAATAATATCGATTGCATGTTTTAAGTCCCCGTTGCCGACAGGAAACATATATGCATTATGCCTGCTGTGTCCTTTTTCTTCGACGTCAAAGCGGATAAACAGATAATTATCTGCGATTGCATATTCGCTATTGTACAGGAAACTCCAGCTGCACATATTGGCAAAAGCATAGTCGCAGTTAAGGAGATTATTAGGATATGTACAGGCGGTAATTATTCCTTTATCTTCAATAGTTATTGGTTTGAATGATAGCATTTTATTGTTTTTGTACGGTTGTAATAGGTTTACTTTATCGCAATTATTATATATCTACATCCTGCCATTTACCGTCAACAAGTTCGTAAGTGAAAGCATATCCGGATTCTTTGAGTAAAGCGATTGTCGCTTCCCGTCCGTCATTTACCAGATCGGGATAATGACAATCGGAATTAACCATAACAGGAATATTTCGTTTTTTTAGCTCCTTATATGATTTGATATGCGGAAAAGTTTGTCCTTTTCTTGTTTTATTTTTGCAATTTATTTCGACAATATAACCTTTTTCCGCTACTAAATCGAGTAATTTAAGAAAAGGTTTTTGATACCAGTCGGCATGTATGTCAAAATCCGGATGCCTGCTTCCGTTCATATATATTTTGTCGATATGCCCTACTATATCAAATCCGCCGATTTCAACCATTTGCATAGATGATTCGAAAAAAAACTCCGTTATGCGACGGATACTTCCGTCAAAATGATTGTTAACGCCTTTTTCGAAGTCATTGTAGGGTCCGTCTATACATATCATGTTTTCTTCAAGTAAAGGAGAAGTCCATGGCAGAAAATGAATGGAGCTTATGCGGTAGTCGAGTGGCAAGGATTGAAAATAGGGAAAGGAAGCGTTGTACGTTTTATCCAGAAAATCGATTTCAAGTCCGATGTATATCTCGGTCTCGCCTGCATATTTATTTTTAAGCCTGTTGATTTCCGTTATGTATTCGGGCATGTTTTCTTTAGACATATTCCAGCATGTTTCAAACGGAAGAGGCGAATGCGACGAAAAACCATAGGCCCGAAACTTGTTTGCCATAGCAAAGCTGACAAAATCTTCAGGATAGCTTCGTCCGTCGCAAAATGTACAGTGGCTGTGAAAGTTACTGTTTCGTTTCATCTGTATATTTACGCAAACTATTTTATAACATTTAGCTCTTTTCCTACGCTGATAAATGCTTCAATAGCTTTGTCGAGGTGTATTTTTTCGTGTCCGGCCGATAGTTGCACACGGATACGGGCCTGGTCTTTGGGTACGACAGGATAATAAAAACCGGTAACGTAGATACCTTTTTCCTGCATACGCTGCGCAAATGTTTGCGATAGTTTTGCATCGTACAACATTACGGCGCAGATGGCCGATTGTGTCGGTTTGATATCAAATCCGGCATTTGTCATTTTATCACGGAAACAGGTTACATTATTCATTAGCTTTGTATGTAGTTCATTGCTTTCATCAAGCATTTTGAACACCTCGATACTTGCTCCTGCAATAGCCGGAGCGACAGAATTAGAGAAAAGGTACGGACGTGAACGCTGGCGTAACAAGTCTATCGCCTCTTTATGTCCGGTTGTAAACCCTCCCATCGCTCCGCCGAATGACTTACCGAGCGTGCCCGTAAAAAGATCTATCTTGCCGTAGGCATTGTACAGTTCCGCAACTCCGCGTCCTGTCGGGCCGACAACTCCGGCAGAATGCGACTCGTCGACCATCACAAGCGCGTCATATTTTTCAGCCAGAGCGCAAATTTTATCTATGGGAGCTACGTTTCCGTCCATCGAAAAAACGCCATCGGTAGCAATGATGCGATAACGTTGGGATTGTGCGTCCTGCAGGCATTTTTCCAGTTCGTTCATATCTGCATTCGCATAACGATAGCGTTTTGCCTTGCATAAGCGCACGCCGTCAATTATTGACGCGTGATTGAGCGCATCTGACAGGATCGCGTCTTCTTCGCTTAACAAAGGTTCGAATAATCCTCCGTTGGCGTCAAAACAAGAGCTGTAAAGAATCGTGTCTTCTGTTTTGAAATATCCGGATATTGCAGCTTCGAGCTGTTTATGCAAATCCTGAGCGCCACAAATAAAGCGCACGGACGACATACCGAAACCACGCGAATCCATCGCTTTTTTAGCAGCTTCGATCAAACGAGGGTGGTTGGACAAGCCAAGATAGTTGTTCGCACAGAAATTAAATACTTCTTCGCCGTCATTCACGCGAATATCCGCTTTTTGCGGGGTTTTTATAATGCGTTCTTTTTTATATAATCCGGCTGATTCTATATCAGAAAGCTCATTTTGAAGAAATTTTTGAAATTTTCCGTACATATATATTGTCGTTTAATCGTTTGTGATATATAATTTTAAGTTGCAAAGATATTCAAATAATCTGAAAAGACCCTAATCATTTCGAGAATATTCTCTCAAATAAGCTTCATCTCACACCCCTTTTTTATCAACTCCGCATAATTTCCCTGCGCAAGGTGAATGTCCGAAAACGTCGACAGTATTTTAGCCGTTACGGTCGGGTCGCTGTGCATCTCGGCATATTTCAGCGCTTCGGCGGCGTAATTCAATGACTGTACATAATCTTTCCGTGCCAGAGAGACCCGCGCCAAGCCTTCCATCCCTACGGGACAACCGTAGTTTTCTCCTGCACGCAATAACTGGCAAAATAACCAATCGCTCCATTCGACATATTGGTGGCGATATTGGAGGGAGGTCCTCCGAAAAATGGATTTTCACCGTATTTTTCCGATATACATTCATTAATAAAATTATAATAACCTTTTTCAATATTCAGAACTTGCAAGCGGATACGGTCGCCCGGGACAGCCATATAAATATCGTCGTTGTCCTTGTTTTTTTCAATTACATCTTCATCCGTCGCATCCTCAAAATAAGTGATATTTGCACCGGGTATATACTCGCCATTGTACATTCTGTCATCGGAAACGAGCAATTCGCTTATTTTATCGTTAGATATGCTGTCATTAATAAAAAATTTAAACAGATAGCAGTTCTCCGTTTCGGCTGGTTCCTGCATATAGAAGTTAAGCGAAAAATGACGATATCCCATAATATCAATAAGCGTAATATTGATGGAGTCTACCGGTACAATGGGTAACAGGGTTGTCTTCGCCTCGTAGATTTCTGTTTCGCCGTCGCCGTCAAAATCGACTTCAACCGAAAGATTATACGTTACGCCAGGAATGCCTGCAAATTTTATATGGCTGATATAATATCCGTTTTTTTCACTGACAAACAGATATTCTTCTCCATTTGATGATCTTACCCATACTTCCGCATTGGAAATATGATAATCTGTTTTTTCGTCAAAATAAGGAGAAGAACTCGTAACCCTTACATACTGGAACTTATATTCATCCGTAAGGTATCCGTATATAACAATCGCAAACTCGCTGTTTTTTGTTTTAATATCGATCGGTGCGGTACATGAGAAAAACAGAGACGCCGCAAACAAAATCGCCGGAATAATATTTATTATTTTGCGTATCATACAAATCAAAATTTAAAGTTATAGGTAATGGACGGTACTATTCCGAACAAATAAAGCATCTCAGCGTAAGGAAGACCGGAATCCTCATTCTGGTTATACGTTATCATCCACGGATTTTTCTTTCCGTAAGCGTTATAAAGCGAGACATTCCATTCTCCTTTCCAGCGTTTTTGGGTCGCCGGCTTAGGCGTATACGTAAACGATAAGTCTAAACGATGATAAGCCGGTCGGCGATATTCGTTACGTCCGGAATAAATCGGAAAATATTCTCCGTTGATTTCGAAACGTCCCGAAGGATAAGTGGTCGGATTTCCGGTCGCGTAAATCCAGATTGCCGACATCGAGATTTTTTTCGAAAACTGATAGTTTGCCATCACATTGAGACTATGCGTTTTGTCATAAGGCGAAAGATATGTTTTACCTTTATTTACTTCCGGGATGGTTCGTTCGGAACGCGACAACGTATAGTTTATAAATCCGGTCAGATCGCCTTTGTTTTTCCTCAACATAAATTCCGCCCCATACGCCTGCCCTTTTCCGATACGAACCTCTCCTTCCAGGTATTTATTCAGCATCAGATTGGCATGCTCGGCAAAATCGATCACATTCTTTTGTTTCTTATAATACAGTTCGACCGACGTTTCATACATATTATCACTCAGGTTCCGGAAATAACCCAACGAAAACATATCAAGATTCTGAGGCTTTATATTGGGGCTTACCGGAAACCAGACGTCTAACGGAGAACCGGACGCAGAATTGTTTGCAAGTTGCATAAACTGTACATTATGTACATAATTACCTTTGATGGAAGATGTTTCCCCCAGTTTGTAAACGAAACCGAGGCGAGGTTCCCAAACGGTATATGTATTATAGATTTCCCCGGAACCGTACGATGTGGAATCGGTTGCCCGATGATCCTCGTTATAATGAAACACAGTCGCTTTCCCCATATTTTGAAAGATGGAAAGACGTATTCCGTATTTAACGCTGAATTTTTCCGAAAACTTCTGTTCATTCGAAACATAGACGCCATGCTCCAGCGCATTTGCGCCTTCCACTTTATAATCGGCCGTATTAAGCATGGTTGCAGCGCCGGGTTTAAAATTATGAAACGTACTCGTCAATCCATAGGTCATATTCCACAAATCATTGATAGCATGCGTTATATCCATACGAAATATATAATCGTTGATACTTGACGCCCAGGTGGCCTGGGAGTTTTCAAGTTTCGATTCTAATCCGTAGTCATAATTCGTCACATTCAAGCTCGTCTTCGATGACAGAATTTCGGAAAAAACGTGCCTCCATGATAAAGAAACAGCTCCATTGCCGTAGTGAAACAAGCCGGGATCCGCGCCGAAATGGTCTTTTCCGTAGTATCCGCTGAAATCAACAATATCTTTTTTCGAAAAACGATGCGTAAGTTTACCATTCAGGTCGTAAAAATAGACGGACGACCTGCGCAAAGCATCATTTGCAGACAGTTTCAGGAATAAATCCGCATAGCTGCGCCGCCCGCCTATAAGCCATGATGTTTTATCGCCAATCGGTCCCTCCAATGTCAGACGACTGGAAATCAAGCCTATCCCTCCAACTCCGCCGATTTTTTCCGGATGACTATCTTTTGTTCTCACATCCAACAACGATGACAATCTTCCGCCATATCTCAATGGCATATCCCCTTTATACAAATCAAGTCCGCTCAGTACGTCATTATTAAAAACCGAAAAGAAGCCCAATAAATGAGATGCATTGTAAACCGTTGTATTATCGATCAAAACCAGATTCTGATCCGGCGAACCGCCTCGCACGCTATAACCGGATCCGCCTTCCGAAGCAGTCTGTACCCCTGGCAGGAGCTGTATGGCCTTCAGCACGTCAACTTCTCCCATTAATGCCGGCATTTGTTTAATCTCTACGGCTGTCAGTTTCTCCACGCCCATGGTCAGACTCTTCACCCGTTCATCCGGAGCGGTAGCCGTTACGACAACCTCTTCCAGTCGTATACTGTTTTCCAACAAAAAATCAATGGTTTGGTTCTGTCTCAGGTCAATTTTCCGGTTTTCCTCCCAAAATCCTACGTACGACACGATGATTGTATATACGCCCTTCCTGTCAAACAAAAGTACATAATTTCCATTCGCATCCGATAACGTACTAAGAGAAGTATCCTTTACCCTGATTAATGCCGACGCCAGCGGCTCTCCCGACAAACGCTCCGTCACTCTCCCTCTTAACTCAACTTTTTGCGCTATACCTGTATAAAAAAAGAAAAAACACAGAAGCAAAAAAAGACTTCTTCTGATTGCCATAATTTTTATTTAATGAGACTAAATAGCTGTCTATTTATCAACAAAAGTAGTCTTTTTTCCGGGAATACCTGCGGAAGTATAAAAATTAAATAATATTTATTGTTTTTTAATCAACATTGCGATAAATCGGTTCTGTTTTAATAAAATAAGTTAAAATACAAGTTGGATTTAGCGAATAAAGAACACATCGAAGATTATGCGGAAAGTTTCATGCCCTACATTTTTGTAATATTTTCCGAAAAAATCCTACATTTTTGTAGGAAATCGTTGTCCGATCTATACGGGACAATAAAATATGTTACATGATAAAGAATTTATTTGCAGACGAATAATCCCGTTATACAATTTCGTTATAGCGGTTTTGAATGTTTTGGCATAATTATTGGAAAACAAAGATTCAGGTTAATAAAGTTATATATAATAATGGTTAAAAAGAAATGAGGAAGCCCGATTACACAATTTTAGTATGCAATTCCTACAGGGCGTCAGGAGATGTGCAAGGTTACTGCAACAAGCAGGGCGCGATGTCGTTCCTGCAATATATTACCGAAGAGTGTGCCGATCGCGGTATCGACGCCGTGGTTACGACTACTGCCTGTTTAAGCTTATGCAGTCAGGGACCGATAGTTATCATTCAGCCCAATAACTACTGGTACGGTGGCGTGACGAAAGAAAAACTCGATGAAATCCTCGATGCGCTTGAAGAAGACAAAGAGGTCGCAGATTATACATTATGAGCGATGAGTTATGAGTTGGCATTTGAAGAAAGTTATCGTGATGCTAAGGCGTATCATCGTCGGGCATTGCGGTTTTCCGAAACGGGACGGTCGAGCGAACTTGTTTTTAATGTTGCTTCGATTGCGCTTGAGCGGTATTTAGTCGCGTTATGTCATCTGCACGGAGTAGAACCGGAGAATCACAATTTTGTCTCTTTGATGAACGCGGTGGAGAAACTTGTCGACGTCCCGCATGAAATAAGTCGAGACGTCAGACGCCTGGACTTGATATTCGGAATCTGCGCTCCGGATGAAAAATATCATCACGGCAAACCCGCCGACGCCGACGCCGAAAAGATTTTGCGACTGTGCGGTCATTTCGGATTGTTGCTTACGCCCGAAGACAAATCTGAAACCGTCAATCAGAAATCAAAAATCCATATAATCGATTCTACGCTTCGAGACGGCGAGCAGGCTCCGGGAGTATCTTTCACGGCGGACGAAAAGATTAATCTTGCGCGTATGCTCGACGAGATTGGCGTCGATGAGTTGGAAGCCGGCATTCCAGCAATGGGCGAGGAGGAATGCAGGCTCATCCGTCGAATTTCGGAGATGCGGCTGAACGCCCGTATATCCGTATGGTGTCGCGCAGTGAAACGCGACGTCGAGTTGGCGGCTGACCTCGGAGCGGAAGGCGTACACATTGCTTTTCCTGTGTCGGACATACAGTTGTCGGCTTTGGGTAAAAGCCGGGAATGGCTCGCCGACACGTTTTCGCAAACGGTCGAGACGGCGCGGCGATATTTTCCGTACATCAGCGTCGGGGCGCAGGACGCAGGACGCGCAGACGCTGACGTCTTGCGGAAATTTGTCGATATGACTGTCCGTAACAAGGTCTTTCGAATCAGGATTGCCGACACCGTAGGGATTTTGACGCCCATGCAGACGATGGATATCATCGGAAATATCCGGAAACAGTATCCGGACCTGCAAATTGACTTCCATGCGCACAACGACTTCGGCATGGCGACGGCAAACGCCGTTACCGCATGGCATTCGGGAGCAAACGCATTGAGCGTTACGGTTAACGGACTTGGCGAACGTGCCGGAAACGCCGCGCTCGAAGAAGTCCTGATGATTTTGCGGCAAGCGTATGGAGTCGATAAATATTCAATCGGCAATCTGTACGCCGTCTGCAATTATGTCGCCGATATTTCGGGACGTCCGCTGCACGGGATGAAGCCTGTTTGCGGCAGATGGTCGTGCTGCCATGAATCGGGAATACATGCTCGCGGAACAATAGCCGACATTACTGCCTTCCAGCCGTTCGACGGAACGGTTATCGGCAGGGAAAGTCACGAAATACGGTTCGGCAAACATTCCGGCAAAATGGCGTTAATCGACCTGCTGCACCGCAACGGTATCGAAGCAGGCGACGGAGACGTCGATGCAATACTCCGGCGAATCAAAGACGTCGCCCAAAGCAAAAAACAAAGTCTGGCAGCCGAAGAAACTTTAGATTTATTTACCTTTGCATTTTAAATTTATTGAACTTAGCGCCTATGTTATGTGAAAAAAGAGGAAGAAACTGTTATCTGGAATCGGATATGAATTTTCTGATAAACATCAGTAATATGATAAGCCAGAGCGCCGACCTGTATAATAATATGGAACTGTTACTTGAAGAAGTATGCCGGTATTTTGACGCGAAGTACAGCATGATGACCATAGTCGATTATAACCAGAAGAAGATAATGATTACAGCCTCGTACGGTCTGACAAACGAGGAAAGAAACAAGGGTACGTACAGGATGGGCGAAGGCATTATCGGCGAAGTTGTCGAAACGCAAAAGCCTGTCGTCATCAGCGACATTTCAAAAGAAGAACGGTTTCTGAACAAGACCGGCGTCCCGAAACCCGAGACGGAAGGCGTAGTGATGGCGTTCCTGTGCATACCTGTAGTCATCAAAAACGAACCCGTCGGAACCTTGAGCATACATAAGGAACATCGCAATGATGTGGATTTTGCATACGAAATACAGTTCCTCACCATTGTCGGTACGCTGATTGGAAAAAACGTGTCTATTCACAGGAAACATATCGAAGAACTCGAAGAACTGCGGAAAGAAAACATGCGCCTCAAATCGGACAAACCGTTCAAACCAGACAATATCATCGGCAACTCGTCGCTGATGCACGATTTGTACCAGTTGATCGAGCGCGTCTCGCCGACCGGCACAACTGTGATGATTCGCGGCGAAAGCGGCGTCGGCAAGGAACTTATCGCCGAAGCGATTCACAATGCCAGCGCCAGAGCGGGAAAACCGTTTGTCCGTGTCAACTGTTCGGCTTTGCCCGAAACGCTCATCGAAAGCGAACTGTTCGGACACGAAAAGGGTTCGTTCACAGGCGCAAACAACGTTCATATCGGACGCTTCGAGATGGCTGACGGCGGTACAATCTTTCTTGACGAAATAGGCGACGTCCCGCTATCCATTCAGGTCAAACTGCTCCGGGTGATACAGCAGAAACAAATCGAACGCGTCGGCGGCGGCAAAACCATTGATATCGACGTGAGAATCATCACCGCTACAAACCGTAACCTCGAAGAAATGATTAAAAACAATACGTTCAGGGAGGATTTTTACTATCGCATCAACGTCTTTCCGATATACGTCCCCGCCCTGCGCGAGCGTAAAGCCGACATCACTATCCTCACCGACCATTTTATCAACAAGATAAACAAGCAAAACAACATGACCGTCAAACGCATCACCGGCGGCGCGCTCGACATGCTGATGATGTATTCATGGCCCGGCAATATCAGGGAACTCGAAAATGTCCTCGAACGGGCAATGATTATGACTACCGACAATGTGATTCATTCCTACAATCTTCCGCCAAGTTTGCAGACAGGCGTTTCGTCCGGCACCGTCGATAAGGGGTCGCTGGCATTAGTTCTTGGCAAAGTCGAAAAACAGATGCTGATAGATTCGCTGATAGCCAACCGCGGCAACATCTTCAAATCGGGCATGCAACTCGGCATCACCGAGCGCGTCATGGGACTGCGAATAAAAAGATACGGTATAAATGTCCAGAATTACAAACATCTGTCAAACGAAAATAATTGAATGTTCATCTCGAAACGATTATACTCCGGCGTGGGACTGCTTGCGCTGCTGCTGACCGTATTATCGGCGACGGCGGTTTTTTCGCTCGGAGTGGGCAGATATCCGATAAGCGGCGGCGAGATTTTACGCTACCTGTTCTGCGGCGACTATGGCGACGAGAATATTCCCGTGCTGATACGCGAAGTCCGTATTCCCCGCATCATCGGCGCGATACTGACCGGCGGAGCCTTATCGGTCTCGGGCGCCGTCTATCAGGGACTGTTTCGCAATCCGATAGTCAGTCCCGACATACTCGGCGTGAGTTCGGGAGCGGGGTTCGGGGCGGCTTTGGCGATAGTCTTGTCGGCAGGCGTGGCGGGGACGCAGTTTTTGGCCTTCGGGATGGGCATGATTGCCGTATGCCTCGTCCTGTCTATCTCGCGGACAGTGAACGGTCATGATAAAATCCTTGTGCTTGTGCTTTCGGGGATGATTGTCTCCGCCCTGTTCGGCGCGCTCATCTCGCTGATGAAGTATATCGCCGACGCCGAAACGAAACTTCCCGATATTACTTTCTGGCTGATGGGCAGTTTTTCCAATATCGGCATGAACGAAATCAAATTCATTGCTCCGATCGTTGTTGCAGGTCTGATACCGGCGTTTCTCTGTTCGTGGAAATTAAACGTGCTCTCGTTCGGAGAGGAGGAGGCTCTTACGATGGGACTGAACACCCGCAAAATCAGAATAACGCTCATCGTCTGCGCCTCGCTGATGACGGCCTCGGTAGTCTCGGTGACGGGTCTGATCGGATGGACAGGACTGATAGTCCCGCATTTCACACGTTTCATCGCAGGCTCCAACAACAGAACTCTCCTGCCCGCCGCATTCATCACCGGCGCAGCGTTTATGCTCGGCGTCGATGACCTCGCCCGCTCAATCATGCCGGTCGAAATACCGCTCGGTATCATTACTTCCCTGATTGGCGCTCCGCTGTTCTTCGTCGTCCTGATTACGAGAGCAAAGAATTAATTTTAGATTTACGATTTTAGATTGGGCTGACGCAAGCAAAAATGGGAAAAAACCTGACAATCGTGAAAATCTCAATAAAATCGTGGTTCAGACAGT
>JAIROL010000260.1 GCA_031257565.1 Tannerella sp. | reverse complement strand
GTCGTGCCGCTCGGATAGGGGTCGCCCAGGACGAAGCCGAAAGACGAAGTGGCTACGGTGTCGGTCAGTTCGTACATCCTGATTGCGGTCGCGATGCCGGAAGAGTTGTAGAGCGTGGCAGTCCCGATGTATTTCGCAGGGTCGCTGTTGCCCGGCAGTAGCAGGGGCGCCGAGACGATCGTATCGTGAGGAACCCAGGTCCTATAGTATTTCAACTGGTCGGAGGCGTCGACCTTGTAGAAGCCGTAACCTCTTTGATAATTCCCCTGCGTATCATTAGAGAGTACATGTAACGAGACGGGAATAAAAGCGCCTCCGTTCTCCTTTGTCGGAGTAATCATACCGGAGCTGGGAACTTTTACAAGGGGGAAATTTAAAGAGGAAAAAGACTTCGCGGTGATATTCAGGTTTTGATCAATGCGTAAAAACCGGTCTGGAGTCACGGCGATAAACCCGTCGGTCGTGGGATATTTATAGATAGACGTGATTTCCCGGTAATTTGCCTTATTAGTCTTGATCGTGTCGCCGTTTTGGTCGTATTTGCGCAGCAGGGTGATACTGTCGGCGCTGGTGCCGTTTATTCCCCTGTAGCTTACGTCAAAACCTCCGACGACAAAGTTGTCGTCCGACGTGCGCCATCCGTCGATAGCCCACAAGCCTCTCACTAATTCGTTTCTTATCACAGCGCCCGCCGCGTCAAACTTCACAATCCAAAATCCCTCCGTCAGATACTGACTGCCGGCGGAGCTACTATTCCAGTTGGGCTGCTTTTCGCTGTTGGGCGCTCCCCTGTTTGCGAATCGTCCGAAAGCGAGATGCCCGCCGTCGTCGGTTTTGAAAGCTACTTCAAACCATGCGTAAGCAGCGGCGTCAATGCCGCCGTCGGGATGATTGTCGATATACGATTGTGGAATCTGCACCGTAGCGCTCCACAGCATTGATCCCGATTCGTCGAACTCCACGACCAACCCCTTCAGCCGGTCTAATTTGGGGTCAACGCCGTCTACCCACGGATAGCCGCAGGCGGTGTATGTTCCATCGGTGTTGGGCTTGATGTTCCTGATCGTTCCCGTCCCGTAGGTTTTGCTCCAGACGACGCCCAGGTCGTCGATGCCCTGCGCGCGAAGAGCGTCGGGCAGTGCGGCGGCGAGTAAGGCGCACAACAGTGCGAGAGTTTTAAGAAAGTTCGCGGTCCGGCGCGTCCGTCCGCCCGCTTCACACACGTCAGCGCGACGAAGCAATCCGGCGGACGGAACAAGCTCCGTGTCCCCCGTCCGGTTTTTGAAAAAGTTAACGGACGGGCACGCCCGTCGCGCCTGCCCGTCCGCTTCCGTCCGGTTTTTGAAAAAGTTCGCGGTCCGGCGCGCCGCCTGATAGATGTTTTTAGATACATTCATTGTTATACTTTTTTTTCTTTACGTTAATATATTATTCATCACTTTATATGCTGTTGTTGATTTTCAATCATGTTATATGCTGCGGTTGATTTTCCTTTTCCGTCATTGCGAACGGGAGAGAGTAAAAATGAAACCGGAAGTAATGACGTGCAGAAGTTCCGACAGTTATCCGTTCGTCGTGCGCGTCGGGTCGCCATGCTACTGCTGTTTTGCCAATATACGCAAGCGGCGTCTCTACTCATACCGTCAAGTCGCCATGCCCTACTGCGGTTTTGCCCATATACGCAAGAGGCGTCTGAACTCATACCGTCAGGTCGCCATGCTACTGCGGTTTTGCTCATACACGCAAGTGGCGTCTCTACTCATACCGTCATTTTCCGTCCAAACTTGCGAGGAACGAGCGTGCGAGTGGAGGAATCTCACTCTACAGGTTTTCGGCAAGGCTCTCGCCTTTGAAGCGAGGGATTCCTCTCGACTTCGCTCTGCTCCGCTCGGAATTGACGGTTACTGAAAAACCTTGTCCCTCCGGACAACGGCTGTTTGTTGGAAAGAAGGGGGAACGCGTGTGTGATAAAAAACGCTCTCCCCTTCCATGTCAGGATTTTCCGGGCAGGCGACCGGTCGGGCCGGGGCTGCCTGCCTCCGGGACTGTTTCCGGTACTGCCTATAGGACTGTTTCCGGGGTTGCCTCCGGGGTTGTCTCCGGGACTTCCTCCGGGTTTACGGGATTATGGCGTCCTGTATTTCACTCCAGGGGCCTTTTTCGCCGCGGGTGTTTTCCCACCGCAGGGCGAAGTAGAGTCAATGTCCGCGCTGATCGCCTTCGAAGGAGAGGCGGAAGGGCGATGCAGTGTCGAACGAACTGTGCAAGAGCTGCGCCCAGTTGACGGGCGGCTCGTCGAGCACACTCCAGCATATTTCGGCGCCATGCACCCCGGAGGGCTTGGCGCGGCTGGCGTTGTCGACCGAATCATCACGAAAGTGTATCTCCACGATACCCGGCTCCGGCGTCTTGACGGTAGCTGCGGGCGTGGTTTTGGGTACTGTTGCCGGATGCCGCTCGCCGTCGCCCCGTTCGGGCAGTCCCATGGCGAGCAGGTCGGCGTTTGTTACCAGCGGGTTCTCCTTCAGTATCCCCACGTACAGATGTCTGTAGATCGGTTTGAAGGTTTTTTCCGCATCCTGTAGCGTAGCCGTCTTCAAGGACGTCCGTTCGGCTGGATTTTTCCAGCTTTCGAAAGCAGTCTTGAAAGTCGTATACGCCGTTTGAAATGTCCCTGAAATCCACGTCTGAAACCCCGCCAGTCCCATGCGCGAGATGTTTTGCGACGTGAGATAGGCGTTTGTCTGCGTTGCCTGATCGTAGAGCGCTTCGTGATTACCCGGTAACCAGTCTTGACGTGTATTTGCCATTGTTATTATTTTTGAATTTTACATTCATTCTTTCTATACTGCTCCCGTAAAGGGGACATATTCAAGTGTTTACAGAGACCGCCCATTCGGATGATCAGCTTGCTTTTTCAATTATTGAAGTAAATTTTTCAATTATTGACGTAAACATTTCGATTATTGACGTAAATTTTTCAATTATTGAAGTAAACATTTCGATTGGGAAGCCGGTCTCGTCGATTTCGGATTTACAAGAAGTATGTTTCCCTCGCGCGTGGTGCGCCGTCTACGCAGCCGACCGGGAGCAGCGGCTGCGTCCGGCCTGGGGCAACGGCCATGACTGGGTATAGAGGAAACGCCCCCGTCTGCGCAACGACAGGCAACGGCGTATGGTATGGAAAAAATGATCGGGCTTGAATATTCGCCATGAATGGCTGATAATCATAGTTTTACACGCAAGACGCGCTGATTTTTCAAATGAGCCGGAGCCGTCGCCGTCCTGCATACGTCCGAGCGGCGCGGCGGCGCGGCATGAGGGTATGCGCCCCGGTGCGACATTGCGGCGCTCCACGAAAAACAAATTTGTGACCAAATATGTCGAAGAATGGATGGTCATATATGCATTTTTAACACTTTCATCATTTACAGATGGCAAATATACGTATTTTTTAAAATATTCTGTTTTTTAACGGTTTTTTTTACGCGCTTGGAGATCCCAAATTTTTATGTAATTTTGCAGTCAAAGTTATTTTTAACAAAAAACATTTAAAGATTATGCTTTCTTTTAGAATTACTATATTATCACTTGCGTTTTTAATATTTTTCACCCGTTGTGATAACGAAAAAACAAAAGATATAAATATGACAATTGCATCAAAACAAGTACGTTTTCCGAAAAATGCAATTAACCTTTCTCGCTACATTGTAAAGTTTGAAGATGATCAAGAATGGTCGCTATTTTATTGTCCAATAGAAGGGTTTGAATATGAAGAAGGCCACGAATATGTTATTAATGTAAAAGTCATCAATGTAAGCGACCCGCTAATGGACGCAAGTTCGAAGGAGTATAAATTAAACTATATTATTTCCTGTGAAGAAAAAGAGTCTGCAAGTATACCCGATTCATGGTTTGAATACAGCGTTTCGGCAATAAAAATAAGCAAGACTTATTTTGTATTGCTCTCAACTTAGCGCTAACTTTGCACAAATATAAAAGCAAGAATCATGGCAGATACAAAAGAACAGTTCGAAACAGTTATCAGGCTATGCAGGGAGATCTATGAAAAAAAATTGAAAGATTACGGCCCTTCATGGCGCATCATGCGTCCCGAATCGATAACCGACCAGATACTGATCAAGGCCAAACGTATACGAAGTCTCGAAATTAAAAAGGAAAGTAAAATAAATGAAGGTATAAAACCGGAATTTATCGGTATCGTTAATTATGGAGTCATCGGACTTATTCAATTGGAACTCGGCTTTTCGGACAATGTCGACATGACATGCGAAAAAGCGCTTCAACTATACGACAGGCATATAACGGAAACAAAGGAACTCATGTATGCGAAAAATCATGATTACGACGAAGCATGGCGACTGATGCGCATAAGTTCATATACCGACCTGATCCTGACAAAATTAAACCGTATCAAAGAAATGGAAAATAACGACGGCAAGGCGTCAGTTTCCGAAGGCATTGACGCTAACTGTCAGGATATCGTCAATTATGCTCTATTCGGACTGATCAAACTGACTTGCGAATGAAACAATCTCGGATATAATATTTTGATATAATATCAGTTATTAAGTAAACAGCGTACAAGATTCATGAAAGAGATAGACTATCGAAAAATTAGCGCCGAAACATGCCGTATCGTACTCGGCGTAACATGTATATTTTCCGGTACGGTCAAAGCCATTGACCCGGTAGGCGGCGCGATAAAAATGGAAGATTATTTCGGGGCGTTCGGACTCTCAGCCCTTAATCCCATCGCATTATTCATGTCGATCAACCTGTCTGCCATCGAGTTCCTTCTCGGATTATGTATACTGATGGCCGTTTACCGCAAGCTTACAACCACATGCATGCTTGCTTTCATGACATTCATGACTCTGTTGACTTTATATCTTGCCGTTTTTAATCCCGTACATGACTGCGGATGTTTCGGGGAGGCTATCATCATAACAAACTGGCAGACATTTTTAAAAAATATCCTTGTTCTCCTGCCGGCCTCCATCGTGATATTCATCTATCATAAAAAAATGACCCCGATATACACGTACAAAGTATATTGGTTTGTCCTGCTTTTCGGATATTTGTTCTCGGCAGGATTTTCTTATTATAATCATTATCATTTGCCGATCATGGACTTCCGGCCATATAAAATCGGAGCTAACATTCCTCAGTTAATGTCTTTTCCGGAAGATGCGCCTCAGGACGAGTATCAGTTCATTTATGAAAAAGACGGAAAAAAAGAAACTTTTACCCCTGAAACAGCGCCCGCCGGAGATTCCACATGGAGATTCGTAGAAGCAAAATTAATCAAACCGGGATATGTTCCGCCGATCACATCATTCGAATTATACGATACAAATGAAGAGAACATAGCAGAAGAGATCATGGCGGACGAAAGAGGCGTATTCCTCCTTATTTCTCCGAAACTTGAAAAAGCAAGCGATAAAGATATCGATGAAATAAATAACATCTACGACTACGCTGTTGAACATGGCATGCGATTCTACGGCGTAACAAGTAGTTCCACAAAGGAAGACGTCGCCGCATGGATAAATAATACCTGTGCGGAATACCCGTTTCTTACGGCCGACGACGTGACGCTTAAAACCATCATACGTGCAAATCCGGGACTTGTATTGCTTAAATCGGGGACTATTCTTGAAAAATGGAATCATAACGACATTCCTTCGGAAGATACGGCCGAAAGCATCATCGAGGAACTTCTGAACCCGTCAGACAAAAAAAGAAATGAAGAAAAAAGCCCATGGACATTAATTGTATGCTGTTTTGCATTACCTTTGTCGTTCGTTTGGATCTATGATTATTTCCGGAACAGAAGAAATAACAAATCGAAATAAGTATTATCAGTCTAAAAATAAATCGTATAAAAATGAGAAAAAACATTGTAGCAGGAAATTGGAAGATGAACACAACTCTCCCTGAAGGATTGGCTCTTGCCAAAGGATTAAACGACGCCCTGAAAGGCAGAAGCTCAAACTGCGACGTCGTTATAGGTACGCCATTCACGCACCTCGCCGGCATCGTAGCGGCTATCGATACTCAAAAAATAGGGGTAGCTGCAGAAAATTGTGCGGACAAAGAAAAAGGCGCTTATACAGGCGAAGTATCGGCGGCGATGATCGCATCTACAGGAGCAAAATATGTGATACTGGGGCACTCCGAACGTCGCGCTTATTATGGTGAAACACCGGAGATATTAAAAGAAAAAGTCAAACTTGCCCTGGCAAATCAGCTGACCCCTATCTTCTGCATCGGAGAAGTATTGGAAGAACGCGAAGCCGGCCAACATTTCGATGTTGTCGACAAACAAATAAAAAACTCGCTATTTGATCTTTCGGAAGAAGACTTCGGAAAACTCGTTCTTGCTTACGAACCGGTATGGGCTATCGGAACAGGTAAAACCGCAACAGCCGCTCAAGCTCAGGAAATACATGCGCATATACGTAAAACAATTGCAGATAAATACGGCGAGAACATAGCAAATGATACCTCCATCCTTTACGGAGGAAGCTGCAATGCCGACAATGCAAAAGAGCTATTCTCCAACCCCGACGTAGACGGAGGACTTATTGGCGGGGCGTCATTAGGAGTAGATAAATTCATGCCTGTCATTGAGGCGTTTGATAATTAATAAAAAAGGCCATGCCGGAAAGAATTTTCCGACATGGCCTTTTTTACCGAATAATAACAGAGGATCCCAGTCATACATTATGAAACGCAGTATTCTTTTTACAGTTCTTACATTCATAACGGCTATATGCGGATGTGGCGTAATATGCGCCCAGTCTCCGCAGTTTTCCATATTCGACTCATTTGAAAAATATCCGAAATCGGGCGAAGGGATGGTCGTAATACATCAGCCGGATGCATTAAAACGACTGGTAGGGACGCGTATAGATAGCGAGAACATCGATGTGCTAAACGGAAAAACTTACCTTGTTACGAAAGGATACCGTATTCAGGTTTACTCCGGCAACAATCACCGCACATCAAAAGATGAAGCCTTTTCATTACAATCGAAAATAAAAGAGCTTTATGCCGGTATTGATACCTATGTCACATATAATGCGCCTTTCTGGAAACTTCATATCGGTAACTACCGCTCTTTCGAAGAAGCGTCATTTATGCTTCGCGAATTACGCGGCGCATTTCCGCAGAAAAAAAATGAAATATACATTATAGAAGACGATATCCGCCTGCCATTGGACTAAAATAAATAATGAAACCCTCCTGCGAATCTTCAGAAATTACACAAGCGCTATCCGAACACTATAAGGAAATTATCCGGTTGTTAGGAGAAAACCCGGAACGTGAAGGTTTAAAAAAATCACCCGAACGCGTTGCAAAAGCCATGCAATTCATGTTGCAGGGATATGAAAAAGATCCGGTAGAAGCGCTTAAATCAGCTATGTTTCTTGAAGAAGATTATAAACAAATGGTCATTGTCAAGGACATTGATTTCTTTTCGCTTTGCGAACATCACATGTTACCGTTTTTCGGTAAAGTGCACATCGCTTACATACCACGTAAATATATCACCGGATTAAGCAAAATACCACGTATTGTGGATATCTTTGCACGACGTCTACAGATCCAGGAACGAATGACGCTTCAGATCAAAGAATGCATCCAGCAAACACTCAACCCACTGGGAGTCATGGTCGTTGTTGAGGCGCAACACATGTGTATGCAGATGCGCGGGGTCGAAAAACAAAATTCTCTTACAACCACATCGGATTTTACCGGCTCTTTCCAGCAGGCAAAAACCCGGGAAGAATTTATGAATCTGATCAAAAAATAAAAATGATATTTTTCATTTTGCAATCCGATCTACTACCAAACAAACTCTAACAACTTATAACTTACAACTTATAACTTATAACTTACAACTTGACGTTTTTCATTTTGCAATCCGATCTACGACCATGGCGATCGCGCCATCGCCCGTTACATTGCACGCTGTTCCAAAACTATCCATTGCGATATAAAGAGCTATCATCAGCGCCTGTAATGTTTCATTAAACCCAAGCATACTACCCAGTAAACCCAATGCCGCCATAATAGCGCCTCCGGGAACGCCCGGGGCCGCAACCATTGTAATGCCCAACATAAGGATAAAACCTCCGTACTGGGATAATGTCACAGATTCGCCGGCCATAAACATAACGGCCATGGCACAGGCAACGATCTTCATGGTACTGCCGGAAAGATGGATCGTGGCGCAAAGCGGAACCGTAAAAACCGCAATATTTTCACGGACACCGTTTTTCAGAACCTGCCTCAATGTCACAGGAATTGTTGCAGCTGACGACTGTGTGCCCAAAGCCGTAAGATAGGCAGGCAGCATATTCTTCAGCGTCGCAAACGGATGTTTTTTAGCAACCGCTCCGGCAATCATAAACTGTAACAATAGTAAGGCAATATGCAGTGCGAAAATAAAAACGATTACTTTCATAAACATTAAAATAATAACGACCACCTGTCCGCTGACTGTAATATTTAAAAAGATACCGAAAATATGAAGCGGCAGTAAAGGAACAATGACCGATCCGATCAGTTTCATGACGATGTCGCGGAAATCTGCAAAACACGCTTGCAAAGTCGTTCCTTTGATTGAAGAAAGACCAAGACCGATCACAAACGCCAGTAACAACGACGTCATAATACCCATCAACGGCGGCATTACGACCGTAAAGTAAGGCGTCAGCATAAAATCTTCCGGATTTTCCAATACCGCCAATTCCACATTCTCAGTCAGAATATACGGAAAAACAGCCGAACCGGAAAAGTAGGCGAGAAAACCGGAGAAAATAGTAGAGCCATAAGCGATCAAAGTCGTAATAACAAGTAAGCGACCTGCGCCTTTTTCCAGTTCGCCGATTGCCGGAGCCACCAACCCCAGGATAATCAAGGGAATGGAAAACGAAAGGAAATTTCCGAACAGGGAATTAAATGTCACAAATAGACGGGCGATGCCTGCCGGCAATATTTGCCCCAGTAATATCCCGCCTGCAATAGCAATGGCAACCCATCCCAATAACGATACCCGAAACTTCCAAGCCATATCTTTATGTTTTAATTGTTTTTTTGATCTTATATCTCGTAACTGCAATCATAATACTCATCAAAGGACTGATAAGATTGAAAAAACTATACGGCAGATAGGTCAATGTAGAGACGCCAAGTACCGTAGCTTGCGTCATACCGCATGTATTCCACGGAATAAGAGGAGAAGTAACCGTCGTTCCGTCTTCCGTCGCCCGGCTTAATAACCGGCTTTCGTAACCTTTCTTACGGTATATTTCTTTATACATATCGCCGGTAAGTATGATGGATAAATACTGATCGCCCGCGCATACATTGAAAAACAATCCTGAAAAAACCGTAAAAGAAACCAGTCCTGCCGTATTTTTCATAAAACGAATGAATACGGAAATGATACTGCCCAACATGCCGGTTGCAGTCATTGCTCCGCCAAAACACATCGCACAGATAATCAGCCATATCGTATTCATCATGCCCGCCATACCGCGTGTGGAGACAAGATCATTCAATGCCGCATGACCGGTTTCAAGTTGCGTACTTCCATAGATCGACGTCAGCAAGCCTTTCACCTGTGCCTGCGTACCGGAGATTCCGGTACCGGCAATTTCGCTCAACAATTGCGGCTGAAAAAACAAAGATAAAATACCCGCCAGCAGAAATGATATAAACAACGTGATAAGAGGCGGAACCCTTTTCACAATCAGCGCCATCATAATCGCAGGAACGATCAGCAACCAGGGAGAAATAGTAAACGTATTTTTCAGCGTTTCGGAAAAGACGGCAACTCCTTCAGTCGAAACCATCTCATGCGAAAGACCGGCAATGATATAAATAATCAGGGCAATCGCCACCGAGGGAATGGTCGTGATCATCATGTAACGAATATGCACAAATAAAGGGGTATCCGTAACAGCAGAAGCAAGAACGGTCGTATCCGATAACGGCGACACCTTATCGCCGAAATAGGCGCCCGAAATAATTGCTCCTCCAATCCACCCCGGAGAAAACCCCTGGGCCAGGCCTATACCCGACAAAGCAATGCCAATCGTTGCAACAGTAGTCCACGAACTACCGGTCATAACCGAAACGACGGCACATATAACACAAGTCGAAGCCAGATAAAAGTCAGGGCTGATAATCTTCATTCCGTAATAGATAAGAGTGGGAATAATACCGCTTATCATCCATGTACCTGATAAGGCGCCTATCAGAAGTAATATAAGCAAAGCCGGCGCAACATTTGTAATATTATTAATGATCGCACGCTCGATATCTTTCCATCGCATACAATAGAAAATCATTGAAAGTAAAGCGCATACGGCAGTCGACGTCAGTAATACCACCTGACTCGCCCCATTTAAAGTATCGCTGCCGAATATTTTTACGACCATAAACAGCAAACCGACCAATACCAGAACAGGCGCCAGTGAAAGTAAAGGCGAAGGCGCCTTTTTTAGAGAATCTCCCATATCAAAAATATTATCAGATGCAAAAATAAAAAAAATAAACAGTAACTTTGCCTTCTCTAATAATTTTATAAAAATGAAACTCGCCCTGTACAACACCCTTACGCGAAAAAAAGAAGAATTTAAA
This sequence comes from Tannerella sp., assembly GCA_031257565.1. Classification (GTDB taxonomy): domain Bacteria; phylum Bacteroidota; class Bacteroidia; order Bacteroidales; family Tannerellaceae; genus Tannerella. Next base: position 7,000 of record JAIROL010000260.1, on the reverse strand, counting down.
CCGTTACGCGAACCGAATGCAGGAATGTACGTATGCGGACCGACGGTTTACGGAGATCCCCATCTGGGACATGCGCGGCCGGCAATCACATTTGATATATTATTCCGCCTGCTGAAACATCTGGGCTACAAAGTACGTTATGTACGCAATATTACCGATGTAGGCCATCTTGAACACGACGCTGACGAAGGAGAAGATAAAATAGCGAAAAAAGCGCGGCTTGAACAATTAGAGCCGATGGAAATCGTGCAGTATTACACCCTTCGTTATCACAAAGCAATGGACATGCTGAACGTCCTGCCGCCAAGCATTGAACCAAGCGCATCCGGACATATCATCGAACAAATAGCGCTGGTAAAAGAAATACTGAAAAACGGATACGCCTATGAAAGCAAAGGATCAGTCTATTTCGATGTTGAAAAATACAATAAAAACCATCGGTATGGCATCCTTTCGAACCGGAACGTCGAGGATATGCTTAATACCACGCGCGATCTGGACGGACAGGATGAAAAACGCAATCCGGCAGACTTCGCGCTCTGGAAAAAAGCGCAACCGGAACATATCATGCGCTGGCCATCGCCCTGGAGCGACGGTTTTCCTGGATGGCACTGCGAATGTACGGCAATGGGGAAAAAGTACCTTGGCGAACATTTCGACATACACGGAGGAGGACTGGACCTGATATTTCCGCATCACGAATGCGAAATAGCACAGGCTGTCGCCTCGCAGGGAAGCAATATGGTCCGTTACTGGATGCATAATAATATGATCACAGTTAACGGACAAAAAATGGGCAAATCGCTTGGTAATTTTATTACGCTCGAAGAGTTCTTCACAGGAAGTAATCAATTTCTCACACAGCCCTATTCTCCGATGACAATCCGTTTTTTTATTCTTCAGGCGCACTACCGCAGCACGGTAGACTTCAGCAACGAAGCTTTGCAGGCGGCAGAAAAAGGATTGGAACGATTGCTTGAATCCTGTTCGCATCTGAAAAAACTGCTCCCGTCGGATTCGTCATCCGTCGATATAAAAGGATTGCGCGAAAAATGTGAAGAGGCTATCTGCGACGATTTGAACACGCCCATTGTAATATCTCATCTGTTTGACGCGAGCAAAGCGATCAATATCGTACATGACGGCAACGGAACAATTTCGGCAGAAGACCTTGAAGAACTGAAAGACGTATTCAGATTATGGCTCGAAGATATTCTCGGATTACAGACAGGGACAACCGGATCGAACAGTAATGAAGAAGCATATGGGAAAGCGGTAGACCTGTTGCTTTCAATACGTCAACAGGCGAAAGAAAACAAAGACTGGGCGACAAGCGATAAGATACGGAACGAAATGGCAGCCTTCGGTTTTAAAGTGAAAGATACAAAAGACGGCTTCGAATGGAGCCTGTAAATAAGCGGAATACAATGACAATAAAAGATTTTTTCAAGAAAGATATGTTCGCCATGGAAGCAGGCGTGGAATTGCTTGAAGTAGGCAATGGTTACGCATGTGCGCGAATGAAAATATTACCGGGACACCTGAACGGAGCCGGAGTCTGTCAGGGAGGAGCTATCTTCACACTGGCAGACCTGGCTTTTGCGGCGGCGACAAACAGCCATGCCCGTCTTACATTCTCTATTCAGGCGAATATTCAGTTCTTTAAATCCGAAAGCCGGGGATATCTCTACGCCGAGGCAAAAGAGATTTTCAATCGCGGGAAGCTCGCAAGCGCCGAAGTGCGCATCACAAATGAGGCCGGAGAACTGATCGCCATGTTCGGCAGCATGGGATACCATAAAGACGCTTCCCTGCCCTTTGACCCGGTTGAATAATAAAAAAAAACTATTTTTTGATCTCAATCCGGCATTTCAGCGGATGGGCCGGATTCGAAGAATTTTTATAATATATCTCAGCATATCCGATTTTCAGCTTGGCACGTACCTTTATCGGTAAAAAATTATCATCGTCGCCTATCCATACTTCTGCCGAAGCGCTGGCGCTTTCAAACGCCTCGTCAAAAATATCGATCTTAAAATAACACGTATTGTATTTGACGTTTCCACGATCTACAACCGACTGATTCTGATAAATAAACCGCATCTTTACAAGATCGCGCCCGATAGCCGCCGTAAGAGGGAACGTATCCCCATGCCGTAATTTATTCCGATTTATCCCGCGCAGATAATAAACGACCCCAAGAAGGTCGGTCACGTCGCCCGTCACCGTCAATGTAGTATCTATCTTAATTCTCGACGAAGCGTACCGACGGGAATGAATTTTTGTATTTTCCTCTTCGCTTTTGAATTTCAGTTCATCAACCGAATAATAGTCTCCCTCGTCAGATTTTTTTATACTGTATACCAGCCTGTTATCATTATCATAATAAGCGCTTATCGTATCGCGCATTTTAAAGAAATTATCAAAGAATTTCGTCGTCCTGAAATGCAAACTGTAGCACGAAGAGGCGCCTGATACCGAATGATCCCGGTCATAGGAGAAAGAGGCCTCGCCGGCGCGGGACATGATCAATCCCCATTTAAAATAAGCCTCATATACGCTATTTTCACCAAGACTCATGGCAGAAGATTGCATACCGGTCTTTTGCGCCGTAACATGCAAGCAACACACAAACAGCAAAAAGAAACTTATCTTTCCGATTTTTCCCATAAACGCATAATTTTCTACTTTTATAAACCGGCGCCTTTATTTTATAATCTCAAGCCGCTGACATTCATACTTGAACTGTTGCTTTTCCTTGGCTTGCTCTCATCCTTATAATTCCGGTTTCTCTTTGTTTCTTCTTTAGGTTTGTTTTTTATCAGTTCGCCCGGTTTTTCTCCGGGCACAGAATCGCTTATATCCCACGCCTCTTCGATCTTCCAGTTCTGACGTATTTCAAACTGCCGCATGAAATAAACAACTCTCTCCGGCTGACGCCTCTCTTCGTAATTTCCCGCATCCCACCTGCCATTTCCATTGGTATCAAGCGTGATTCTCGCATAATATTTCTCTGCAGGCATATCTACAAACGATACGGAACCATTTTTAACGATGGCTTTCCGTACAACTTCGCCCCCATTACCAAGCAATTCCATAAACGCCGGCGTCACCTGCCCGCTATCCCCCACGAATGGCAGTCCATGTATGGAAACGATCAAATGCCCGTATTCTTTTTCTCCTTTCACCGTCATACCGGTCGATATAAAATTATTACAATGCCCATAAACGCCGCAGAGCGCTGCGGAATCAATGGTAAGACGATAGTTTTCATTGTATTTGAACGGGCGCTTTATCAAATAGGTCATCGCGCGGATCGAATCCTCTTCAAACTCAAAATCGACAGCTTCCCATAACGAATCCGCTCCTATCTCCATAACAAAATATTCTTTACGCACATCCATGACAGGCTCGTTAAACGCAACGGCAATGATATCATACGGATGGATAGGTCCCGACGGAGAAATACCTACCTGCAACGGTACAACGGGAGGTCGTTCCGGTTCTGCCGGTATAGAATCGGAAGCCTCGGTCCGTCTGATCCTGACCGGCCTTTTGGATCTGGCGTCTTTTTTCTTTCCCTGTACCTCTCTGTAGACCAGATTAAGCGTATCTGTCTGCAGTTCCATCAGATCAGGTACCGTATCATTATTTCTCCAGTATGCGACCCCTACCTGCAAAGTATCCATCTTATAGATCATCGAATCCAGTATCCAGTAATTAACGGCAAAGCTTTCCGGATCTTCTCCTTTCTGGGTTACATACCACAGTGAATCCGTCGGCTCAAAATTGAGTGGAACAGGCTTCGGGAACGTATCCATCGGGGCATTAAACTTCAATGTGAAAATATGCTCTTTGGAACGTTCAGGCCTGAACATACGCTGCTTTGGGACAATAGAATCTTTAAAATACCACAAGATCAAATCATTCGGATAAAACAAAGTTTTTTCCACCATCAAAACGGTATCTACCGTAATCGTATCTTTCCAGATCGTATCGGGAACCATTGCGCGTTCGAATGTCGGAACGACAATCGAATCAAGAAAAGCAAGCGATTCGTCATTGTTCTTGTCATAAGAATAATTACGGTTTTTATCTTCAAGTGCAAAAGCATGATACGACCCCGGAGAAACATTGTGAATGACAAACCTTCCTCTCTCGTCGGTTTTTGATGTACGCAGAAGGGGCGTTTTTGTAAAAGCCGTATCCGACAAATCATTGTGTATGCCCACAAGAACTTTCTGTACAGGCTCAAGGTCCTCCGCGCTGATCAGCGTTCCGCTTATTCGCAACGTATCCAGAACGTCGCCTGTAGAAAACGCGAAACTGAAATTATCAAGCGCATTTTTTTCATTATTATCGACAATGGAACTGGTAAAGTCTATTGTATAAGTCGTATTCTCTTTCAACGTATCCCTTAACTCTACCATGGCCTTCTTTCCTACGGCCTGAATAGAAGGACTTTGTTTTTGCGGAGGGGTAATGATCACATTTTCGCTCGGATTGTCGATTGTAATATATTCATCGAAAAATATTTCAATCTTCTTTCCTTTGAAATTCAACTGGTTGGCTGCAGGTTTACTGCCTATGAACCGGGGTGGATCTTCATCATAAGGACCTCCGTTAGGATTACCGATATTGGCGCATGCAAATAAAATACATGACAGCAGTAACATCGCAGGCAAGCGTAAGATAATGTATCGAAAAGTCTTTTTCATCCCTTATTTCTATACAATCAGGGGACAAATGTAGTGCAAGTTGAGAGGAATACAAAATAAAATTTCTTTTTATTCGTTTTCGTGCCGAATTATCAATCGCTTCACATTTCCATACCCCCCGGCATATCATGATCACGTGAATATTCATCATGTATATTTTTTTAGCGCTGCCATTATAGAAGCCTTTTTCTGTAAAGAAATTTTAAGACGAGTCGCTCTCCTAACCACACTCTACACGCTCCCCGCTAAAAACCGACCACTTTCCGGCCCGCGCCGTTGTTGAGCGTGACGATGTAGACGCCTTCGGCGAGGGGGAATTTCGTCAGGCCGGGGGCGAGGATCGTGTGTTGGCGGTGCAGGACGCCGTCGGGCGTGTAGACGCGGACGATGCTCCCGGCGCGGGACGTGCGGACGTACAGCTCGCCGGCGGCTGCCCGGACGTCGTCGGCGGCCTCCGACGCCGGCGGCTGCGGGGTGACGGCTTCGCGGCCGCTGCGGAGGTAGTTGGCGTAGTATTCGCGTTCGCCTGTGTAGCGGGGCGGGATCGTTACCGACGGCTGCGGGGTGTCGCCGTTCCGCGTGAGCGTTGTTTGCTGCCGGAGGTAGTTATTGTAGGGCTGGATGTCGTTACCGTCGCCGAACGCGCCGCCTTCGCCGGCGAAGAACGTTGCCGGACTGAGCGGATGTGTGGGGATGCTCAGGTCTTCGTTCACGTAGAGCGGGTGATAGGCGTACTGGTTCCAGACCTTGCGTGCCGGCGCCCAGGGAGAGGTTCTGGGGTCGGCTGCAATTGTAAAAAGCTCTGTCTGCTATATCGGTAATCGTATCGGGGATGTTGTAAGCGCTGCCTGTTTTACCGGCAGGATAACATATCAGTCTTTTTTGCGCTTTATTGAATAATACGCCGTCGACATCAGCGTATGCCGCATTGTCCGGATCAACCGTTATGCCCGTTACGCCGGTGCAATTGAGGAAAACAATACTTCCATTACCCGTTGATGTTTAAAAATGGCGATTTTAAAAGAAAGTAATCAAGCAAATGCTATCTGTAAAATGTCTTTTTGTTGCGGGCATCCCCGCAGGTCTGCCCGTTTGTTGTTTATTTCATCGTCAAGTTTGTTTTTCGTTGTTTACACGTTTATTCTTACTGTTATCCCTGTTATCAGGAACGGAGTATTTCCAGAATCCTATCCTCTGCGAGACCCGTAATGGCCTGTATCTGCTCAAGGGAAAGGCCGTTGAGTTTGCTGTTGCGGACAACATTAGTTAAACTTTCTTCCCGGCCTTCTTCCCGGCCTTCTTCCTTGCCTTCGGCCCGTCCTTTGGCTTCGCGTTCACGGAGGAGGGTTTTTTGCGTCCGGATGTCATCCCAGTACTTGTCGTAGATAGCCAGTTCCTCATCCGTGAAAGCGCTCTCTTCGCATATATCCAGCGCCTGGCGGATAATCTCGTTCTCCAGCAGGTCTGCCGAGATCTCGACTCCTTCCCGTACTTCCCGGAGGAAGCGCAGCCATAAGACGGACATTTTGCGATCGACCCAACTTTCTATGCGGAACTTCGGGAGTTCGATCAGGATCACCTCCATGCCTTTGATCACGTCGTCCGGATGCTTGCGGTTGACGAACTGATAGCGGTGATAGAACTCCTCCGTCTTGCGGTCGTAGTTCTCGTTGAGGATACCCAGGGCATATACCGGCTGAAGTTCGTCATAATATTCTTTGCGTTTCAACTGCTGAACGTAGGCTTTCGAGGCGTTGAAGAGCATCCGGCTCGGAAAGGCGTCGCTCCAGTCCATCTGCATTTCGACGATGAAGTGTCGCCCGTAGTTGTCCTTGCAGCGGACGTCGACGACCGAATGTTTCTTAGCCGGGTTTTCCGGTACCATCTCGTTGGGGATGTATTCGAGGCTTTCGATCCTCCGGTCCGGCTCGAAGGGCATCAGGGCGTTGAGGAAACTGAGCAGCAGGTCGGGATGCTTGCCGAAGACACACTTGAATACATAATCATTCTTAGGATCAAGATAACGTTTCATAATCTGTTGTTTTTAATTCATATAGCACAAAGATAATGCTTTCTCTTTAAGAACAAACACCTTTTTGTCGAAAAAAACGTGTAAACCAATATATCAAAGAACGCTTTTTTTTAGTGGTAAGTAGTAAGTAGTGTTAAGTTAATTTTGATATAACGTATATATTTATTATCTTTGCAGAAATTTTTAATTTTCACAAAGATGAATACCTATCTAATCAAATTAACAAAGGAAGAGATTTCAGAACTTCAAA
>JAIROL010000161.1 GCA_031257565.1 Tannerella sp. | reverse complement strand
ATGAAAGTTTGGGAGAGCTTTTCCGGGGAACACGGGCGGAGATTATCGAGAAAACGCTTTGTGAACGCATTGCATTGGTATTTTTGAAAATCGTAGTCGAATTATTGGAATTTCTTTGCATTGATGTGAACGAAAGTTTGAGGCGTCTAATTGCTGCCAAAACATCGGATAAAAGGTTGATGATTTTGTTAAACGCTATAAATCAGCTAAATAACAATAACGAAAACCCGCCAAACGTTACATGAAAGGCTCTTGATAATCAATCGATTATAATAAATATCCCCGTTTATAACAGTGTGTATGGAGGGTGGGAAACTTGAATTTTTTATTTTCTTTCGGATATTTTTTTACCACCACACCTGTTTACCGCCTTCAAAAGTAAAAATCCGTTCTTCCTTGCCGCGTGTATAATCGTGTAGCCGGTAAAGCGCGTTTGCAGGCACATCTGTAAAATCAAAAGCATGGTTTCTGTCGCCTGTCCTGCGTCCCAGGGAGCGCCAGCCTGTATCGTCGCAATAAAACAACTCGTAAGAGTCTCCTTCCCTGACCGTATTCTTGCATGCGGATATAGGCAACATCTTTCATATAGTATTTGCGTTCAATGTGCATATCCATCAAATTCTCGTGGTCGGGTTTGATAAAGACCGGACGGTTGTCAATGACTTTGAAAGGGTAACATTCCCCCAACTGAATGTTGTATCAAAGGGAAAACAATGGAAAACTTCCTGAGGTAACTCGTTATCATTAACATGAGATAATTGCCTTTGTTTTTGATACAGGCCTAAAGTATCGGCATATCTTTTACTTTATTAACTCCATTCTCAATAGAAAAAGTATCTCCCGAAATAGCAATACAGCGTTTGATATAAAACATATTTAAATCAGGTTCAAGTTTTTCGGATATTATATGCGGAGAATTAAAAACCAATATATCATTCCGTTGTATTTTGCGAAGTCCTTTCAATCGTAACATTTTTTCCGCACTCAATTTATTAAATTCCGTATATATACGGGGACCTAATATCAATTTATTAACCAATACCCAATCCGATGGAATAAGCGTTGGCGCCATTGAAGAAGTTGGTATTTTGTAAAAATCAATAAAAAATATTCTTATTATGATAGCTAACAGGATAGCTATCATAATAAGAAAGAAACCGAAAAATTTTTTCCTCAAATACTTGGGCTGACTATTCAAAACTTAATTTTGTACTTTAAAATAACAGGATTATCATCTTCTTTTATATCTCCAATCTTGTTTAAAATTAGATCGGGAACTTGGCCTTTTTCTTTATTTTCGGTTAATCGGCCTGCATATATAATTGAATAAAACACATCGCGATCAATGGTTTGCGGATTATCATAACATCCGGCATGTACATCTATTGCTACGTTTTTCATATTGAAACAGATTCCCTCCTGCCTGTTTTTGTTGAAAATGCCCAGATAATAATCTCTTTTTGCGAAAAAATTGCTGACGATGTAATTGTCGGTTTCAAAAAAAGTAAATTGATTTATATAGTCGGATTCCCGGATTATTTTTGGATACATATCTGATCTTACATTTGTTTTCAAAAAATCACTTGGGGGAAAAAGAAACCCTTCAAAGTTTACCGTATACTTTAACATACATGTATCTGTGGATATTTCATAGACCTCGTTTTGATAGGGATGTACAAAATAAAAATTTCTTTCTCCATACGTAAAAGGAGAAGTCCATCTTGTATGGTATCCTGTCTGTACTTCCATTGGCGCTGCGGTATATTGCACATTATAATTTAGATCCGAAACTATTAAATGAAACGGATACGTTTTATTTTTAGAACGCATTTCCAGTGTATTACTCCATAAATAGGCACGATTATTTTTTGATATGGAAAAGTAAGTGGCGTCAATTTTACATTGTTCATCTCTAATAAACTCATAAGTATTGCTATCAAACAGCATTATTTTATTTTGAGCGACGTCCATAACATATAATATATCATCACTGATTGATATGGAGTGGGGTAAAACATATTCTCCGGGACCTTGTCCCGTACTTCCTATCGTATGCAGGAACTTTCCTTTCATGTCAAAAACAAAGATGTTTTTTCCAACAGGAAAATTCAAAACAAATATTTTTTCCTTATGAATGATCATTTGTTTAATATTAGCTATTTGACAGGAATCCGATGTTTCAAGTTTGATTATGTCTATATCGGAGAGCATTTCCGACAGAGAAACATTTTCACTGTAATTAAAAAAAACCGTATTGCTTTCTTCGTTTTTATTGCATGAAAAACAAAAGAACAATGTTGATAATATGCCACACTTGTATTTTAAATTCATATCTATTTTTACAGGGCGCCTCTAAAAATCACTTTTTTTGCAAAGAGCCGAAGCGCTGTTAAAACTCTTCGCAAAATTTGATCATATTTTCTGTAAAGTAAAACAAAGGAATTGATATAAACAACAACTTTTTTAAAAAAATTCTATCTATCCATCTATCCATCCATCTATCTATCCATCGCAATCTTCCGACGGCTTCCTGCTTTCTGCTTTCTGCCGACATATCACAAAACCATACCGCGTGCAGTATAAAAGAAAGCGCAATACAATTTGTCAGTTACCTGTCGCTAGATGGTAACTGACAAATTGTCCGCTTAAAATGTTAAAATCGACTTATTAACCCCGCCAGAACGTTAAGTCGGGTTAATAAGCGCCGTACCTGGTTAAAAGTGTTAAAAAACTGCATGTGACAGGAAATAATTGCATTTTTTTTGAGTTAAATTTGTAGACGAAAATTGTTAAAATTAAGAATTAATTAAATGAATAAAGTTATGGGAAATTTTTGGAAAAAAACATTGAACGCTACATTAATTATATTAATCAGCGGAGGAGTTGCCGCCGGAGTTACGGCTTATGTCTTAAAAAATAAAGAGAGTAAAAACGTATTTTCAGAAGGACAAGAAGCTACATTTAAGCAACCTGTTCATATGGCGATGTTCAATGGCGCTGCTGCTGAAAACACAGATTTTACTTACGCTGCTGAAAAAACAGTACATGCCGTCGTGCATATCAAAGTTATATCAACGGTTTCCGTCGGAAGGCAATATATCGATCCTTTCGAATTTTTCTTTGGATTCGGAGACAATCAGCGCCAGAGACAACAACAACGCATAGGTTCCGGATCAGGCGTTATCATCTCTACCGACGGATATATTATAACGAATAATCACGTTATTGACGGCGCGGACAGTATCAGCGTCACTCTAAACGATAAAAGAAGTTTCACCGGAAAAGTAATCGGCACAGATCCTTCCACAGATATCGCGCTCATCAAAATAGAGGCCGACGATTTAAGTCCGGTAGCTTTCGGAGATTCCGAAAAACTGAAAATAGGAGAATGGGTGCTGGCTGTGGGAAATCCTTTTGATTTAACTTCTACGGTTACAGCCGGAATTGTGAGCGCAAAAGGGCGTTCTATCATGACGGGAAGCAGCGACCGGGATAAAATCATGTCATTTATACAGACTGATGCAGCCGTAAACGTCGGAAACAGCGGAGGAGCGCTGGTCAACACCCGCGGCGAACTTGTCGGAATCAACACCGCCATATATTCACAAACGGGAAATTTCGCAGGTTATTCGTTCGCCGTACCTGTCAGCATTGCCGGCAAAGTGGTTAATGATCTGAAAAAATACGGTTCTGTTCAACGCGCCATGTTAGGCGTTACTATTGGAGACCCTGAATATGTAAAGAAAAATCAGGATCCTAAGATTAAAGTATTGGAGGGCGCATATGTTAACGACTTTTTAATGCGCAGTTCGGCAAAAGAAGCCGGTATTGAAAAAGGAGATGTGATAACGGCTGTAAATGGCAGTAAAGTGACGTCTCTCAATAGTTTGCAGGAACAAATCATGAAATATCAACCGGGCGACAAGGTAAAAATCACAGTCGACCGTTACGGATCAGAAAAAGAATTTACCGTCGAATTGCGAAATGCACAAGGTAATACCGATATAATGAAAGGAGGCGACAGCGCCGAAATACTCGGAGCGGCTTTCAAAGCGCTCAGCGACAAAGACAAACGCGAATATGGCATAAGCTATGGGATCGAAGTCTCCAATGTAACAAATGGTAAAATTAAAAATTGCGGTATTCGCAAAGGCTTTGTTATTATGATCGTTAATGATCAGAAAGTACAAACCCCTGAAGATTTCTACGCCATTGTCGATAAAATCCTCAAAGGAGGAACCGATGAAAAAGGTCTTTTGATCAAAGGATTCTATCCTAATTCGGGAGCAACAAGACATTATGCGATCGACCTGATCGACTAACAATACTTAAATTAATATAAAAATGGGGTGCAGATAGTATATTGTCAAAAAAACATACTATATTTGCACCCCTAATTAGCAGAAGGGCGTATTTTAGAATGAGACAGTTAAAAATAACAAAATCCATAACCAACCGGGAAAGCGCTTCGCTTGATAAGTACCTTCAGGAAATAGGACGTGAAGATCTGATCACTGTCGAGGAAGAGGTTGAGTTGGCTCAGGCCATAAAAAAAGGCGACCGCAGGGCTTTAGAAAAGCTCACACGGGCAAATCTCCGATTTGTCGTATCCGTTGCAAAACAATACCAGAACCAAGGATTGAGCTTGCCTGACCTTATTAACGAAGGTAATCTCGGACTGATAAAAGCTGCGGAAAAATTCGACGAAACAAGGGGGTTCAAATTTATCTCCTATGCAGTATGGTGGATACGTCAGTCTATACTCCAGGCTTTGGCAGAACAGTCGCGTATTGTTCGCCTGCCACTTAATCAGGTTGGCTCATTGAATAAAATAAGCAAAGCTTTCTCGCGCTTCGAGCAGGAAAATGAACGAAAACCTTCGCCGGAAGAATTGGCGGCGGAACTGGATATTCCTGTCGATAAGATATCTGACACGTTAAAAGTCTCCGGTCGCCATATATCTGTTGACGCGCCTTTCGTTGAAGGAGAAGACAACAGCCTGTTGGACGTATTGGAAAACTACGATGCTCCGATAGCAGACGGCGAACTGATGAACGAGTCTTTATCCAAAGAAATTGATCGCGCTCTTTCCACACTGACAGAAAGAGAATGCGAAATCATCAAAATGTTCTTTGGTATAGGTTGTCAGGAAGTAACGCTTGAAGAAATCGGAGATAAATTCGGGCTCACACGCGAACGTGTACGCCAGATAAAAGAGAAAGCGATACGCCGCTTACGTCAGGGCTCGAGAAGCAAATTACTGAAAGCTTATCTGGGTTGATACAATCTCTCCCGGATATTGAAAAAAAGGCGTCTTAGAAAAAGACGCCTTTTTTTCAATACTTCGCCCAACGTATTATTTCTTTAATACCAGGCTTTTTACCATACATCAAAATTCCCACACGATAAATTTTTGCCGATAACCAGACAAGAAATACCGCTGAAGCAAACAACAATACCAGTGAAATAAGTACTTGCCAGAATGGAATCTCATGAGGAACGCGCACCATCATCACCATAGGAGATGTAAACGGTATCAGCGAACACCAGAAAGCCAATGGTCCGTCCGGATTTTGTACGCTATAAATACCTGCATAAACGGCAAAAATCAGAAACGCCATCATCGGAGTCATAAATTGCTGCGAATCTTCCGGACTATCTACCGCAGCCCCTATCGCAGCAAAGAGTGATGCATAAGAAATATAACCTCCGATAAAAAACAGAACAAAATAAATAATTATCTCCACAAAATTAAAAGAATGCAGTTTGGTTAACAAACTTGTAACCTCAGGAATATCGGAGATTCCTGCCTGAAGACCCACCTGCATTGCCGCCGCCGTATCCTGTCCGCTGCCAACACTCCAGAACAGACCGCCTACGCTGATCAATGCCACTGTCAGGATGCACCAGATAAAGACCTGCGTAAGACCAACAAGTCCGATACCGATTATTTTACCCATCATCAGATCGAACGGACGCACAGATGAAACCATAACCTCTACGATACGGTTTGTCTTTTCTTCCATCACGCCCTGCATCACCATCGCCCCATACATCAGTATAAACATATATATGATCAAAGTGAAAACCATACCGATTGCACTCGCAATCTCCGATGAAGACTCCGTGACCGTACCGTCTTTGCCCCATTTTATCGTCTGCACATCTATATTAACGCGACTATTCTTTATTATTTCATCAAGATTTGGTATATTAAAAGAGGCTCGCTTTTCATTTTCAAGGTATTGGCTCAAGGTACGATTCACTTCTCTTGTCAAATCTGCAGGTATTTGTTTTTCCGAATAAAGCGTAACGGCTTTCTGATTTGTAAGCAGATCGTCCGTTATCTCAAGAAAAGCAAAAATCCCGGAATTATTTTCCCTGTATTCATCCGGTGATCCGGCGTCGCCCGCACGAACAAAATGGAATTTATCCGTATCCTTGAACAGGGACGCATATTTATCTGTACGATCGACAATTGCCACCTCGTATACATCGCCGCTTTTGATAGACGAAAGCCATAGCGGCACAAATACCAGGGCCGCAAACAATACCGGCGCAAACAGCGTCAGGAATATAAACGATTTTTTATTCACACGGCGTAAATACTCCCGCTTTGTAACTATTCCGATTTTTTTCATGAGCACATTATTTATTTTTTAACATTTCGGTAACATAGAACTCACAGTATGTTCATAACTCTTTGGCGTTAGCCGTTTTGCATGTTCGTTTCATGTGTACATTGTTTAATTTTTAACACTAAGGAAACATAGAACTCACAGCATGTTCATAACTCTTTGGCGTTAGCCGTTTTACATGTTCGTTTCATGTGTACATTATTTATTTTTTAACATTTCGGTAACATAGAACTCACAAATGTTCATAACTCTCTGGCGCAAGCCGTTTTTTTAACGCTTCGCTAAAAGACCGTTGGTTGCATGTTCGTTTCAT
>JAIROL010000156.1 GCA_031257565.1 Tannerella sp. | reverse complement strand
GTTGTTCCTACCGACGAAGAATATATGATCGCGTCTGATGTAAAAGAAATATTAGAGAATAAATAAAAATCCTTTCACGGCTTACCTGATAAATAAGGATGAAGGCGGCTTTAGCATGGCGCTAAGGAGCTGTCAATAAATAAATATGTCAAATTATATTTGTAACAAATTATCATATAGCAAATTAATATAAAGATAAGATGTATTTATTATTAGACAGCTCCTAAAGTCGCCTTTTTTAATGAGTCGCTCTCTACAAAGGCTTTTACTGCCGTGATGATTTTGCGATTTTTTTATAGGCTTCCGGTTCGCCGCCTTTGCGATGATAATTGCTCGCATTTCAATGTAATAAATCCATAGAGAGAAATATTTTCAAAAAAAATCCGAAAACGTTTGTTTTTTGAGGAATGTTTTTATATTTTTGCCGCTGATTGAATTGTTTATAATATTGTATGTATTATAATAATTTCACTTAAAGTTAAAAATGCCATGGATTACGACTGAAACAATGTACACATGAAACGAACATGCAAAACGGCTTGCGCCAAAGAGTTATGAACATGCTGTGAGTTCTATGTTACCGAAATGTTAAAAATTAAATAATGTACACATGAAATTTTACATTTCGTCACTTATCCTGACATTTGCATTTTTCTTCTCTGTCGCTATTTCCGGTCAGGAGCCTGCCGATTACGTCAATCCTTTCATCGGTGCAAGCGCTAATATCGAAACCGCCGGCGCAAGTCACGGATTGGGCAAAACTTTCCCGGGTGCAGCTTTTCCTTTCGGGATGGCGCAGGTAAGTCCAAACACCATCACAGGAGGCGACAACGGTTGCGGATACAGCTATGAGCATACTTCGATAGAAGGCTTCGCTTTCACTCAAATGAGCGGAGTAGGATGGTACGGCGATTTGGGTAACCTCCTAATTATGCCCGTTACCGGCGAACTGAAAACGGTTGCCGGAAAACCGGACAATACCGCTTTGGGTTATCGTTCCGCTTACTCGAAAAACAGCGAAAAAGCTACAGCAGGCTATTATTCGGTGTTACTGACCGACTACAATATCCGTGCAGAAGCTACCGTCGCCGCGCATGGCGGCATGTTGCGCTTTACTTTTCCTGAAAGCAAACAATCTCGTATTCAGGTAGATTTAGCGCGTCGCGTGGGAGGAACATCTATTTACCAGCATGTACGAATAGTTGACCGACAAACCATACGTGGATGGATGAAATGTACGCCCGAAGGCGGCGGTTGGGGTAATGGAAACGGAAAACCGAACTATACCGTATATTTTTACATGCAGTTCAGCAAACCGTTTGAAGACTGTGGCTATTGGAACGCCGATATTCCTGACGACTGGACGCGTAGACTCTGGGATGTTACCAACGACCGCTACCAGCAATTGGTTTCGGAAGCGACCATCGTCCGCAATCTTCCGCAATGGGAAGGAAAACACATCGGTTTCTTTGCAGAGTATGAAACGCAACAGGACGAAATCATCGAGGTCAAGGCAGGCATATCTTTTGTGGATATGCAAGGAGCCGAGCAAAATTTCCGACAGGAAATTGCCGCTCCGACATTTGACGAGATGCACGAAAACGCAAAGACGGCATGGAATAGCGCTTTAAGTAAAATAACTGTCAGCGGCGGCACGGAAGAACAGAAAATCGTGTTCTACACCGCCCTGTATCACACCATGATTGATCCAAGAACATTTATGGATGTGGACGGTCGCTACTGGGGAGGCGACAATCGTCCGCATACGACAGACAAATTCACCCGACGCACTATTTTCAGCGGATGGGATGTGTTCAGATGTCAGTTTCCGCTGCAAACGATTATCAATCCTGCAATTGTAAACGATCTGATTAACTCGATGGTTACTTTGGCGGAAGAAAATCAAACCGGATACTATGAACGCTGGGAATTTCTGAACGCCTATTCGGGATGTATGATTGGTAATCCGACCATTTCCATCCTCGCGGACGCTTTCAATAAAGGGATACGGGGATACGACTTACAAAAAGCCTATCAATACGCCGTGAAAACCTCCGAGCGGTTCGGCAACGGCAAACGAGGCTACAGCGCCGGAGAAAATTCTGTTTCCAACACATTGGAATACGCTTATTCCGACTGGTGCATGGAACAATTGGCAAAAAATCTGGGTAACAAAGCTGACGTCGAGAAATATGCCCGTCGCGCACAAGCTTATCGACAGATTTTCGACCCGTCAATAGGTTGGTTCAGACCCAGAAATAACGATGGAAGCTGGCAGGAATGGCCTAAAGACGGTCGCCTGAAACATGATTACGGTTGCGTCGAATCTAATCTCTACCAACAGGGATGGTTTGTTCCCCATGATGTGGACGGAATGGTCAAACTCATGGGCGGAAAGGAGAAAACGCTGGCAGACTTGACGGATTTCTTCGAAAAAACCCCATCTGATTTCCTTTGGAACTCTTATTACAATCATGCCAACGAGCCGGTGCATCATGTCCCTCTCCTGTTCAACCGGCTGGGCGCCCCTCAACTGACGCAATACTGGACACGCTATATCTGTACACACGCATACCACAACAAAGTAGAAGGTTTAGTGGGGAATGAAGACGTAGGGCAGATGTCGGCATGGTATGTACTTGCCGCTTCCGGCATTCATCCGGTATGCCCCGGTGATACACGATACGAAATTACAAGCCCCGTTTTCGATTCGATAACCATTCTGACGGGCGCTAAGGCGATCCCTTTCACTATTATAGCGCATAACAATTCGCCGGAAAATGTGTATATCGACCGTATCCTCCTCAATGGAAAGCCCTACAAAAAATACGCCATCACACACGAAGAAATTTTGAAAGGCGGAAAATTGGAATTATTTATGAAATCATTCTTATAACTGCATAACCATGGACACAAAATTAAATTTAACGAAAACAACAGCATCGGTATTGTTGTTATTGATTCTCTCGTTTTATACTTGCTTCGCACAGGGAAACCGTGGGGAGAAAACCGCATGGCATGGCTTCGACCGTTACGACTATGTCATTAGTGAGGAAACCTTTCAGTTGACGCCCGTCAAGGCGACGCCACAGGAAGGCAACGGCGTCCGCACACCCGAAAAAGGTACAAGGCGTTGCATTGTCGTCGTTCCCAAACAGGTGGCCGAAGGAAATCCGTGGACTTGGCGCGGATGTTATTGGGATCATGCCCCTCAAGCGGAAATTGAATTATTAAAGCGCGGATTCCATGTGGTTTACATTACGACAGACCCGGACGAAACTTGGGATGTGTGGTATAAATTCCTACGGAAAGAATATGGCCTCGCGCCCAAACCAGCGTTTATCGGCATGAGCAGAGGCGGAGCTAACGCCTACACCTGGGGAACGAATCATCCCGACAAGGTTCTGGCTATCTGCGCAGACAATCCGGGACTTTCGCCGGCAAACCTGATGAAGATGGATGCGCTTGCCGACAACGACGTACCCATCCTGAATATTTGTGGCAGCATCGACCCAATCCTGCATAATACGTATGCTATTCAGGGTATTTACCATGCCAATGGCGGACGCATGTCGGTACTTATCAAGGACGGAATGGCGCATCACCCCCACAGCCTGCGTAATCCCAATGTCATTGCCGATTTTATCGAACAGAGTTTCGCGGAAAAAGAACGTCTCAGACCCGCCTTTGTGCCGGAAAGATACAAAAAAACAGCCTTTTATAGCACGAAGCCCAATTATCGCTACTCCGAATCCGAACAAGTATGGATAACACAGTGGGGACCTTATTTCACAGGTAGTTATGATAAATATTCTTTTTCGTTGCGCGGCGTAGAAGGCGCTGTTTCGGTGATTACGCCCAAACAGGCGGCTGTAGGCAATCCATGGGTGTATCGTTGCGACCAGCCGGACGGACATTCGGCAGTTGACATGGAATTGCTCGCGCAGGGCTTCTATATCGTAATCGCGCCCGTGCCTTACAATGCCGACGGACCGATATTCGACCACTGGAATATCGTTTATGACTACCTCGTCGAAAAAGGTTTTTCGTCCGAGCCGGTACTGGCAGGACGTGGAGCGGCGACAGGCGAAATGTATGCATGGGCAATCGAAAACCCCGGTAAAACGTCCTGTATCTACGGCGAGAATCCTATCCTGCGCTCATCGCTTGCCAAAATACAGCCAATGGACAACCTGAAATCGCTGGCAACAGCAAAAGTCCCCATCATACACGTATGCGGAGCCTCCGATCCGAACCTGAAAACCCAAACAAACGAAGTCAAAAAACGATACGCCGGGAAAATGACCCTGATAATAGACAAAGACAGGGGACATTATCCCATCGAGCCGAACGAGCCGGCTAAAATCGCCAAACTGATAATGCAAACAATCAAATAATGCTTTAATCAATAAGACGCCATGAGACAAATAAAAAATTTATTAATAATCCTGCTCTGCACGTTTCTTGCTACAAGCGCGGTTTTTTCGCAAAGCCGCAATGCAAATTCAAAAACAACGACAGTGAATAAATTAACAGCAGGAACAAGCAAAATGAATATCACTCCCCCGAAACCCGGATATCCCGTTCACGATTCACTGTATGTGCGAACACTTATTCTGGACGCGGGCGGTTCTCGTATCGCTTTTATATCCCTGGATTTGGGAGGATATACAAATATCCCTTTAATGGAAAAGCTCAAAGACAGGTTTAACCTGAAAGAAGCGTATTTCTGTCCGCAACATACCCATTCGTCCGAAACGGCTCCCCGCGAGTGGATGGAAGATAGGATTATCGCCGCAATGGAAGCGGCGTCCAAAAACATGTTCGAAGCCCGTATCTCCGGCGGACACCGCTATTTCCCGCAACTGAGTTTCCAGCGACTGATTATCCGCGACGACGGACGGGCGCGCGAATCGTGGCTTGGCGACGAGCATTACCGCGCCGTCAATCCCGAACGTATTCCTCACGGGCCTGTGGACAACGCCGTTGGCGTCATCAAGTTGGAAGACCTGAACGGAAACCCGAAAGTGTTGATAATGAATTACGCTTGCCATCCCGATGTGGCATGGAACAACTTTGAAATTTCCGCCGATTACGTCGGTTATGCGACCAAATACGCCGAAGAGGCTTTCGATAACGCCGTCAACTGCCTGTTTGTACAGGGCGGCGGAGGCAATCAGGCGCCTCTGTTCAAGGACGGCGGACGCACGGGACCAGACGATCCGCGCCCATCCAACTACGACCTGATCGACCGCATGGGCAAACTCCTCGCCATCGAAACGGTAAAACTGGCCAAAGAACTGTATCCAAACCCGCTCGACGCAACAAGTATAAAGGTGAAAACCGACTCCCTGCATTTCACGGGACGATTCGATAAAAGCCTGCAATACAACGTCTATTTTTCGGTGATTGCTATCAACGACCGTTATGTGATTGCTACCGTCCCGGGCGAGCCGTTCATCAAATTTCAGATTGACTGGAAACGCGAATTTCAACCCTACAACCTTGTGCCGTTTTTTTTCGGCTACACATGGAACGGCGGCAAATGGCCGATTTATCTGCCCGATATACGCTCGGCGGCTTATGGAGGATACGGAGCCGACCATGGACCCAACCTGATTGAAGTGGGCGCAGGAGAAAAGATTATGCTCAAGCAACTGGAAAACTACTATAAAATGATGGAAATATTTAAAAAATAATCAGCTATGAAAAGTAAATTATTTTTGTTTTTAGCGCTCGGTTTCGCTGTCGCAACATCGGGAACAGCTCAAAATAAACATGCTGAAAAAACGCTATATCCTGATTATAAAGGTTTGATTATGGCGGGTTATCAAGGTTGGTTTCGGGCGCCGGCCGACGGAGTAATGTATCCCGACGAAACGAAAGTACGCATCGACATGTGGCCTGATGTGAGCGAGTACGAAAAGACTTATCCGACAGGACTGAAACATGCCGACGGTTCTACCGCCCGTTTTTTTAGCTCGACGGATAAAAGTACTGTCGACCTGCATTTTAAGTGGATGAAAGAATACGGCTTGGACGGCGTTTTCATGCAACGCTTTTTCAGCAATGCCAAACCAAACGCTCGTCCTGCAACAATAATCAAAAACGCATTCGAAGCGGCGTCGAAATATCAGCGAGCCATTGGAATTATGTACGACCTATCCGGACTAAAAGCCAGAAACGAAGACTGTTCGGTATTAATCGACGACTGGAAATATTTGGTCGATTCCGTAAAGGTAACAAACCAGACGGGCAGTCAGACGTATATCTTCTTCAAGGGCAAACCGCTTGTAACAATCTGGGGAATAGGATTTCCCGATCGTCCATACGATATTCGCAACATCGGGATAGAGCGGTTTATCGACTTCCTCAAAAACGACCCCGAATATGGCGGATGCAGCGTGATGCTGGGCGTGCCGACCTTTTGGCGCGAACTGAATGCCGACTGCATACACGATCCTTACTTACATACCGTTATCCGCAACGCCGACCTTATCATGCCATGGATGGTGCAGCGTTTCACGCCACTGTTACACAACGACATGGATCGCTATCGCGACGTGATAATCGACGATATGGAATGGTGCAGACAAAACGGCGTGGGATATGTCCCCTGCGTAACGCCCGGATTCAGTTGGCATAACCTCAGCCGTTTCGAGTTTCCGGACGACATCAAACCTTCCGGCTCCATTCCCCGTCAAAAAGGGCGCTTCTACTGGCAACAAATCGCTACGGCAATAAATGCCGGAGCCGAAATGCTTTACGTAGCAATGTTCGACGAGGTGAACGAAGGTACGGCAATATTCAAAGTCTCGGATAATCCGCCGACGAGCGCTGTCGCCAAATTTGTCGATATGGACGGCATGCCTTCCGACCATTATCTGTGGCTGACGGGCGAAGCGTCCAGGATGCTGAAAAAACAAAGTCCATTGAGTTTCAAGATACCGGAGAGAGTGGAAAATTAAATCATATTATGATGAATATTAAATCGTTAATCCTATAATTTTTTTTATGAAACAGTTATCCATTCGTACAGAACCGGGACGCCGCCGCTCAGGCAAGCGTCTGTCGAAAGCCGTTTTTACGGCGATCATTTTATTTACCTGCTCTTATATGTCTATTGCACAGAAAAATCCGTTTGTCAGAGACATGTACGCAGCTGATCCCTCTGCTCGCGTCTGGGCTGACGGAAGGCTGTATGTATATCCATCTCACGATGTTGACCCGCCTCGCGGATGTGATTTGATGGATAAATACCATGTTTATTCTACCGATGATATGATTAATTGGATTGATCATGGAGAAATTCTTCGTTCAGACCAAGTTACTTGGGGACGTCCCGAAGGCGGTTTTATGTGGGCGCCCGATTGCGCCTACAAGAATGGAACGTACTACTTTTATTTTCCTCATCCCAGCGGCAGCGACTGGAACAATACCTGGAAAATAGGAATTGCAACCAGTAATAAACCGGCAAGTGATTTCAAAGTGCAGGGATACATCGAAGGATTGCCTGAATTTGCCATGATTGATCCGTGCATTTTTATAGATGACGACGGTCAGGCCTATTTTTATTATGGCGGCGGCAGCCGGTGCATGGGCGGTAAATTAAAAGAGAACATGATGGAGCTGGATGGCACATTGCAAAACATGGAAGGTCTGGATGATTTTCACGAAGCTACTTGGGTACACAAGCGGAATGGCATATATTACCTGTCATATTCCGACAATGAACGGCGCGGAAACCGGATGAAGTATGCAATTAGTAACAATCCTTTAGGCCCTTGGAAATACCAGGGTGTTTATCTGGAAACAACCGGTTCGGGAACAAACCATGGTTCAATCGTTGAATACAAAGGAGAATGGTATGCTTTCTACCACAATTGTGATCTTTCAGGTATGGGGAATCTGCGTTCAATCTGTTTCGATAAACTGTATTATAAGCCGGATGGCAGTATTCAAAAAGTAATCCAAACGACCGGTTTGGAGGCAAGTAAACGTAAAACTGCCATTAATGCAAATTGGATCGACCGCGCCTTTCTTTCCGGTACAGGAAAAAAACCGGAAGGAAAAAACGTACTCTGGTATCGTAATCCGGCTAAAGTATGGGAAGAAGCGCTTCCGCTCGGAAACGGTAAATTAGGCGCTATGGTTTTCGGAGGCGTCGCAGACGAACGTCTCCAACTAAACGAAAACACAGTATGGGACGGCTATCCGTTAGATCCCAACAATTCCGAAGGATTAAAAGCCTTGCCTGAGATTCAACGTCTTTTATTTGAAAATAAAAATAACGAAGCCGTAAAATTGGCCGAAAAAACCATGATGGGTATCCCCAAAGGCGTTAAATCGTATCAATCGCTGGGCGAATTGTGGTTTGATACTCCCATCTTGGATGCGCGAAATTATGTAAGAAGCCTTGACCTCTCAACCGCTGTTGCCACATGCAAATTTTCGTCAAACGGAGTGAATTACATGCGTGAATATTTTGCTTCAGCCGTCGATAACATAATCCTTGTCCGCATAACTGCCGATAAAAAACAAGCAATCAATCTTTCCTTAACACTGAGGCGCGCGAGAGACGCCAAATGTGAAAGAATTTCAGATGATCCGAACTCGTTACTCCTTAGCGGACGTATTTCTACCAAAGATAAAGACGGAACTCCTCGAGGAATAAGCTTCGCAACACAAGTGAAAGCGGTAGCTGAAAACGGTAGGGTAAGCGTTATAAACGATACTTTTGGTCATACCGAAATACTCACGATTAAAGATGCCGACACGTTGACATTATACATCGCCGGCGCAACAAACTATCCGGGAATGGAAAATCTGGCAAAAGGCGTCTATGATTTTGCCGGAAATCCTGAAAAGAAATGTGCAGAAACAATTGCGAAAGCGTTGAATAAACCTTACAAGCAATTGAAATCGGAGCATATAGCTGATCATCAAAACTATTTCAACCGAGTTGATTTGAGTTTAGGTGAAAAAGAAGCAGAAATAGAATCACTCCCAACCAATGAACGATTGAATTTGGCCCGCAAAACCGGTCAACCGGATTTAGGTTTGGTGGAAACTTATTTCCAAATGGGTCGCTATTTGTTAATTGCCTCGTCGCGTCCGGGGAGAATGCCCGCTAATTTACAGGGACTTTGGGCTTGGCAGATGAATGCGCCCTGGAATGCAGATTTCCATACAAACATTAATTTCCAGATGAATTACTGGCCGGCTGAAATCACTAATCTTTCAGAATTACATATGCCATTCTTCGATTTGACGGACGTATTGATAAAGCCGGGAGAACAAAGCGCGAAGGTAATTTACGGCGCCCGTGGATGGGTAGTACATCATTTAACTGATGCATGGGGATTTACGGCGCCTGCGGATGGTCCGCAAGGTATCTGGCCGATGGGGTCGGCATGGCTCGCGCAACATCCGTGGGAACATTACTGTTTCACCGGCGACAAGGACTTTCTTGCTAAACGCGCATACCCGATAATGAAAGGAGCAGCCCGCTTCATTATGGATTTTCTGGTGGAAGCTCCGGCAGGAACGGCTTATGCCGGCAAATTGGTGACAAATCCTTCCTATTCGCCTGAAAATGCGTTTGTCCTGCCCAACGGAGATCATTCGGTATTTACCTACGGCGCTACAATGGATTTGCAAATCATTCACAATCTGCTGACTAACTGTATCTCAGCCTGCAAGATACTAAAAACGGATAAGCCATTCAGGGAAGAATGCGAAAAAACATTGAAACGCTTGCCTGCCATTCAAATCAGTAAAGAAACAGGACGTATCCTGGAATGGGCGGAAGATTATAAGGAGGTAGACCCGCGCCATCGCCATACTTCACACTTGTTTGGATTGTATCCTGGAAACCAAATTACGGTTGGCGGCGCTCCTGATTTGGCCGAAGCCGCCCGCAAGACGCTTATCGCTCGCGGCGACGATGGAACCGGCTGGGGATTAGCCTGGAAAATCAATATGTGGAATCGCTTGCACGACGGCGACCATGCCTTCAAATTGTTATCTGTCCTTTTGAGTAACAA
Organism: Tannerella sp.; assembly: GCA_031257565.1. Classification (GTDB taxonomy): domain Bacteria; phylum Bacteroidota; class Bacteroidia; order Bacteroidales; family Tannerellaceae; genus Tannerella. The sequence goes on along the minus strand of JAIROL010000156.1, from coordinate 3,120 downwards.
GACTTTGCCAAATTTGTTCGATGATCACCCACCCTTCCAGATAGATGGAAATTTTGGAGCGACAGCCGCTATTGCTGAAATGTTAGTACAAAGTCATTGGGCCATTTCCGACGGCTCGTTTGAAGTACATCTCTTGCCCGCACTTCCGTCTGCAATAGCCGCCAAAGGTTCTGTCAAGGGTTTACGCGCTCGCGGAGGATTCATCGTGGATATTTCGTGGGAAAACGGCAAGCTAACAGAAGCAAAAATACGCTCCACACTGGGTGGAAAATTGCACCTGCGTACCGGGAAAGACGTCGCTGTCTATAAATTGAAAAAAGGAGAAACAATTTCAATCCTGCACAATCCTGCACAATCCTGCACAATCCTGCCGGTTGATTGAAAGAGGTAGTTGCTCCGCGTAAGCCTTCGGCAAAGTACGTCTTGTATGGCTCTACTCATCTGCTACCTTTGCCGAAAAAAACGACATGGCAAAACACAGACACTATAAATGGGGCGTACTTTACCGAACGCTTATCTTGTGTTTGCCTCCGCCATGTCAGTCTTCCTTTTCGGATGCGCCCTCTTTATTGAAAAAATCCGGATTGAAATGGCCAAAACCATGACCGAAATGCCGGCGACGGATAAATTCCTCCCGTTCTTCGGGCGTCATTTTCATCCATTTCTCCCGAATGAGATTTTTGTGAAAATGATGATGTCCGAAAGCAAATAATTTCCCGCCGCCAACAAAGCCGCCGAACAAAATACGGCACAGCGCAAACAAGCCCAACGCCTGCCAGAAATTAATGGCAGCGATTCCAAAGATGGAGGGAACAAGCGCGTTCCACAATAGCATGACTGCGACGCCAAAACCGGCCACTGTCGCCAGTCCCAAAAGTACATGACCTGAAATGTGTAATTTTTTATTCATAACTATTTATTTTTGTAAAAGCAACAATATATTTTTAAAACTTTCGCAATTCATTTTTTTAATTGACATATTCCATAATATAGCCTGTTCTTGCGGAGGAATATGCAGCTGACGAAACAGTTTGCGCATATCGCAACAAAAAGGCGTTCCGCCCCGGAAACAGTCCATGCAATTCCTGTTTATTTGACGAGCCGTCATAGCCGTTCGACTAATTTCAAAGCGCTGAATTTACATCTGCTCAAGCAATCTCCACAAGCTGTACACTTGTCCGGGTATTTCACCGCGATATATATCGTTTCATTTCTTACCATTTCCAATACTCGACGGGAGCATCTTTTGACGCAGCGCCCGCAACCGGTACAATTATTTTCAACCACGCTAATGACGCTATTCCTGTTCTTCTGCCGGCGGTGCAAGTTGCCCGAAATACACAGCAGAAGCAGGGTCCCCATAACAATATATACTACATTCATTGCCTTAATATTTATCGTTTAAATTATCTTTAGAGATTATCCTCTACTTATGCTGACAAACGAGAGCAAAAAATATTTTACGAAAACGTAAAAAAATCACAATTTAGACAAATTTATACTATCTTTACGTCCAATAAAACCGTAAGAAAATGACAGAAAATGAGAAGAAAGAGAAATTTAATACGGATGAATTTTTTATTGAAAAAATTCAGTATTCTGAAATTGACGAAGTTGCGAATATTTTAACGGACGCTTTTAAAACAAATCCGGCATATTCAATAATTTTTCGAAAGAAGGAGCATTTGGAGGACGGTTTGTTATGGTTATTCAAAACCAACCTTTTTATGATTAACCAAAAACAATTCTTTACAAATGTCGTAAAAAAAAAGAATACAGGCAAAATAATAGGAACATATACTTTAATACCCCCGCAGGGAACGAAAAACACGTTCTCTACATATTCAAAAATCGGACTTCCCCGGTTCATTTTAAAGTTTGGAATAAACTCCCTGATTCGGATGCTTAGTTTAGATCGATACAATAAGAAGTTATTAACGGGATCTATGAAAATTTCCGGATATTATTATTTGTCAATGGTAGTAGTCGGGAAAGAATATCAAGGCAAAGGAGTCGGTACTTATGCCATAAAACATGCCATTCGGGAACTTATGTCTTCCAATCCTGCCTGTAATTTAGTCGGACTGACAACCCAACTACCCGAAAATGTAATATTTTATTCTCGATTGGGATTCGAGAAGTTAGATGAAGGATACGTTAATTTCAAAGGAGATGAATACTATAACTGCAATATGAGAAAAAAAAAGACTGATTAATCGGAAATATAAAATCAATGATATCGCAAAAATCATGGAGTGAAAATTATGGAAAAGAGGAGATGTGGGATCCGGAATCACACGTTATCTTGCCAAAAAATATCCGGAACATCTATTCGGAATCTATTTGAACGATGTCGGATTAATACGCGATTTGATGGCGTATCGAGACAGCTTGACTGATGAAGAGAAACTGTATCATGAAACTGTTTCAAAATGGATGAAGGAAGAAGCGGGATACATGAACATCCAGTCTACAAAGCCCCAAACTCTTGCCTTTGCATTGTCGGATTCGCCAATTGGGTTAGCCGCCTGGATTTTTGAGAAATTTTATTCGTGGGGAGACCGGCAGTCATGCCTTTCTTATGAAGACGTAATCACCAATATCATGATTTACTGGATTACAAATACCGGCTATACGTCATGCCGGATTTATCATGAAAACAGCAATCGCCTTACGCCCGTTGGCGATATAAAGGTTCCGACCGGCGTTTCTCTTTTCTCTAAAGATGTTGTTTTGCCACCAAAATCATGGATAGAGAAACACTTTAACTTAGTTCATTTTTCACATATTGAAAGCGGCGGTCATTTTACGGCAATGGAAAATCCAAGCGCATATTGCGAAGATTTCGTGAAGTTTGCCCAACTGATTAAATCGAATGTGCAATGACAGTTCGCAAAATGTTGTGGAGCGGCTTTCAGGAAATTATCTATCAGCGGGCATTAGGAATCAGCAATATATCGTATATCAAGTAGTTGAACATACCTAATACAATCAAGCAAATGAGGCTCACACCTATAAAGTCAGCCAAGATACGGAACAGTACATTTTTGGAATAGGGTAAACATTTATTCAGGAATACTAATAGCGCGTAATCCACGATACACATAGTAAGAATTACTA
>JAIROL010000062.1 GCA_031257565.1 Tannerella sp. | reverse complement strand
TTGATTCTATGGAAGAAATCAAAAAAGAAGTAAAAGCATGGGAAGATGCGAGAAACAATATGGATGCTAAAATAAATTGGCAATTTACGACAGAAAATGCGAGGATAAAATTACGCAGACTTTATCCGACATTTAAAGAGTGACATGACACTAGTGATCTTTCGCATTTGCATAGGGAATCACCGGAACGTCGAATGATGCTCCGGGAATCAGATGTGGAAAAGGGAATTTCTCCATTTCATTTCTTTCCATTCGCTACCGGTCAGCCCGATAATATATCCATCTGGGAATTTATCCGGATTATTGCTTACCGCCTCGTTAATACGCTATGTTTCCACTCCGTACAATACTGCCACATCGCTATCCAGTATTACACTCCGGCCGCGAATGGTGATGATCTTTTCTTCTACCTGTTTCAGTTTTATGATTTCTTCCATGTGGCTGTCTGTCGTTTTAAATTGGTGATTTATTTATTTATTATCCTTCTCCTTTATGATCCCCATTTTTTATGGGCGGGAAAATGGCCTCCGGGCTAAGAACTGATTTGGCTGCATGCCTTGGCGTGAAAGCAGAATCGGCCATCTCAAGCAATTGCGCGGATATATTGTTTCTTTACCGGCAGTATAAGGATTTTAGTACGGAAATAAGCGCTATTTATGAAAAGATCGTGGAACGGTACGCCTCCTTACATATCCGTGAATCTGATGCGTCCGGCTCCGTTGGAACGCCTGGCGACATATAAAGCGCTTAAAGGAGGTACAAAACGGATAATCACCTGTATTATTCGCTTAATGCCGGCGTTTTTATGCTGTAAAACATATAAAATAATTTGTACAATAACTAAAACGTTATTACTTTTGTAAACCAAGTTAAACATTATTATTAATGAAAATTTATGAAAAGCAAAGAAGAACAAATTGACGAACTAAAGCGGTTAATAAGAGATTATGAGACTATTATCAGTATTCATACTGAATTAGAACAGCTTAATACCCAAAAAGATTATGTTGATTATATAGACAGTATTTTGGATGAAATCAACATGATAAAACAACAAATAAAAGAATTGGAAAAACAGTAAACAAAACAAACCGGCGCAAGGCTCTAAAAAAGCGTTGCGCCTCTAAAAAATTCAAATATATGGAAAGTACGGTAAAAAGGGATTTATCAATGTTGCAAGCCTGTAAATCGGAAGAAGAAAGAAACGAAGTTATTAAGCGTTTAACAGAATTGCATAAAAACGATGACGTGGAAACTTCCATGAATAACCTGCGTGACATAAAAGAAAGGGTAAGTACATTGAGCGTAGAAGTGAAATTATTGGAGTTACAAAAATATGGAATATCTTTAACCCACGTAGCTACCAATTATTTAGGAAAATCGCGTTCTTATCTTTCTCAAAGACTTCACAGAAACAAAGTCAATGGAAAACAACCGGCTTTGACCGGCGCAGAAATAGAAAAAATCAGCGACGGATTAAAAAAAACAGGAATTAAACTGCAAGAACTGTCGGCTTCTTTGCTTAACGTTTAACTTGGTACTTTAAACTCGGTTCTTGTAGCCCGCTCCCACAAAGAGCGGGCTTTTTTAGTGTGCTTCCGTCCTAACCATATGTATTAAAGGCCATCCCAAACATGGTCCCGAGCTGTGAACGGATTTCAAATAAACCATTCGTGCCTTCCAAATACTTCAAATAAGTAACAGGAACAGCCTGATTTTGCGCAGCGCCACCCGCCCCAATCAGGAACAGGCAAGAATATACCGCACTTTAAACTTCAATCAGACAAATCCAAAGATGAGAAAAAAAGCCGTAGTCCCCCACGAATAAAATCTGAAGATTGTAATTGTCTGAATACAAGATGTTTACGTCTCGACGCGCGGCAAGTTGGGTTAATATTTATACCTATATTTGTGGTGCGGATTTAGACAAAAAAGACATTAAATTAACGCTATACTGACATGGAACGGAATCACCCCATACGCGAGGCCGAACGCTATCTGGAAAACGCCCGACAGATACTCTCGGAAAAAGCCGAAAAAGACGGAGACTATTACAATGATAGCAAGTATGTAAAGATGGCCGGTAATACAGCCTGGAACGGCGTTTTGGTCGCCCTTGACGCAGTATTGGGCGTCCGCGCCGGACTAAAAAAAGGACAGCGTCCCGATTTCAAAGACTATCAGGCGGCCATCTCAAAAAAAGACAGTAAAATGACGCGTCCGTTATTAGCAGCTTATGAATCCCTGCACAAGGCGCTGGGATACGACGGTAATCCCCGTTGCAAAATAGTGCAGGACAGCTTAGAACAGGCAAGAATGATACTTGCATGGGCAGAAAAAAACTATCAGGAACATTAGCCTGCTTATGACTTTCAACTTATTAATTTTACGTTTTGTATTTTGATTTTCTAAAAAATGTTTATCTTCGCACCATGGAAGCATATTATAAAACCCCTTAAAGCATAAAAATATTTTGAATATCAAGCAATGAAATAATTTTTATTTCATGCGCTTGGAAAAACCGGTTTTTTTATCTGATTTTGTAATTGCTTCTATTGTTAAACGGCGCTGTATTTGCCGTTACGGTTTGAAGTATTGCATGTAAATACATAGCTGTTATAATATGATTATTACTATTTTAAATGGATGTTGTTGAACGAATTAAATAAGGAAGTATTCTCCGTTCGGATATAGTTCTAAAAAAAGTGATTAGGCAAATGAATATATTGGTAATAAATCCTATACTTTACACTGCGGAAAACCTGATAATACCTGAGGTTAAGACGATAAAAGAAACCATGATCTATGGCATGTGCCTGGGGTTCATGTCGAATGGCCATCGTGTGACGCTGGCAGCTTCTGCGGAGTTTAAGCCTGTCGAAGAAGAAGCCTATTAGATCGAGGTTCTCTTTTTTAAATCGCAGTTCGTCCGGCTATTTCCGCCGGCTATACTACCCTGTTCTTCCGGATTTTATAAGTTTTTGAAATCCGATCATCACCGGTTTGATATGGTTCTGTGCAGCGAGGTTTTTACATTCCCTACTTTGTTTGCCTCCTTGATATGTCCTTCCAAAACCGTGATATGGCAGGAGATGTCATTGCATCAGCGTAAGTTTAAGAAAATACCCTCCAAATTCTGGCGCCGGATCATCGTGCCGTTGTTTATTCGGAGAGCCAAATGCGTGATACCGCGTTCCGATAGAGCCTGTTCATTTATCTGCCAATATCTGAAAAATGTATCACAAGATTTTGTTGAACACGGAATTAATATGGAAAGGTTTGGCTACTCTGAAGAAAAGGACAGACAGGTCATTACTTCTTCCCAATTAGCGCCTAGAAAAAATATAGAAAGCATTATCTTGATTTATAGTAAACTGATTAAACAGAAAGGTTTTGAAGATATTAAAATGCTGATAGCCGGCGATGGAATCTCCAGAAAAAGACTGGAGGATTTAGTTGAAAAAATGAACCTGCAAAAGCATGTGATTTTTTGTAACTACTCACCCCCCGTCCGGTTGCTTGACATTATGAGCTACTGCAATAAGAGCAAGAAAAGGGTCTTGATTGTTTTTTCTGGCCGTATGGACAATCGAATGAAGTTGACAAAA
>JAIROL010000257.1 GCA_031257565.1 Tannerella sp. | reverse complement strand
CAAGGAAGTGTAATCGGTCCGGTACTATCGAACTTATTCCTTCATTACGTATTTGACAAATGGATGACGATACATCACCGGAGCGTTCCCTTTGAATGCTTTGCCGATGATATAGGCTGGCGCTGAAATGCGCCGGCCTACTCGACAGGAACTTCCTCACTTGCGTTTCTTTGCGCTCAATGCCGGTCAATTCCTTGATTTTTGCCGCCGCTTAGCCTGTCGAACGAGGTGGATTCTCTAAAAAATATTGCTCTAACGTCCCTGAGTATTCTTTCAAATCACTCTGTGGCTGATAAAATTTTACTTTTTTTTTCGGCTCGTATGCCTCGCGGTCAAAAACCAGGGTAAACAGAGCTTTCCGAGTATCCTTATTCGCCTCTTTACGGGTGATTTTCTTTATTTCGACGATGGCTTTTTCTATCGCTACTTTCAATTTTTCATTCAATTCGCCCGTGATAACCATCAGGGGTAAGCCGTCAAAGGTATTCACATAAAATTCCGTCGTTGCGCACAGACACAATTTTCCCCTCGATACGTTTGAGTTGTGGACGTTATTTGTACTGGCTCAAATCCGCTTGTTTAGTACAAACAAGACTTCATTTTTAGCGCTTCGTGCAAACGAAGTCTTATCTATTATTCACTTGTTATCGTTAAACCTGCTTGATTTTCTTACTATTAAATCGCCGCACAGAGTAACCGTCACAGGAATATCCGGATTACCGTTCAGCCGTCTGAACATTAAGTCGACACTCACATCGGCGATAGCCGTGCAAGGTTGCCTGAACGACGTGAGTGCATGCTTCAGATGACTCGAATATTTCATGTCGTCATAACCGCAGATCACCAAATCCGAAGATATTTTTAATTCCGCTTTTTCCAGTGTTGACATGAGAACCGCTGCTGTAGAATCATTTGCACAAATGATTCCTGTTTTACCCGGATAAATTTTCATCCGTCCGATTGCCTTTAAATCGTCGGGATAATCACATATAATAGAATCATTATTAAATATTAAATTATTGCTCGATACGGTATCCCTGATACCTGCAAGGCGGATAAGCACAGAATTGGCCGAATCGGGGCGATAAAAATAATAAATATATTCACAACCGGCGTCAATCAAATGTTGCGCCATAATGGCGCCGGCGTTGAAATTGTCGAGACAGACAACGTCAAATTCGCTTCTTTCGGGATACCTTACGATATCCCTGTCTATCAGTATGACATGAATACCGGCCTGTTGAAACTTCCTGCAAATAAAACCGTTAATCTTATCGGCGTCCGCAACTCTTTCGAGTGGCGCAAAAAATACGCCATCCACCTGTTTCTCTATATAATTATCGCAGCATACGCTGATGAGCGATCGCCTTATATCCGCGCTGCTGGCCGTCGCTCCATCCCATAAGCAATTAAACTTTCGGCTTTCGGAATATTTGAGCAACTGGTCATTGATAATGGAAAATATTTCAGACTCCCCTGCCCCCGGCAAAAGTAATCCGAATGTAAAAGTTCGGTCATTGCTTTTATTACATTCATATATGACGACAGTTCCGGCGCCTTTTTTCTTAGTGACAAATCCTTCCTCTTGAAGTTGGTTATATACTTTGGCTATGGTTGGCCGCGAGACGGCATAACGGGCCGCCGACTGTAGTTCCGTAGGCAACAAAGTACCTGCTGGATATATGTTTTTTTTAATATCTTCTTTTAAAGCATTATAAATTACTTTATAATTTATTCTGGCATTCGTCATTTTCTTGTTCTTATTAAATAATACAAAGATAGGTATTTTTCCGAACTTGTCATTTTTTTTCAATTCTTTTTTTTGTTTTTTGCATTCTTTTTACACGTTTACATAATATGCTTATTTGCATAATCATAATTTACATAACTTTATAATATTTACATGAATGTAAATATATATACTTGATAATGATAATTTTAAAATATCATTTTTATGTCATTTTATTTGCGTATGATAATTTTATGATTTACATTTGTGGCGAATTTCAGACATATTAAAAAAAATATCATTGTTAAACATCTAAATTTCATTTGTATGAGAAAAAAAATTATTATTGAAGGAGTACTTTGCTTCCTGGTGAGCACGTTCTCTGCTTTAGCCCAGCAAAAAGTGAATGGGACGGTAACTGACGCACGGGGCGATGCGCTTATCGGCGTCAGTATCGTGGAAAAAGGCGCAGCCCTAAATGGTACAATAACCGATGCGGATGGTAATTTTTCCATTACGGTACCACAAAGCGCAGTTTTACGGATTTCCTATATCGGTTATGTTGCACGGGAAATGGCGGTTGGAAATCAAACGAAGTTGAAAATCACGATGGTTGAAGACGTTCTCAATCTTGACGAAGTAATAGTTACCGGTTACACAAGCCAGAAGAAAGCTGATCTTACCGGCGCAGTATCGATTGTGAATGTAGATCAAATCATATCAAGTACGGTTGGAGGAGCTATGCGTGCGGTACAGGGGAAAGTTGCGGGTATGTCGGTATCGGCAAACGGATCCCCTACTCCCGAAGCTACTATCCGGATTCGTGGCGAAGGAACGTTAAATAATAACGATCCGCTGTATATTATTGACGGTATGCCTACTGTTCGTTCGATAGAGGAACTCGCGTATATGGACATTGAATCCATACAGGTTTTGAAAGACGCTTCTTCCGCTTCTGTTTATGGAGCGAGAGCGGCTAACGGAGTCATCATTATCACTACCCGCAAGGGGAAAAAGGGAACTGTCGTTGACTTTAAGACGTCGCTTACAGTAACAAGCAGCGCTAAACCTTACGAGTTGATGAATACTGAGCAGAGAGGCGTCGCTCAATACTGGGCGATAAAAAATGACAATCCCGACGCAGATCCCAACGTTGTCGGTATAGGGCAGTTATATCGCTACGAAGATCATTTGGATACGAACGGGAACTATGTGCTTGACAAGGTGGCATGGCGCGAATGGCTCGACCCTGACGAAAAGACCATGCGGTCGGCTGATACCGACTGGCAGAATGAAGTCTTGCGTACGGGTTATGTACGGCAATACAACGTAATCCTCTCTACCGGAAACGACGGCGGGAACGCGCTCTTTTCCGTTGATTTCTATGATAACAGGGGAACAATCAAGGGCAGCTACTTCAAACGTTTGAACGCTCGTATCAATACCGACTACTCGTGGTTGAACGGACGTATAAAAGCGGGTGAAAATTTTACCGTGTCAAAATTGCAAAACAGTATCAATATCGGAGACGGTACTCTGGGTAGTTGCAGGTCGCTGATGTCAATAGTTCCCGTGCATACGGTCGATGGAGTCGGATGGGGCGGTCCTATCGGCGGAATGAGCGACAGGCAAAATCCTGTACGAGTGATTGAAGATAACTTTCAGAATCATCAGGACAACCTCCGTATGTTCGGTAATGCGTATGCTAACATTGAGATACTGAAAGGACTGACTTTTAAAACGTCCTTTGGGTTGGACTTTACCGGTCGCTGGAACCGTATTATGGATTTAACATATCAATCGGGATTCCTGAGCGAGGCAAAAAACAAGGTTTCTCAGAATGCCAACTACGACGCAGACTGGAACAACAGTAATATTCTTCAGTATATTTTCGACGCGGGAAAGCATAACTTCGACCTGATGCTCGGACAGGAAACTATCAGCCATTCATATAACTATCTTTGGGGTAGCCGTCGCGTATTCGCTTTGGAAACGCCGGACTATATGCACCTTGACGCAGGTGAGGCGGAAAAAGATAACGGTGGAGGCGCCGCCGAATACGCAATGATTTCGTGGTTCGGCAAAGTCAACTATAACTATGGAGGCCGCTATCTTGCTTCGACGACGTTACGGCGCGACGCATCGTCCGTTTTCGGCGCTAATAACCGCTGGGCGACATTCCCTGCTTTCTCGCTGGGGTGGATACTAAACAATGAGGCTTTCTTCCAAAACGCTCTTTCAAGTTTCTCGATACTGAAGTTGCGTTACGGATGGGGTCAGAACGGCAATTCGCGAATATCCGAATACGCTTCGTACGGAAACTACCAGGCTTTGTATGACAGTAACAATCTATGGGATTGGAACTGGGGAACGGCTTATGACATTACGGGAGAGGGTGGTACGCTGCCTTCCGGATTCCGTCGCTCACAGCCGGCAAGTCCCGATCTGAAATGGGAAACGACTACGCAGCATAATTTTGGTCTTGATTTCGGGTTTTTAGATTCAAAATTAAGCGGCTCGTTCGATTACTATCTGAAATATACCCGCGATATTTTGATGCGACCCGGAAGCGTGGCTACCATAGGCGAAAGTGGTGACGATTGGCTTAACGGCGCGGATATCGATAACGAGGGTTTTGAGTTGACGCTGAACTATACTGACAAAATCGGAAATCTCGGCGTCAATGTCAGCGGCGTGTTTTCGCACAACAGACAAACGATTGTCAATGTACCCGACGACGTTATCAATAACTTTGCGGGTAACGGCAAAGAAGATAACATACTCGGACGTCCGCGCTATTCGATGTATGGATACGTGGCTGACGGGCTGTTCCAAAGCCGGGAGGACGTCGATGCGCATGCGACTCAGACAGGCGCCGCTCCCGGACGTATCCGCTATAAAGACTTGAATGGCCTCGACGAAAACGGTAACCTGACGGGCAAGCCCGATGGAAAAATCGACAGCAACGACCGTACATGGATCGGCGTACAGAATCCCGATCTCGAATACGGTATCAACGTAGGGCTAACCTGGAAAAATTTCGACTTCAACGTCTTTTTCAACGGCGTTATAGGGAAAGACCTGGATGTTCAGGGTTGGAAATCTTTCACAGACATATATGCTCTCGGTACTGTCGGCGAAAACTACGGTACCCGAATGTTGAACGCATGGACGCCGACGAATACCAATACTACGATTCCGGCAATGTCGGTCAATAATTACAACGACGAGGGACGATTTTCGACTTACTTCGTAGAAAGCGGGTCGTATCTCAAGGTGCGTAACGCGGAAATAGGCTATACGCTTCCCGATGCGCTTGCAAAAAATATGAAAATAAGACGGGCAAGGATTTCTCTTCGCGCCGACAATATTTTATGTATCATGAAGACGTGGGGTGATAATGCCTATACCGGACTTGATCCGGAAACGCCGGGCAATAGTTATCCCTTGCCCTTTTCAACGACGGCAGGTGTGAACGTTACTTTCTAATAATAGTATTAATGTATATTTTAACAGTTTAATATATGAAAACAATGAACAAAATATTCTGTATATTTATTTCCTTGCTGGCATTTTCGTGTACCGACATGCTTGACCAGAGGCCGCAGGGCGTTATTTCGGACATCGATCTGAATACGCCGGACAAGGTGGAACAGCTAATTATTGCCGCATACTCGTTTTGTGGACAAAATCATTTTAATAAGCAGTTCGGACTGCCTTACGAAGAAGGCTCGGTCAGAGGCGGCGAGGCTTACAAGGGTGGCTCCGGTACGAACGACAACGCAGAACGCAACCTTTGGGAAACATTCGTATATATGCAGCCGACAACAAGCGGCGACCTTGACAACCTGTGGTGGGTACATTACGTGGGCGTAGGCCGTGTACATGAAGCTTTGAAACGGGCAAAGGCTTTCACGGAAGAGGAATATCCTTTGAAAAACCGGCGTATGGCGGAACTTCGTTTCCTCAGGGCGCATATTTATATGTATATGAAACAGTGTTTCAAATTCTTCCCGTATATTGACGAGGATGTGCCTTTGACGGAATACGACAAGGTTAGCAACAATGACCTGACCGATCAGGAACTGTGGGCTAAACTGATTGACGACATGCGCTTCGCTGTCGCCAATCTGCCCGAAAAGCAGGATGAGGTTGGGCGCCCTACGCAATTCGCGGCAAAAGCCTATCTGGCCAAGTTGCTTATCTTCGCAGCATACGAACAGGACGACAACAACAACGTTGTAAATATCAACAGGGAAAAGATGACCGAAGTAGCTGCATTATGCAAGGATGTGATAGACAATTCGGGAAAATCGCTGTTCCCCGACTTTGCTCAGAACTTTTTATGGGAATACGAAAACGGGCAGGAATCCATTTGGGCGATACAGTACACGGCAAACAATGATGATTCGCCTGTCGGACGCGTCAACTCATGGCTGATTTATCCTGTCAACAGCGAATACGGATGCTGCGGCTTCCTACAACCCTCAACAGCCATGATGAATCGTTACAAAACGGTGAATGGCGTACCCGATTTCGACAATTTCAACATGGGCGAAACGTTAGACAACAAGGAGGCTTTTGCTAAAACGCCTATGGATCCGCGACTGATGCACACGGCCTGCGTACCGGGAATGCCGTGGAAATACGATCCGGACTTTATTATGCAGACAAGCTGGGTGCGGACGCCCGAAGTGTACGGTTACTCAATGAGCCAAAAAATGATCGTATTACCCGACTGCCCCTGTTTCAGGAAGACGAACCCGTTTATGGGTAGCGGACTGAACTGGGACGTGCTTCGACTTGACGAAGTAATGCTTTGGCGGGCGGAAGCGTTAATCCAATTAGGGAGCAATCTTGACGAGGCGCTCGGATTGATCAACAAAATTCGCGAACGGGCAGCAACCAGCGCCGATAGGCTTATATTTGCAGACGGTTCACCTACAGGGAAATTTGACGTTCAACCTTATAAGCCAGGGGAAAATTGCCCCGCTTGGGATCAGACATTCGCCTGGAAAGCGCTGCAATGGGAGCGCAGTCTTGAATTCAGCTCCGAGGGCAAGTGGTTTTTCGACATCGTCCGCTGGGGTATCGCAGCAGAATATATGAACGCATACTTCAGCGTCGAAAAACAACGCCGTTCATACCTGAAAGATGCAACGTTTAAAAAGAACAGGGATGAATACTTCCCCATTCCACAGCAACAAATCAACTATGTGAAAGGATTGTACAAACAAAATACCGGATGGTGATAATGAAAAAAATAAGTATTCATACAGTTAAAATGCATATAACCGGAATTTTACCGGTTATATGCTTATTTGTCCCGACTTGCGTCAATACATACGGAAGTCCCGAAAAGAGCCAACCCGTTAAAGTTGAACAGCGTTCTTCCGAATATATTTTTACGTCCGCAGAAGTTGTGGCCGGCACATTAACCCGTCAAATGCCGCAATCTGATTTTTTGAAACCGGATGACGTCAAAAAAGGATTTGCCGTAAAGTTTTCGGTCGATTTAAAACCATTCTCTATCGATGAGACCATTCTCAAAATCCCGCAGATTCTAACTGTTCGCCTTCGGCAGCACGATCGCCAAAATCGCGATCAACAGAATTATCCGGCTTTCTCCATGCCCGACGGTTCCGTCCCGATACTGGAGGCTTCCGTCAGGTTGAAACTATATCCGGACAAGGACGAGATAATGGACCTGACCGCAGGTATTCCCCTGGCCATGCTCGACGCGCCTTTCGACCGGCACGAAATCGTTTTGAATTTTACAGGCGTATGCTGGACGATGTACATAGACAGCAAGCTGGTAGACAACGATTTTGCACTTGGCTATCCTGTGTGGAGCGACAGGAATGTGTGGGAAATAAATCCAAACTATGTTCATAAGGCCGAAGTTTATTATCCTGCTCTGCAAGCACAGCGATCAGGACAGATAGAAACTGTTTCCGAAATTCAGTATTGGACGCCTTCAGGTCACAATTCGTGGGTAGGAGACGTTGCTACAATTTATCACGAAGGACGCTATCACGTGTTTTACCTGTATGACCGCCGGCATCATGCAAGTAAGTTCGGACGGGGAGGTCATTACTTTGAACACCTTTCCACCGCCGATTTCAAAACCTGGATTGAACATGAAGCAGCCACCCCGATAGAAGAACAGTGGGAAACTTTCGGTACGGGAACTCCTTTTGTGTGGAATGAAAAATTATGTGTAAGCTACGGATTGCATACGACGCGTATTTATCCCAAAGAGCAGACCAATCTGCCCTTGCAGTGGGATTTTATTGAAAAAAACGGATTTACGGGCACGTTCCATAGCTACATGGCACAGCAGGGTATCCCGGCGGGAGCAACTTATTCCGTAAGCGACGACGGCGTTTCCCTGTTTAGAAAAACAGGTATCGTATTTCATCCTTGTGAAAATCCAAGCGTATATATTGATCCGGAAGGCAAACTAAAACTCCTGGCCAATTATCAATCGAGAGGCACATGGGAGTCGGATTGCGTAGACGGAGGCTGGCGCTGCATTAACAAGGATTTTCCCCTTGGCGGAGACTGTACTTTTTTCTTCCGGTGGGGAAAATTCGATTATATTATCGGAGGATTTGTTAACCAGTGGATAAAGCCTGCCGGAGCGTCCGACTCGCTATATACCGATCTTGCCCGGCAAGGTTTTGATTTTTACGATGGAATAGGCGTACCCTCCGTTACGGAAATTCCCGGAGGACGGTATATTATGGCAGGCTGGATGCCTGTTCGCGGGTGGGGCGGCCCCCTCGTTATCCGCGAATTAATTCAGTTCCCCGACGGAAGGATTGGAGCGAAATGGATGGACGAGATTATTCCGAAAACAGCAAAAACAACTTTATTAGATTCGATTATTGCAGATAAACAACAATTTATAAGCGAATCGGAATCGTTTTTATTGGCGTTCCAAGTCGTGCCAATCAAAGCTGGCGGAAAGTTCGGCGTTGTGTTTTCGGATACAGACAATGATAAAAACGCCAGTGAATTACAAATTCGCACTGGAGAAAAGAGAGCGCAGTTCAGCGCGGGATCGTTCGGGGATTATGCCGCTCCGGTAAAGTCGTTGCGGGAAGGAGGCTCTAACGGACTATATCCTTCTCCTGAGGCGATTGAAAATTTGTCGGGAATAGATAAGCCATTTACTGTACGAGTTATGGTAAGAGGCTCCGGCAAGCTGGGCGGCTCCCTGATTGACGCCGAAATAGCCGAAGAACGCACGTTGATTACCTATCGCCCTGACTTGTACGTCAAGCAATTATTGTTCCGTATGGATGGCGTTGAAATTCGTAATATTAAAATTAGTAAATGTTTTGAATTATGAAAAAAGAAAACAATAGCGTAAAAATCATTCCCGTCATGTTGGCGTTTTTCACCATGGGATTCGTCGATCTGGTCGGAATAGCGACAAATTATGTGAAAAGCGATTTTGATTTGTCCGATACCGTAGCCAATTCCTTTTCCATCGTAGTTTTCATTTGGTTTTTAATATTCTCTATTCCTACGGGTATGCTGATGAATAAAATAGGACGAAAAAGAACCGTACTGCTAAGCTTGGTTATCACATTTGCCGGACTGTTCCTTCCCTTTGTTGTATACGACAAGATCATCATGATGGTTTCCTTTTCATTACTGGGGATAGGCAATACGCTTATGCAAGTTTCCCTAAACCCTCTGTTAACAGATATTGTAAGCGATAAAAAATTACCCGGCTATCTTACCATGGGACAATTTATAAAAGCGATTGCTTCATTCGTAGCGCCCGTCATCACGGCTCAGGCAATTATACAATGGGGTAACTGGAAATTATTGTTTCCGGTATTTGCTGTAACCTGTCTTATAGCAATAGTTTATTTGTTTTTCACAGATATAAGAGAACAGTACGTCCCTCGAAAATCCTCATCATTCCTGAACTGTTTTGCCTTGTTGAAAAATGGCGTTGTATTTCTGCTGTTTATCGGGATATTGGTACATGTAGGTATTGATGTGGGAATGAATATTACTTCGCCTAAACTATTGATGGAACGCGAAGGCATGACATTGTCCCAAGCCGGTTACGCTACTAGTATTTATTTTCTTTTCAGAACGTTCGGCTGCTTTGCAGGTACATTTTTTCTGGCGAAGTTTTCAGTAAGGAAAGCTTTTGTAGCCAGCGTACTTTTATTGCTTGCGGGTATTTCAGGCCTTTATATAAGCAATTCAATAATAGCTATTTATACATGTATAGCGCTTGCGGGAGCCGGCAATTCCAATGTGTTTCCCATCATTTTTTCCAAAGCCTTGTCTTTAACAACCCGGAAAAATGAGATGTCTGGTTTGATGATCATGGGGATTTCCGGAGGCGCAGTTTTTCCGGTCTTAATGGGTCTTGCATCCGACGGGATGAACAGCCAGACGGGAGCCGTCGCCGTATTGACTGCCTGTATTGTTTATCTCACATTTTTGATAACAAAAATCAAGGCGGTTATAGAAAACAAATAACAAGAGAATTTATTATATATAGTTATGCACTCAATAGGTATTGATATAGGTACGAGTTCAATCTGCGGACTTGTTTATAATCCGGAAACCAAGGTTTCGAAATCAGTTACAAAAATAAATCATTCGGCAATTCAAACGCCATACGATTACGAGCAGATGCAAGATCCGGATACAATCGTCGGGATTGTGGAACGAATACTTGATGGCTTTACGGCAAACTATGCCGATATAAAAAATATTGGCGTAACCGGACAAATGCATGGGATCTTATATGTTGATGCAGCCGGGAATGCGGTAAGCCCGCTGTACACATGGCAAGACATGCGCGGAAACTTATTGTATGACGGTTCCCTGACTTACGTTCAATATTTATCAGCGCAGACCGGTCACGATTTGGCTACAGGTTATGGCCTCGTCACTCATTTCTATAACATGAAAAACCGATTGATTCCTGCAACGGCAGTGAAGATTTGTACAATAATGGACTATACGGTTATGAAACTGACCGGTCGTGTAACGCCTCTGACAGATTATTCTAATGCCGCAAGTTTCGGTTTTTTCGATGTAGAACACCTGTATTTTGATACAAAAGCTCTTGTAAAAATAGGAATTGATGCATCTGTCCTTCCCGAAACCGGCGAATCTGCAACGCTTGCAGGCTATTACCGCCAGGCAATAGCTGTCTATTCGGCCATAGGCGATAATCAGGCGGCTTTTCTCGGTTCGACAGAACAAATTATCCCGGCAGCTATGCATATCACTATCGGTACAGGCAGCCAATTTTCCGTATATTCTCCAACCTATTTTAAAGTGAAATCATTGGATACGAGACCGTTCCCCGGAGGCGGATATATTCTTGTAGGCGCTTCTCTGTGTGGAGGGCAGTCGTTTGCCATACTTAAAACATTTTTTGAAAGCGTTTTACAGTTATTCAAAATACCCGAATTAAGCCACAGTGAAATGTATAACATTATGACCTCGGTTGTATTGGGGCAACTGACGGAAGATTTGCCCGTTGTCGAAACGCTGTTCAACGGATCGCGCTCCGAACCCTCTAAACGAGGCTCTATCTCAAACATATCTTCCGGAAACCTGAAGGCAGACAAGCTGATCATTGCTTTTTTAAAAGGTGTTGCAGAGGAACTTTACCATTTTCATGACGTCCTTCCGGAGGAGATTAAAACAGCAGGGAACAGGTTGGTCGGTTCGGGGAATGGGCTGAAAAAAAACCCCTTGCTGGTCAAGTTATGCGAGGAGTTGTTTCATTGCAAACTGGAATTTTCCAAACATGAAGAAGAAGCCGCTTTTGGAGCTTGCCTTTGCGGAGGCCTTTGACAGGCGTCAAAATTCCCGGAACAGGGAATATCCATTACCGGAAGATGCGCCTGATAAAATGCGGTTGAAACCGGAGACGCCTCGACTGATAGAAACGCGCCTCGACTGATAGAAGCGCATGAAGTTGATTATATGACAGGTTAGTTGCTTACCGTTAGCGTTTTATTTTTTAATGACGTCATGTATTGGCGTAGGGGATGTTTGGAGGGACCTCCAATACAGACTCCGGATCCGTAATTTAATATCACTTCATATTTACTTCCACATACTTTACAAACGGCATTATTGTCCTCGTCGATTTCGACTACAGCGTCTGTTCGGGTTTCGTTAGGACATGCAATGTCAAAAGCTTTATATCCGCCAAAAATTGAATTTGTGACAAGGACGCCTGCATATCCTGTATATTCTTTGCCTGCGATAATATTCTTTGTCGTATATATTTTATAAGACGCCGTACCTTGTAATATCTTATCTCTGAATGTAAGGTCCAAGTCAAGGTATACGCGACGCGACGGTATAGGGTTGTTGTAATCATCCGTACAAGCAAAAAGAATAATAAACATAAAGCAGATTGTAAAAAAACGTCTCATAAGAAAACTTTTAATATATAAAAAACGGACAATATGCTGTGATTATTGTACGATCAGGTTATTTTAAAGGTTTTGGCGCAATTGAATGATTCGTTTGTTCGGTCTATGGCATTGCTGATATCAGAATCCCTGTTTCAGGAATTTAAGAGTTTTTGTTCGGCCTGATTCGCTTTCTGAAAGTTAAAACTGCCGATTATTTGTTGCTCCAAAGTAACGATCGCGTCATTGCAGAGATTACCAATACTGCCTTCGTGCGTATGGCGAATCTTTTTGTTGGGCGTGAAGTTGCCGGTTTCTATTTCCAGACCTACTTTTTTATAGGCGTCCCGGAAAGGAAGGCCTTCGTCGACAAGACGGTTGACCTCTTCTACGCTGAATATCGGCGCATATTTTTCGTTATCCAGAATATTTTCATTTACCCGGATTTCGCTCATCATTCGTGCGACCATCAGAAGGCAGTCTTTCAGTTCGTCGAAGGAGGGGATAAATATTTCTTTTATGATCTGAAGGTCGCGAAAATAGCCTGACGGCAGGTTGTTACTTATCAATGCGATCTGTTGGGGTAATCCCTGGATTTTATTGCATTTGGCGCGGGTCAACTCGAACACGTCCGGATTCTTTTTGTGGGGCATGATACTGGATCCTGTGACGTATGCATCCGGTAACTTGATGAATCCGAAGTTCTGACTATTGAACATACACGCGTCGAAAGCCAGCTTTGACAGGGTTGCCGCTATACCGGCCATTGCAAATGCGACTGTTCGTTCCATCTTACCGCGTCCCATTTGTGCATAAACAACATTGTAGTTCATGGAATCGAAACCAAGCAGTTCGGTTGTCATGGAGCGGTTGAGCGGAAACGAGGAACCGTAACCGGCAGCAGAGCCAAGAGGATTACGGTTACAGATCCTGTATGCCGCCTGTAATAACTGAAGGTCGTCGGCCAGGCTTTCCGCATAAGCGCCAAACCATAGCCCGAAAGAGGATGGCATGGCTATTTGCAGATGCGTATATCCGGGCAGCAAAATGTCTTTGTTCCGGTTGCTCTGTTCAATCAGCGTCTCGAATAAATCGGAGATTATGGATACCAGCTCTTGAATTTGGCTGCGCGTAAAAAGCTTGAGGTCAACCAATACCTGATCGTTGCGCGAACGTCCGCTGTGAATTTTTTTGCCCCTGTCGCCAAGCGTGCGTGTGAGCATTAACTCTACCTGCGAATGTACGTCTTCCACGTCTTCTTCAATCATAAATCCGCCGTTTTCAGCAAGCCGGTATATTTTTTTCAATTCCTCCAATAAAGGCCTTAACTCCTCTTTGGCGAGCAATCCGACGGATTCAAGCATGGTGATATGAGCCATAGAGCCAAGTACGTCATACTTAGCCAGACAGACGTCCATTTCGCGATCGCGACCGACGGTAAAACGTTCTATATCTTTATCAACCTGTACGTTCTTTTCCCAAAGTTTTTGTGCCATGTTTTAATCGGCTTTTTGTTTATGAATACGCTTTACATTCCGGTATTATTCGTAGGGCAGACGCGCAATGACTTCCGATATTTTATCAACAGCTTCCTGTAATGGTTTGAGTACCATTTGTTTAATGAATGGATTGAGATCGGCGCGAACGGTCATCTTCATCTTTGTATCATTTTCGGCAACCTGCTTTAGTTGTATCCACATCTGTAGCGGAACAGGAGAGTTGGCGGTCGAAAATTTAATAGTCTTATTCGGTTCACGTTCCACAATCTGAAACATTACGGATCCTACCGGATCTACGGTAAAGCTACAAGTGTCGGTATCGAACGTGAAATCTTTTATCTTGTCCTGTGGAATACGATCCTTGATGCGTTCGAGGTTAGACATATCAGATAACATTGTATAAACTTGGTCGTCGTTATACGGTATGGTCTTTACTTCGCTTATGAAATCTGTCATTATTAATGTATGTTTATTTGTCCGGATCCCAGTTAGCAGGATCTTTACGCCATTCCTGTAGTATGGAAATGTCTTCTTCGCTAATATAGTTTGTTCGTACTGCCTCTTCTATGACCGCATTATAATTGGAAAGAGTGGTAAGAGGAACTTTCGCCTCCTTAAACTGTTTTTCTGCTATCGGGAATCCATGCGTGAAGATAGCTAACATGCCTACGACTTCACATCCGAAGTTGCGTACCGCCTGAACCGCCTTAAGACTGCTTCCGCCGGTAGAAACAAGATCTTCAATGATAACAACCTTGGAGTCCGGTTTTAATTCTCCTTCAATCAGATTTTCCAAACCATGGTCTTTAGGTTCCGAGCGTATGTATACGAAAGGGAGTCCTAATATGTCCGCAACCAGTGCGCCTTGCGCGATACCTCCGGTAGCAACGCCGGCTATAGCCATGGCGTCCGGATGATTTTCACAGATGAGACGGGCAAGTTCTATCTTTATTATTCTACGGATAGCAGGATATGATAACGTTTTTCTGTTGTCGCAATAAATGGGCGACTTCCACCCGGACGCCCATGTAAACGGATTGGCCGGTTGTAATTTAACCGCTTTAATCTGTAATAGTTTGTCGGCAATAAGCCTTTCTAATGTTTTCATAGATTCTAATGTTTTCGACACATATTGTATTTGAACGCAAAAGTAACGAAAAAAAATGAGAAAAAATATTTTTTGCCTCTTTGTTATGGATTTTTGTTCGTTTCCGTTTGTATTTCATTCGGATTATGTTATATTTGTGAAATAATTTAAATGAGTGAAAAATAATCCTTTTAAAAGAAACTGATATGAGACGTTTTTTTTCGATTTCGACGACAGCGATCATCTTGACAACCTGTTGTTTTCTTTATTCATGTAAGCAGAAGAAAGAACTGATTCCTTCTTCGGATTTTGCTCCTTACATATCCGCCTGTACAGGAGGATTAGTTACGAAGGGGGCGACGATAGTTATTGAATTTATGGAAGAACAGCCGGACGATGTGTGGGTAAAGGATATCAGTGGAAAACTGTTTTCTTTTTCTCCTTCGTTGAAAGGTACAACGCGCTGGATAAATAGTAATACCATTGAATTTGTGCCTGAAGACGGAGAACTGAAGCCCGGAGTCATGTATAATGCGACATTTGCATTGGGGAAGGTGTTGGATGTGGAAAAGAAGTTTTCAATGTTTGAGTTTTCATTCCGGGTAAAAGACCGTACATTTAAAATAACAACAAGTCCGATAGCCATCCGGTCGGATAATACCGTTACCGTGCGTGGCCAGGTTACTTTCAGTGAAATGACGAATCCGGATATTGTGCAGAAGATGCTTGAAGCCCGTCTGGAAGGCAGTAAAATGGACATAACAGTAGAAGGGCAGGAGCATTCCCTAACGTTTCAGTTTGTCGTAAAAGGCGTCGCGCGTAAGGACGAGAATCAGCAATTATTAATTACGCTGGACGGTGCGCCGGGAGGTATAGAACGTAAAGAAACGGTTTCGGTAAGCATACCGGCTAAAGATAAGTTCAGTTTATATGATTATGAAATTGCGACTTCCCCTGAATATGGATTACGCCTCGTATTCTCTGATCTGGTGTCGGAATCGCAGGACTTGAAGAGCATGATAATCCTGAAAAATGTTTCTAATTATACAATACAGGCACAGGGTAACCAGGTAATGGTTTATTTTGCCTGTATGCCGAAAGCGACAGCGTTGGAAGTTACGATTGACCAGGGGTTGAAAAATCAAATGGGCGATGCTCTGGAAGAAACGAAAGAGATCAAATTGTCATTGGAAAAATTGAAACCGGCGGTTGAGATTTTGTCATCCGGCACGGTACTGCCTTCATCCAACGATATTATACTTCCGTTCAGGGCGGTGGCTCTTCATGCGGTAGACCTGAAAATCATACGTATTTTCGAAAGCAACGTGTTGATGTTTCTACAGAATAATTCCCTTTCGGATAATTCGTATAATCAATTGCGTCGTGCCGGACGCCTTGTCTACAAGAATACATTTCGTCTGGATACCGATCCGACAAAAGATATTGCGGTCTGGGAAAACTATTCGTTGGACCTCACCGGTTTGATCAAGCAGCAGCCCGGCGCTATTTATCGTATCGAGTTATCATTTAAGAAAGAATATGCTTCTTACGAGTGTGAAAATGAAGAAGAAACGGAATACGCGCTTCGCGGAGCCGACGAGTTGTGGAATATGCTGGCCGGAGAAGACGCCGTAACAGAGGATGACGAGGAATATTGGGATAAACCGGACGCATATTATTATGACGGATATGATATGTATATCGATTGGGATTATTACGATTGGGGCGAAGTCGATAACCCGTGTAACCCGACTTATTATATGCAGACAAGGCGCAAGGCTACGGCGAATGTGCTGGCATCCAACCTGGGTATGATCGCTAAAAGCAATTCAAATCATACAACCTGGGTTACGGCGTCGAACCTTTTGGATACAAAGCCTGTTTTCGGAGCAAAAGTGACGGCTTATAACTATCAGTTGCAGCCGATCGGTACGGCTTCTACCGACGAGAATGGTTTTACGGTATTATCATTGAACAGCAAGCCTTTTGTGCTTGTCGCCGAATCCGGCGCACAAAAAGCGTATCTCCGTATGGTCGAAGGCGAAGAAAATATGTTGAGCCGTTTTGATGTGGGAGGCGTCGAATTGAAGAAGGGGCTTAAAGGGTATATCTATGGAGAGCGCGGAGTATGGCGTCCGGGCGATACGTTACATGTCGCATTTATGCTGGAAGACCGGGAGGGTAAAATACCGGCAAATCATCCGGTATCGTTCGAAATATATAATCCGCAGGGACAATTTTATCGCAAAATGATTTCCAATAACGGCCTGAATGGTTTGTATACGTTTAGCTTGCCGACGAAACCGGACGATCCTACGGGATTATGGAATGCTTATGTGAAGGTTGGAGGGGCAACTTTCCACAAAGGTTTGCGCATCGAAACCGTTAAACCGAACCGTTTGAAAATTAATCTTGATCTGCCTGCTGTAATAGAAGCCTCAAAAGGTTCTGTTTCTGTAGGGATTCGTTCGCAATGGCTGACCGGAGCCACTGCCCGTAACCCGGGCGCGAAAATGGAACTGGCGTTGAATAAGGTCGCCACCCAGTTCAAAGGCTATGAAAAATATACGTTCAATAATCCGGCAACAAAGTTTACTTCAAGTACAACAGAAGTGTTTGACGGAAAACTGGATGAAAACGGAGACATTACATTTAACATGAATGTGCCGCCGGCAGAAAATGCTCCGGGTATGCTTAGCGCGAATATAATATGCCGCGTGTTTGAGCCGGGCGGCGACGCCAGTATCTTTTCCCAGTCCGTACCGTTTTCTCCGTATTCATCGTATGTGGGGATAAATTTTAACCGGAAGCCGGATGAACATTATCTGTTTGTGGATGAAGATTATGCGTTTGATGTTGTAACCCTTAATCCGGAAGGTAAACCCGTGAGCCGTAATGATCTGGAATACAGTATTTATCGTATCGGATGGAGTTGGTGGTGGGAGCGCCAGGATGAATCGTTCGAATCCTATATAAATAATTCCAGCTACCGTCCTGTATTTTCCGGAAAAATAAGTACGGTAAACGGGAAGGGACAAATAAAATTCCGTATAAATTATCCGGACTGGGGACGTTTTCTGGTGTATGTCAGGGATGCGTCAAGCGGGCATGCAACCGGAGGGACGGCGCTTGTAGATTGGCCCGCATGGCGTGGGCGTTCTAATAGAGAAGACCCCGGCGGAATAAAAATGCTGACGTTTTCTTTAGATAAAAAATCGTATAATGCCGGAGAGGATGTGGTAGTGACAATTCCTGCCATAGCATCGGAAGGACGCGCTTTGGTCGCGTTGGAGAACGGTTCGAAAGTGATTCATCGCGAATGGGTAAACCTTACTGTGGGTAGCGATACGAAATATACATTTAAAGCGACGGAAAAAATGTCTCCTAATGCGTATGTTCATGTCTCATTATTACAGCCTCATGCGTCTACGGGAGATATGCCGATACGGATGTATGGCGTAATGCCTGTTTTCGTATCGAACAAAGAATCCATACTGACGCCTGTTATTACAATGTCGGATGTGCTGAAACCGGAGACCGAATTTGAAGTGAAGGTGAAAGAGCAGAACGGAAAACCGATGACTTATACGCTTGCGATTGTAGATGAGGGATTACTTGATCTTACGAACTTCAGAACTCCGGATCCGTGGAACGAATTTTATGCGCGCGAAGCGCTGGGTATTCGTACATGGGATATGTATGATGATGTGATGGGAGCTTATACCGGAAAATATGGTTCGCTCTTTAGCGTCGGCGGCGATGGGGAGCTAAATAATTCGTCAAACAAGGCAAACCGCTTCAAACAGGTCGTATTGTATGTTGGCCCCGTAACGCTGAATGTCGGCGAAGAGAAAAAACACGCCTTACGTCTTCCCTCGTATGTAGGCTCTGTCCGCGTAATGGTTGTAGCAGGACAAAACGGCGCTTACGGTAAGGCTGACAAGACGGTCGCTGTTCGTACTCCGTTGATGGCGCTGTCTTCGTTGCCGCGCATTTTGAGCGCCGGAGAAAAAATATCGTTACCGGTGAACATTTTTGCTATGGAAAATAGCGTGAAAAATGTTACGGTTAAGGTTGAAACAACAGGAAAGCTGAAAGCTGCCGACGGAAACAGTAAATCAATAACATTCTCCGCGCCGGGCGATGAAATTATTTATTTTCCGATGCAGACCGGCTCCGAAACCGGAATTGAGAAGGTGACAATTACGGCTACCGGCGGCGGACATACTTCGAAAGAAACGATAGAAATCGACGTCCGGAATCCGAATCCTCCGACGATAACATTTGAAAATAAACTTCTGGAAAAGGGACAGTCGATAGAATTTGGCTATGAACTTGACGCCGTATACGAAGGGAACTGGGTAAAAGTAGAAATGTCGCGAATACCATCCGTAGACCTGAGTCGTCGTTACGATTACCTGTATGATTACAACCATTTTTGCACGGAGCAGTTAACTTCGCGCGCACTTCCTCTTTTATATTTATCGGAATTCAAGGAGCTTGATGAAAAAGAAGCAGAACGCAATAAGCAGAATATAACCGAAGCAATCAGTCATTTGTACAGACGACAGCTATCAAACGGAGGCTTTTGCTACTGGGCAGGCCAGGGATATGCGAATGACTGGATTTCGTCGTATGCCGGCAGCTTCCTTGTCCTTGCGAAAGAGCGCGGATATAACGTAAACAGCAGCGTTATAAATAAATGGATTGCTTACCAGCGTAGTGTCGCTCAGAACTGGCGAATGAACGATTACACAAGTAAACGTTATTCTTATGATCAGTCGGATTTCCTGCAAGCGTATCGTCTTTATACGCTTGCTTTGGCAGGCGCTCCGGAAATGGGGGCTATGAACCGTCTGAAAGAAATTAAAGATTTGTCGCAGCAGTCGCGATGGCGTTTGGCTGCTGCTTATGCGCTATGCGGAAAGCAGGATGCGGCGAATGAACTTGTATTTAATGCATCGACAATTGTCGTTCCCTATTCGTCTAATAACCCGACTTATGGTTCTTCTTATCGTGATGAAGCAATGATCCTTGAGGTTCTGGTATTGATGGGTAAGAATGAAGCTGCGTTCAAGCAGGCTCAGCGGGTATCGCAAAATCTGTCCGGAGAGCGTTATTTTACTACTCAAACGACCGCTTATGCAATGGTCGCTATGGGGCAGTTTGCATCTGAAATGTCAGGAAAACTTGATTTTGAATGGTATATTAATGGAAAGAAACAGAGCAAAGTAAATACGAAAAAGGCTGTTTTCCAGAATCGGTTGCCGACAAATCCTTCGTCCGGCAAGGTAAAAGTTGAAAACGGAAACGAGGGGGCGCTATACTTTAGCCTGACGACGAAGACCCGCCCGATTGTAGATAACCTTCCTGCCGTATCGGAAAATCTGAAACTGGATATTTCATATACGGATATGAACGGTTCGCCTATCGATGTAACGAACTTGCAGCAGGGGACGGATTTCTATGCGATTGTAAAAGTATCAAACATAAGCGGTCGAAGCTATTATTCCGATGTGGCGCTGACGCATATTATTCCGTCGGGATGGGAGATATTCAATGAGCGCATGGTAGCGGCGGCAAGCGTATCGGAAAATGATAATAGAGAAACGACGTCCAATGTATTTACATATCAGGATATACGCGACGATTGCGTGCTTACGTATTTTGATCTGCCGATCGGAGTGGCGAAAGAAATAAAAGTCCGCTTACAGGCGACTTATCCGGGCGAGTTTGTTTTCCCTGCCGTACAATGCGAGGCGATGTATGACGCGTCTGCACGTGCGCGTACGACGGCAAGCCGAGTCGCCGTTCATAAATGAAGAATGAAAAATTGAACTTTTTTCTGAAACATAAACGACTGCGCAGAAGGGCTATCCGGCGGACGATAGCTCTTTTGCTTGTTATCTACTTGTTTTGCCTGCCGCGCAAGCTTTTCGATGCGCCTTATGCAACGGTTGTTGCAGACCGGCATGGCGAACTGCTTGGAGCGCGTATTGCCGCCGACGGACAGTGGCGTTTTCCTCCGTGCGATACCGTTCCTGAGAAATTCAGGCATTGTATTGTTGCCTTTGAGGACAGGTATTTTGATTATCACTTCGGCGTAAATCCGTTGGCTATAGTCCGGGCTTTTAAGCAGAATATCGCGGAGAGGCGTATTGTGAGCGGCGGAAGTACGCTTACGATGCAGACTATACGTTTGTCGCGAGGGGAAAGGCGTACGATCGGCGAGAAAGTGGTTGAGGCAATTCTTGCGACACGCCTTGAATGCCGTTATTCAAAATCGGAAATTCTTGCCATGTACGCTTCACATGCTCCTTTCGGAGGAAATGTGATTGGTCTTGACGCGGCCGCCTGGCGCTATTTTGGCCACTCATCCAATCAACTCTCATGGGCGGAAGCGGCAACTTTGGCCGTTCTTCCGAATGCCCCATCCATGATACATTTAGCTAAAAACCGTCCGGTTCTTCTGGCGAAACGCAATCGCTTACTGAGATATCTTTATAAAAACGGAGATATTGATGAAATAGATTATGATCTTGCTATTAGCGAAAACCTTCCGTCGGAACCATTGCCTTTGCCTCAGATAGCGCCTCATCTGGTTACTTATTTTTATAAGCAGAATGAAGGGAAAAACATCGTATCTTCCCTTGATAAAAATATTCAATTGCAGGTAGAATCCATTCTTGACCGGTGGCATTCGTCTTTTGTCCGTAGTGATATCCGGAATATGGCCGCCATAGTCATCGACGTTCATACGAATGAAGTGGCGGCTTATTGCGGAAATGTGCAGTTTGAAGACCGGAAGTCGTCTAATCAGGTGGATATTATACGCGCGCCGCGTAGTACGGGGAGTATCTTGAAGCCGTTTCTTTATTATATTGCGCTCCAGGAAGGACAGCTGTTGCCGAATACGTTATTGCCGGATATACCTCTTAATATCAATGGATTTGTGCCTCAGAACTTCAATATGCAATATGATGGCGCTGTTCCTGCTTCGAGAGCGATTTCACGTTCCCTGAATATTCCGTCGGTTTACCTTTTGCGGGAATACGGCGTTCCTAAATTTCATGATTTCCTGAAAAGAGCCGGTATTACGACATTGACAAAAGCGCCTTCGCATTACGGCTTGTCGCTCATTTTAGGAGGCGCGGAGGCCACGCTTTGGGATGTGTCGTTTATTTATTCCGATATGGCGCGCACATTGCAGAATATGCCGCGGATAAAGGGAAGTGTTGTACCCTTGGATTTTTCTTCACCTGCAATGTCTTTGTCGTCCGCGAATTTTTCAGAAGAATCTTCTATTGGCAGGAATGCTTCCGGGAGGGACGCTTCCGGCGGGAACGCTTCCGGGAGGGACGCTTCCGGCGGGAATGCTTCCGGGAGGAACGCTTCCGGCGGGAAAGTCGAATATTTACCGCAGATTTTCTCTTCCGGCGCCGTGTGGCAGGTTTTTGATGCGATGAAAGAGGTGAATCGTCCCGAAGAAATAGATTGGCGGTTTATTCCTTCCATGCAGAAGATTGCATGGAAAACCGGAACCAGCTACGGATTCCGTGACGCCTGGGCTGTTGGCGTTACAAGTCGTTATGTAGTAGGGGCGTGGGTCGGAAATGCCAATGGCGAGGGGAAGCCGGAGCTTGTCGGCGGACGAACAGCGGGTCCCGTTATGTTCGATATATTCAATATATTGCCGCCTGCGCCGTGGTTTATTCGTCCTGAAAGCGAGTTTGTCGAAGCGATGATATGCCGTCAGTCCGGACATCTTAAAGGCCGCTATTGCGACGAGGCAGATACAATGCCGATCGTTCCGAATGGCATGCGGACGGAAGCCTGTCCGTATCATACGCCGGTAAATATGAGCGTTGACGGCCGTTTCCGGGCGTATGAGAACTGTATTGAAGCCGGACGGCAAATCATCCGGCAGAACTGGTTTGTTTTGCCTCCCGTATGGGAATGGTATTATAAGCAACATCATCCGGACTATAAAGTACTGCCGCCTTTTATGGCGGGTTGCGGTGAAGATACACATTCCCCGATGGCCTTTATTTATCCGCAAAGCAATGCGATTGTCTACCTTCCGAAACAATTAGACGGCAGCGATGGCGAGATTACGTTTGAGTTAGCGCACAGTAACAGTCATACCGCCATCTTCTGGCATATTG
The DNA here is from genome assembly GCA_031257565.1 of Tannerella sp. GTDB lineage: Bacteria > Bacteroidota > Bacteroidia > Bacteroidales > Tannerellaceae > Tannerella. Next base: position 1,397 of record JAIROL010000257.1, on the reverse strand, counting down.
ACTCCGAATACCTTGGAACAACGCGCGATTTTCACAAGTATACCTTTCGTCCTTCACGAGGCAAACACAGTATCACAGTGGTCGATAACGAAGGAAATACCCTTTCGGTCGGAATTACTGTGGAATAACGTAACCCGACTTGGCAATAATCACCCCCAAAACGGTAGGAGGCGGGAGGATTTCAGGCGCGGCATAATTTGTATATATTTGATAATTAAATTATTACAAAACAGTAGTTTGTAATAAGTCGTTCATAGTCCCAGAATATTTATATATGTATTGCTTATGGCAAAAATTACCATGAATGTGGTATTTACGCATCGTCGGAATACCTGTACTTTTGTATCATCAAATCAAAAAACAGAAAAGGAAATGTCATTGATATATTCAAAATTAGCAAAAAAAAAATTGACAATCGTTTTTATACTTGCTTTTTATAGCAGTATTTCGTCGGTATATGCCCAGACGTCGATTCAGGGTACAGTGTTTGACAGTCGGACGAGCGAGCCTGTCATTGGCGCTACCGTAGTAATTAAAGGGATAGCCGGTGGCGGCGTCATTACAGATGTAAACGGCGAGTTTACGCTGAACGCAGCCAAACTGCCGGTTGTGATTGAAGCGAGTTATATCGGTTACAGATCGGAAGAAATAGAGATTTATGAAATATCCGGTCCGCTGGCTGTTTTATTGACGGAGAATTTTAATCTGCTGGACGAAGTGATCGTGGTTGGTTATGGAACGCAAAAGAAATCGCACCTTACCGGAGCGGTAGGAAGTATCAGGTTGGATGAAGAAATTTCAGGCAGGCCTGTCGTTGAATTGGGACAGGCGTTATACGGACAAATTCCCGGCGTGCAAGTTACTACGGCAAGCGGACGGCCGGGGACGTCGTCGTCCTTGTCGGTAAGAGGGATCACGTCTATCTCGGCAGGTACGGCTCCGTTGATTGTAATTGACGGTATTCCTTCTCCGGAATACGACCTTAATCTTATCAATTATTCGGATGTAGTTTCCATTGAAGTACTTAAAGATGCTTCGTCTGCCGCCATTTACGGTTCGCGAGGGTCGAATGGCGTTATACTGATTACAACTCGTAAATTAAAATCGGACAAACCGAAAATCACAGTCAGCTATCTGTTTGGAATACAAAATATTACAAATAAAATTCCGGTTATACCGCTGTCCCTGTCCCTGTCCCTGTCCCTGTAAAGGCGTCCATAGGCCGTCATACTGCCAAGTGCGGAATACGACATTCGAAGAGGAATCCGAAACTAACTGTCCGTAATCATTATAGCGGTAAGTTGTCGTAAACTCCGGCAACGCTTTGGAGGTTATGCGTCCATAACGGTCGTATGTCATCACTTTGCTCCTGCCGGCGGCGTCTGTTTCGAGCGACA
>JAIROL010000012.1 GCA_031257565.1 Tannerella sp. | reverse complement strand
CCGCGCTCATACTGGCGAACAAGATTCGCATGGCGGAGTACCAGGCGGTAATCGGACTGTGCCAGATGGAAAAACTCGAAGAACAACACAAAATACGGAACGAGAACGGAGCATACCTGTAAGTGAAAAAGCAATGGAAACGCTTTTGAGCATAATGAGTTTTTTTTGACCATTTCGAGCAATCTGTTTTCAGATAAAATCAACATCGCCTTTTAAAATTCTCGAAATAGATATCGAAATGTTATTGGAAAAATTATTTTCCGAGAATGAGAAATTTTATGAAAATGTTAAATTGCAAAAACCTATTGCAAGCGGGATATATGGAACTTTCGAAACTTGAATTATATTTATTTTGCAATTAGAAAAACTTATTTTATCTTTGCATTGTGGTATTACATCCTTTTTTCATTAATACCCGTTTAATGCATACAAAACAATATATTGAAAAAGTTTATTTACATATTCGGTATAGTCGTATTTCTATTTTCGTGTAACGATAAGAATACATACCAGATAGAAGGCAGGTTATCAAATTTGGATGATGCAGTTTTGTATGTTGTATTTGAATCATCGGAAAGCAATACAATTGATACGGTCTTATGTAATGGACGAGGACAGTTTTCCATATCCCATGAACAAGATGATAACCTGCAGGTCGTCACTTTTTATTACAATGATCGTAAACAGTGGTTCTCCGTATATCCTGAAGCAGGCAAACCGGTTCAGATAAAAGGCGACGCCAACTATCCCCTGTTACTACAAATAAAAGGAGGTCGCGCCAATAATAAACTATCCGAATTCAAAAAAAAAGCGGCAATACCGCTTAAAGAACGGACAGATATATCAAACAGCAGGGAAGAAAATCCATTGGAAAATGGCGAAGGCGCTTCGCAATTGGCCAACGCAAATCGCAAAATACGCAGGATAGCGCAGGATTTTATTACGAAGAACTCCAAGGAAGAAGCGTCAGCTATTCTAATTTCCGAGCATTTCATAGATTCGGAAAATATGGAGCAAACAGAAGAACTGCTTCGCTTACTATCGCCGGAATTAGATGAATTTTATATTGTCGGAAATTTAAAGTCGGAGATCGAAAAAGCAAAAACCACCATTGTTGGAGCCAAAGCGCCGGACTTTAGAGTAACCAATATTTACGGACAGACTCTGACCGCCGATTCGTTCTTAAATAAATATTATATACTTGCATTCACGGCTTTATGGTGCGATATGTGTCAAACGGAAATAATGATGCTTGATGATATTGCCGCAAAATATTCAAAAGACTCGCTTGACATATTATTAATAAGTCTTGACGACGAAATCGACGAGGTTCGGGATATGGTACGGCAGGACACAATTCGGTGGAATCTTGTTACGGATTCGGCAGGACAAGCGATCAATTTATTTGAAAAATACAATGTAAACTCTCTGCCCAAATGCTTTCTTATGGATAAAGACGGAATAATAAAACTCAGAACGACTAACGGGGAGGAACTGAAACAAATTGTTGATGAAATTATGCAGTAAGCTGATTTTTAGATTCATATCAATTATTGAGCTTAATGATTAACCATATTTAAAAATCATGCTGGTTAAAACTTTTGCCGCCGCAGTAAATGGTATCTCCGCGACAATCATAACCATTGAGGTTAGTTGCGCCAAAGGAATACAATTCTTTTTAGTAGGCTTGCCCGATATTGCCGTAAGGGAAAGTCACGAACGCATTATATCAGCGCTGCAGGTCAACGGTTACAAATTTCCCCGGAATCGTATTATTATCAACATGGCCCCTGCCGACATCCGTAAAGAAGGCTCAGCCTATGATCTTCCGTTAGCAATCGGCATTCTGGCAGCAGCGGGCGATATAGGAACGCCTCTTCTTGACAAATACATGTTAATGGGAGAGTTATCGCTTGACGGTAGCCTCCAGCCGATCAAAGGAGCGTTACCAATAGCCATAAAAGCCCGTGAAGAAGGATTTAAAGGCTTCATATTACCCCGGAAGAATGCCTGTGAAGCTGCCGTTGTAGATAAGCTGGAGATTCTGGGAGTCGACAATATAAAAGAAGTAATAGCGTTTTTCGGCGGCAAAAGCAAAATAGAGCCTACAATCGTAAATACCAGCGAAGTTTTTTTTGCTCATCATCAGTCTTTTGACAATGATTTTTCAGACGTCAAAGGACAGGAGAATGTGAAACGCGCGCTCGAAGTGGCAGCCGCAGGCGGACATAATATGATCATGGTAGGTCCTCCGGGAAGCGGCAAATCCATGCTGGCCAAACGTCTGCCGACAATACTGCCTCCCCTTTCTCTTGAGGAAGCGCTGGAAACGACTAAAATCCATTCCGTCGCAGGTAAAATCAGCGAGCAGACTTCACTGCTTTCACAGCGCCCTTTCCGCTCGCCCCACCATACCATATCAAATGTCGCGATGGTAGGAGGTGGCTCATTTCCGCAACCGGGCGAAGTAAGCCTGGCCCATAACGGGGTTTTATTTCTGGATGAACTGCCGGAGTTCAGTCGCAATGTCCTTGAAGTGTTACGCCAACCGCTCGAAGACCGGCGCATCAATATTTCAAGAGCGCGATTCTCCATAGACTATCCGGCCGGCTTTATGCTTGTCGCTTCAATGAATCCCTGTCCGTGCGGATTTTATAATCACCCTGCCCGTCCATGCGTCTGTCCTCCGGGAACCGTTCAGAAATATATGAACCGCATTTCCGGCCCGCTATTGGATCGTATAGATATTCAGATAGAAATTACGCCCGTTCCTTTTGAAAAAATCTCCGAACCAAGACCATCGGAAACAAGCGACGCCGTGCGTGAGCGTGTCATTAAAGCGCGTGAAATACAGAAAAAACGATTTGAAGCGCACAATGGCATACATTGCAATGCACAAATGGACTCCAGGCATATACGCCAATATGCCGTTCCCGACAATGACGGATTAATACTGCTCAAAAACGCGATGCTACGTCTTAATCTTTCGGCCCGCGCATATGACCGTATTTTGAAGTTATCGCGCACCATCGCAGATCTGGATGGCTCGGAAAAGATAAACTCACACCACCTGGCAGAAGCGATCAACTATCGGAATCTGGACCGCGAAAGTTGGGGCTCATAAAATTGCGGGAACAAAAACAGTTTCTTATATTTGTAAAAAAATACAAATCACTTATAAGAAACTGTATGATCAATAACGAACTCATAAACCCGAAAAGCATCGTTGTTATCGGAGGATCAAATAAAACGTCCAAGCCGGGAGGTAGCTGCATACGAAACCTGATAAATGGAGAATACAAGGGAGAACTCTATGTGGTGAACCCGAAAGAAACCGAAGTCCAGGGATTAAAATGCTACAAAAATGTATCGGAAATTCCCCGGACCGATCTTGCTATCATTTCAATACCCGCCTCATCGTGTCTGGAAACCATCACGACTCTTACCGAAGAAAAAGGAGTCAAGGCTTTTATCATGTATACTGCCGGCTTCGGGGAAGAAAGCGAAGAAGGCGGAATCCTTGAGCGGAAAATTGCCGAAGTTATAAACAAAGCGGAAGCAAGTCTTATCGGTCCCAATTGTATTGGCATTCTTAACAAATACCATCATAGTCTTTTTACGCTCCCAATACCGGAAATGGATACGTTTGGAATAGACATGATCTCAAGTTCGGGCGGTACCGCTCTTTTTATTATAGAATCCGCTATAAAAATGGGACTTCGTTTCAATTCGGTATGGTCTATTGGCAATGGAGCGCAAATTGCAGTCGAAGATGTATTGGAGTACATGGATATGAACTTTAACCCTGAAACGGACTCTAAAATCAAACTGCTCTATATTGAAAGTATTAAAGACCCTGACAAGTTGCTGGAACATACCAGTTCCCTGATACGGAAAGGATGTAAGATTGCGGCGATTAAATCAGGCACATCCGAATCCGGAATACGCGCAGCGTCATCGCATACAGGCGCAATGGCAAACTCCGATCTTGCAGTAGAGGCCCTGTTCCGCAAAGCAGGCGTTGTACGCTGCTACAGCCGCGAAGAACTGGCCACGCTCGGCGCCGTATTCACGTTAAAGGAACTGAAAGGCAAAAACATTGCAATCGTGACGCACGCAGGAGGACCCGCCGTAATATTGACAGACGCCTTATCCAAAGGAGGAATGGAAATTCCCAAGCTATCAGACTCTCCTGTTGCGAAAGAACTGAAAAGCAAACTACTCCCGGGGTCCTCGGTAAGTAATCCCATCGATATTCTGGGTACGGGAGAACCGACGCACCTATCAATTGCGATTGACTATTGCGAAAAAAAATTCGACAATATAGACGGCATTGCCGTCATATTCGGAAGTCCGGGGCTAACGCGCGTATATGAAGCTTACGACGTCCTGGATAAAAAAATGCGAACATGCAGTAAACCGATCTTCCCGGTATTACCTTCGGTCAGTACGGCATGGGATGAAACCGACTTTTTTGTAAAGAAAGGCCATGTTAATTTCAGTGATGAAGCAGGTCTTGCAAACGCGCTTACCAAAATACTGAAAACGCCTCGCCCATTAGCCAATAACCTCGAGCTCAAAGGCGTCGATATACCATTGATACGTCGCATTATAGACAACATTCCCGAATCCGGATATATCGCCCCAAAATATGTGCAGATGTTATTTAAAGCGGCCGGCATACCGATGGTTGAAGAACTCGTTTCCGACCAGTGGAACGAAATAAAAGCATTTGCAGAAAAAACAGGCTATCCCGTTGTCGCTAAAGTTGCAGGTCCTATTCATAAGTCAGATGTAGGCGGCGTAGTCTTAAATATTCGCTCGTCGGAACATCTTGAGATAGAATTTAAACGGTTAATGAAAATCCCGGATGCTCATGCAGTTATGATCCAGCCGATGCTTAACGGGATGGAATTGTTTGCCGGAGCAAAATATGAAGAAAAATTCGGACACATTGTCCTCTGCGGGCTTGGAGGAATATTTGTGGAAATATTCAAAGATATTGCCTCCGGACTGGCCCCGCTTGCCACTGAAGAAGCGCATTCCATGATACGCTCCCTGAGAGGGTATAAAGTATTTAAGGGCGCACGCGGACAGGAAGGAATCGACGAAAACCAATTTGCCAAAATAATTGTACATCTGTCTGCCCTGCTTCGGTTTGCGACGGAAATCAAAGAATTAGATATAAACCCCCTACTTGCTACTCCAAGGGGAATCATCGCCGTCGATGCAAGGATAAAAATCGAAAAATAAACCTGCCGCGCTTTTTCTACCGGCTCGCGCGATCTTTATTCAGGAAATGAAGATAGGCTGCGTTTCGGCAATAAAAATAAGCAAGCTTATTTTGTAATGCTCTCAACTTGCATTATCTTTATTCAGGAAATGAAGATAGGCTGCGTTTCGGCAATAAAAATAAGCAAGCTTATTTTGTAATGCTCTCAACTTGCATTATCTTTGTATGTCAAAAAGTTAAAATGAAAGAAGAAAATTTCGATATACGAGAAGAAGCCAGGCGTATCCCCGAAAGCGATAAGGAATACGAAAATAAGTTACGGCCATTATCCTTTGCCGACTTCGGCGGACAATCCAAAGTCGTGGAGAATCTCAAAGTTTTTGTCACGGCAACCCGCATGCGTAGCGAAGCGCTCGACCACGTACTGCTACATGGTCCTCCCGGACTGGGAAAGACCACGCTGTCAAATATCATATCAAACGAGCTCGGAGTAGGAATAAAAATAACTTCCGGCCCCGTATTAGATAAACCCGGAGATCTCGCCGGAGTACTTACCTCGCTGGACAAGAACGATGTGCTTTTTATTGATGAAATACACCGTCTTAGCCCTATTGTTGAAGAATATCTCTATTCGGCAATGGAGGACTACCGCATTGACATTATGATCGACAAAGGTCCGAGCGCCCGTTCGATACAAATAGACCTTGCGCCCTTCACCCTCATAGGAGCTACGACAAGAAGCGGACTGCTGACAAGTCCGCTACGCGCCCGGTTCGGTATCAATATGCATCTGGAATACTACGATATGGAAACGCTTACCAAAATTGTTTTACGCAGCGCCGATATCTTAAGTATACGGTGCGAGCTTAATGCGGCGAAAGAAATAGCCGGACGCAGCCGTGGGACGCCTCGCGTAGCGAATGCTTTACTGCGTCGCGTAAGGGATTTTGCCCAGGTCAAAGGAAACGGATATATAGACAAAGCGATCGCATGCTACGCGCTTGAAGCATTGAACATCGATCGTTACGGACTGGACCAGATCGACAATAAACTGCTGAATACAATCATCGACAAATTCGGAGGAGGCCCTGTCGGACTAACCACGCTGGCTACGGCGCTGAGTGAAGATCCGGGCACGCTCGAAGAGGTATACGAACCGTTCCTCATTCAGGAAGGATTTATTAAACGCACGCCGCGCGGACGCGAAGTTACGGATCTTGCATACAAACACCTTGGAAAGACTCGCTTTCCCGAGCAGGGATCTTTATTCGACAGGCCATGGCAGGGGGAATGAAAAGCCTGGCTAAAGACACGGCTATTTACGGATTAAGCAGTATCGTCGGACGTTTCCTCAACTGGATGCTTGTCCCTATGTACACCCGCGTATTGACTAATACCGGCGAATATGGTATCGTAACAAATATTTACGGATGGACGGCCTTGTTTCTGGTATTACTGACATACGGCATGGAAACAGGATTTTTTCGTTTTATCAACAAAATAAAAGAGCAGGAGCCAATGCGGGTTTATGCATCCACGCTATACGGTATCGCTTTTACGTCTTCCGTATTTATTGCTTTATCCCTGTTATTTCTCAACCCGGTAAGCGGCGTCCTGGGATATGCAAACCGTCCCGAATATATCGGAATGATGGCATGTATTGTGGCTGTCGACGCTTTCTGCTGCATTCCTTTTGCATATCTGCGTTATCAGGGCAAAGCCGTACGATTTGCCATGATCAGGCTAATCAATATCTTCCTGAATATTTTCCTGAATATTTTTTTTCTTGTTCTATGCCCGAAGATAAGCGATTTCAATCCGGAACTCATCAGCTGGTTTTATGATCCGAACTATGGGGTTGGCTATATATTTGTCGCAAACGTATTCACCACCGTATCTACATTCCTTATGCTGATTCCGGACATGCTTCCGGGATTGCGCGCAAAATTTGATCGGCGACAGTTCGGAAAGATCATCCGTTACTCCTTTCCCTTCCTTATCCTGGGCGTTGCAGGTATCTTTAATCAAACCGCAGATAAAATCCTGTTTCCGTTTCTCTTTGACGACAAAGATTATGCAGACGCACAACTTGGTATTTATGGCGCATGCTTTAAAATTGCCGTAGTAATGGTCATGTTTATTCAAGCATTCCGGTATGCCTATGAGCCATTTATCTTTGCCGGAAACAAAGATCATGACAATAGAAAATCATATGCCGAAGCAATGAAATATTTTATCATCTTCTCGCTGGTCATTTTTGTGGGCGTGACGTTTTATCTGGACGTATTGAAATATTTTGTTGATCCGAAATACTATTCCGGTCTCGGCGTAGTCCCGATAGTAATGCTTGGCGAATTATTCTTTGGAATATACTATAACTTGTCGGTATGGTATAAGTTGACAGACAAAACGCAATGGGGCGCCTATTTTTCAATCACAGGCTGTATCATGACTATCGCAATCATCATCGGTTTCGTTCCGCAATACGGATTTATGGCCTGCGCATGGGCCTCATTTGCAAGTAACCTGCTGCTGGCGCTTCTATCCTACTTTATCGGACAAAAGAAGTTTCCGGTATCTTACGATCTACGTTCTGCATTATTTTACGGAGTAATTGCTACTGTATGTTATATAACCGGAATGTTGCCGCAAATAGATTCGACCCTCCTACGGTTATCTTACCGAACGGCTATACTTCTGATTTTCATCGTTATTGCTATAAAAAAAGACTTGCCATTATCCGAAATACCTTATTTAGGCAACTGTTTCCGGAAATGAAACCTTGTTAACATTTCGCTTTGACGATTATTTTTCATAAATTTGCGATCGTTTTTTTAATTAATCATTGATAAACAGTTATGAACTTTAAAAAGAAATCAGGGGTTTTATTAATGCTCATTTTGGGATTACATAAAACTTATGCGGACGAAGGTATGTGGATCATTAACGAACTGAATTCGCAAAGTCTGACACGAATGAAAGAGTTAGGATTCACATCCGATTATAAATATCTTTACGACAAAGATTCCCCCAGCCTGGCCAATGCTGTCGTCATTTTCGGAGGAGGATGCACGGGAATAACCGTTTCGGAAGAAGGACTCATTTTTACAAATCATCATTGCGGACATGGCTCTATCCAGCAATTAAGCAGTGTTGAACATGATTATCTTAAAAACGGATTTGTTTCACAAAATCTGTCTGAAGAACTACCTGTCGAAGGACTAACCGTACGTTATCTGAAAGAAGCTATTGATGTAACAGACAGTATCATTCCTGAAATATCCTCTATAGAAGATGAATATAAACGCATTGTAGCCGCCGATTCAATCAGCGAATTATTGCAGGAAGCAGCCGGAAACGGCCGGTTTATTGACGCGGAGGTTATTCCTTTTTACAGCATGAACAAATATTACCTCGTGGTATATAATGTCTATCGCGATATACGTCTTGTTTTCGCGCCGCCGTCCTCTATCGGTAAATTCGGCGGCGATACGGACAACTGGATGTGGCCACGCCAAACATGCGATTTTTCCGTATTCCGCGTTTATGCGGATTCAGAAAACAGGCCGGCAGAATTTGATGCAGACAATCGCCCGTACAATCCTGAATTTGTTGCAGAAGTTTCTACGCAAGGTTATCGGGATAAAGACTATGCCATGACAATCGGATTTCCGGGCAGTACAGATCGCTACTTGTCTTCATGGGGCGTGCAACAACGCATAAAAAGCAGCAATGAACCCCGCATTGAAGTACGCGGCATTAAACAGGATATCTGGCAAAAAGCCATGCGGGCCGACGATGCAGTACGTATAAAATATGCATCCAAATATGCGGGTAGTTCGAACTATTGGAAAAATTCTATCGGTATGAACAAAGGACTTGCCAATCTGCATGTCATCGAACGCAAACAGGCAGAAGAAGCCATATTCGATAAATGGGCGCAATCGGATGAAAATAAAGCCATTTACGGGAATGTCCTTAGTCTTCTGAAAGAAAGATGCATGTCCGTAGATGAAGAACGAAAATATTTGACATATCTGACCGAAGCTTTTGCTAACGGAGCGGAAATTATCCGCCTGGCACGCATGTTCGGACAGATAGATAACAATAATCTCTCGACGGTAGAAATAGAAGATATTCTCCATGAAAAAATACGTCCGTTCTTCAAAGATTATGAATCCTCGCTGGACCAAAAAGTCCTCGCTGAAATGATGAAAATCGTAAAAAACCGTGTTCCTCAGAAATATTTACCGGATATCTATGCGAAAGTAGACAAGAAATATAAAGGCGATTACGAACGATATTCCGCCGATGTATTTTCCAAAACAGCCCTTCTCTCAGAAAACAAAATGGCGGAACTGTTAAAAGATAAAAAGAAATATGATAAATACATGAAGAAAGATCCGGCAGCAAATCTGTCATTATCCGTGATTATGACAATTATGGAAATGGCGCAATCAGTCAACGACGCCGGATATGAAATAGCAAAAGGCAAGCGTCTTCATTTCGAAGGATTACAGAAAATGTATCCCGACAGCGCCTTTTATTCGGACGCCAATTTCACCATGCGTGTAAGCTACGGATCCATAGGCGGATACTACCCCTTTGACGGAGCATGGTATAATTACTATACTACGGAAAAAGGATTGCTTGAAAAAGAAGATCCGACCAGCTACGAATTCCGGCTGCAACCCGAAATCCTTGATCTTGTACATAAGCGCGATTTCGGAACCTATACGAACGAAAAGGAAGAACTGCAATTGTGTTTCTTGTCCAATAACGATATTACAGGAGGAAATTCCGGAAGCCCTGTATTCGATAAAAACGGACGGGTAATAGGCCTTGCTTTCGATGGTAACTGGGAAGCAATGAGTGGAGACATCGCCTTTGAACCGGATTTACAGCGCACTATCAGCGTCGACATCCGGTACGTTTTATGGATGATTGACAAATGGGGTAAATGTCCGAGAATCATTCATGAACTGAAACTGAAAAACTGATTTACTTCCGGACTCTCCGCTATGTAAATAGGACTGTGAGCTATCTAATAAATAATTAGCAATAAACAAAAAATGTTGTTTTCTATCATCGTTCCCATATACAATCGACCGGATGAAGCTTTCGAATTGCTTGAAAGTTTATCAGTACAGGCGTTTACCAATTTTGAACTGGTATTGATAGAGGATGGTTCGTCCAGGCCGTGTGCGGACGAAGTGGAAAAATTCCGCTCTGAAATCGACATCAACTACATCGTCAAAGAAAATTCAGGCCGGAGCGATACCCGTAATGAAGGCATGAAAAACGCCAAAGGAGATTATTTTATTTTCTTTGATTCCGATTGTATCATCCCCCCTCATTACCTCGAAACGGTAAACAAATTACTGAAAGAGGATTATGCAGACTGCTTTGGAGGACCGGACAAGGAACATCCGTCTTTCAATATGATGCAAAAAGCGATCAACTATGCGATGACCTCATTCTGGACAACGGGAGGTATACGCGGCGGAAAAGTTAATATGGAAAAATTTAAACCCCGCACATTCAATATGGGTTTTTCGCGTATCGTATACGAAAAAACGGGAGGGTTCAATGATATGTATGGAGAAGATATCGATTTAAGTATACGCATCAACCATGCAGGATTCAAAACCAAATTATATCACGACGCTTTCGTTTATCACAAGCGGCGGGTTAATTTGAAAAAATTCTATAAGCAGGTAAATATATTCGGACAGGCACGCATTAATCTTTATAAATTATACCCTGATTCCTTAAAGATGGTACATACTTTGCCTGCATTTTTTGTCCTGGGATGTATCATTATAATTTGTCTTGCTCTCTTTGTATCGCCGTGGTTTCTTATTTTTCCGGCATTGTATCTTTCACTTTTGTTTTTGGATTCGCTTGTCAAAACAAAAAGCCTGAGTATTGCCGGCCTTTCCATCGTTACTTCTCTGATACAAATCTTTGGATACGGCCTTGGCTTTATCCGGTCTTTTGTACAAAAGATCATACTCCGTAAAGATCTTGAAAGTTCGGAAACGATAAAAAGAGTTTACAAATAAGAATATCCAACAAAGATTAACCTTTTTTGGTTTTGCGTACTCTTTTTTTATCAATACCTTTGCACCCAAAATTCTGTAATCAATACATGCATATGGATAATACAAACATACTTCTTTCGGGATATGGGATACGTCCGTCTGTTCAGCGCATTGCTATCATGCGTTATTTATTGAAAAACAGAACTCACCCTACCGCAGACGAAGTGTTTGAAGCTTTAAGAGAACAAATACCTACATTGTCAAAAACAACAGTATACAATACATTAAAATTATTTGTCGAAAACGGCGCTGCAATCTATGTCGGAATAGATGAAAAGAATGCGCGCTTTGACGGATATGTAGAACCGCATGCCCATTTCCGGTGTAAAAAATGCGGAACCATAATCGACTTATCAATGAACGGGGAGAACTACCTTCCAAAAGAATTTAACGGAGATGTTGAAGAAACTTTTTTTTATTTAAAAGGAATTTGTGGGAATTGTAAAAAAAATCATTAATCATATTTATTCGCAATCATTGTCAAGGACAAAAAAACTGAAAGCATTTTGTCCTGCGCTCGAATGGACCATGACGGGCGTCGCTTCCATGGCTGCAACAGCCGTGACCGTCAAAGCGACTCCGCAGGCAGGTAGTAGCTCTTCACAACCCTTGTTTATCAGCCGGGCATGGGTGACCGTCGCGGAGAGGAATCTATGTAGCGACGCTTGACAATGGCACAGGGCAAATTGTAAGAATTAAGTAAAATCTATCCGGATGCAAAAAAAAAAGGTTCTTGTTACAAATTTGTACAAGAACTTTTTTTTGTTTCAAATGAAATTTTACGCTATCTTTGCATCATCGTATATATGCAAAAGCAAATTTGATATCTATCCTGATATTATTCAATAAAACTGCATATGTTCAGGATAATAAAAAGAAGCCCAATGACGCCCCTCTAAACAAAGAAATCCGACGCCAGGCCGTTTACAAAAGAAAAAATGATAAATTATGAAAGGCAAAATAACAAAGATTTTATTATTTATTCTGATTCTTGGTCTATCTACAAACGAGACTTATTCCCGGGAACGTATAACCGAAGGAAAAGAATTTCATATTGTATTTACACAAAACCCAGACATTATGGATGAGAAAAAAAGCGTATGTATGATACGTTATGTGGTACCGGAAGCATGTTACATTACCCTCCAGTATAATAATGGCCTCTATGGCGCTCAAAACAAGTTATATCATCCCGGCATTTATACCGAAACAGTAAACTATGATTATTGCGTTGTGCCGGAGTCTTATCCTTATACTACTTCATATTCAGGTATAAAAGTGACTTCCACGAAAAACATTTCGATGTTTGCCATGAATCAGAGGCCTAGATCAGCCGATGGCACGACAATTCTCCCCGTTGAAGCATTAGGTAACCATTACACCATTATCTCACAGCGCCCGTATTCGACTATGTCGTCTGTCCCGCCGTGGGCGCGTATATTAATTATTGCGCTTGAAGACGAAACCGTTTTAAGCATCAAAGAACCAAATGGAAACGTCGCATTTAATGGGTCTTTATCTTCCGGCCAGACATGCGCGTACGCAAAAGCGGCAGATTTAACGGGCTATACGATTGAATCAAACCATAATATAGCTGTATTCAGCGCAGTAGATTGTGGCGATCCGGTGCCTCTTCCCATAGTCGCCGCCAACACCCGCCTGAGCGGCCATAACTTTGAACAAATGTGGCCCACGTACACAGCCGGTAAGAATTTCTTTCTGTGGAATCATAGCAACCATTCGACGGTATACGGCGACTGGATAAATATCCTGGCATTAGAGGATAATACCACAGTAACTAAAAAAGAAGGAAACACAACAACAACGATCTCTCTCAACAAACATAAAATCCATTCGTTTTTATTACAGGAAGTTAATCCGTATAGAAATGAATCCACCGTACCGGTGATGCTTAACGCAAACAAACCGATCATTGTAAACCATCTATTAGGAACTTCAACCCGTATTAAATGGTGGCCCTCTGTGGAACAAAATATCACAAGAACGATCATATCCCCGTTTAACGCACCTACATTTGGCGACTTTCACAGGTTGAATATTATGACGCCTGCAAACTCAACGGATAATATGATTGTAAGGGAATATCGTAACGGCGTTACGACAAACGTCAAACTCAAATTTTATACGAACAAAACAAATCCGGACTATGTGATAGCGACCAAAGACTATAAGATCCCCGACGATAACGATGTTTTAATTAAAATAATAAATCCCGCCGGGTTTATGGCCAATATGCAAAGTTCTACGGGCTTGATAATATCTTCTTCTGTGTTTGATCTCTATGCTTCATTTTTTCTCACCGCAGGAGAAAGCGCTTTCGACTTTCAGTCATACTATACTATTCAAACCAAAACAAGACCTCTCAACGATACGCATTACGCTGCTACGTCCGAAGGAACGCATACATTTGAAGTTACAGATAATATCATCGTAAAAAGAACGATCGAAAACCCATTTAACTCCGTCAAGTGGTTCATAAACGATGTACAATATACGATTTCAGAAAACGGCAATATAGATAATACGCTGACATTTCCGGCTTCGGCATTAACAGGAGGGGAAAATAAATTAAGTATGTCGGTACGTTATAACGGAGCTTCTGTCGATTCCGTATACTCCGGAAATCTATGGTTGCATGCCATTGAAGCCGAAAAGGACAGCGTCTCTATCATGCAGAATACGGATACCCTAATCGACGTCACGTCCAACGATATGTCCTTATGCGCTTTTAACGACCTTAATCTTACAATAACCCAAGCCCCTTCCAACGGAAGCGCCTCTGTCGAAAACGGAAAAATAAAATATACGCCCGCAACCGACTTTACAGGTTATGACTCCATCAAATACAGTATTGTCTGCTATGGGATCGTATCAAACGCTAAAGTAAATATTCTCGTATATAATAAGCCCGACAATATCAGCGACGCCGACTGTTATACCAAGTCTCCGGTCGGCGTCTGGTCGTTTAAAGAATTATACAAATCAGTCGAAGGCGTTTTTGAAATGAGCGTTCCGTTAGTTGGAGATATCGATAACGACGGAAATATAGAAATTGTCTGCGCAGGAACATCAATCGCAATAGACAATTTCTCGGCAGATACAATTAAAATCTTTGATGCGGCAGGTAAGCGCTTAAAAAACAAATTCCCGGTAGAACGATTCCATGCAGGATATGGCACGATCGCAATGGCTGACGTCGACAAAGACGGATTCGCCGAGTTTTTTGTGGCAACAACGGAAAATGCAACTGCCGGAAATCGAGGCTATATTTATTGCTATAGGCACGATGGAACATTCAAATGGAAGTCAAGTGCGGTATATACGACGAATGTCGCATCTTATTCTTACCCCTATCTTACTATTACCGACTTCAATGAAGACGGTATTCCGGAAATCATGGGCAATGATAGAATCTTCAATGCGCTGAATGGAAATTTATTGCTTGATTGTAGATTAATTCAAAATTCATGGGACTATGGAACCGGAGGAGGTCATACTTCATACTATGGAACAGCGCAAAGTTCCAAAGGAGCATTTTCATCTGTTGCAGATATGGATAATGACGGAAAACCCGAATTGATTGCAGGTCGGAATATTTATAAGATACAAATAAACAGCCTGACAACTACGTCCTTAAATTCCTGTACAAAACTCCGATCCGTAAACTCCACCCGTTCCGATTTAGGAGACGGATATACGACCATTGCCGATCTGAACCTTGACGGATATCCGGATGTAGTCGTCGTCAGATATTCATCCGAGAAAGTATATATGTATGCCTGGGACGGCAGAACCGGAGCTCTTTTAAATTCTAATGTTATATCCGTATCAAGCGGAACTGACGGCGGTTCGATTCCGGTTCTTGGAGATCTGGATGGAGATGGGGTTCCGGAGATCGCTTTTTCTACACAATACAAACTAAATGCATTCAAATACAATAAATCGTCAGGAACCATATCGGAGATGTCATGGTCGCCATTGACGACGAGCGACGTATCCGGGTCTACGGCCTTAACGCTTTTCGACTTTAATCAAGACAAAAAAATGGAGTTAGTATACCGCGACACGAAAACATTACGTATAATCGATGGAACGACGGGCGCTACGAAAAGTTCCGTCGCTTGCGCTTCCTGGACAATGAATGAATATCCGGTTGTCGCAGATGTGGATGGAGACGGATATGCCAATATCGTCGTACTTGGAAAACCGGTGGAAGATTCTCATGGAAATGGGTTTCTCTATGTTTTTGATAGCGACTTGGCTGTTGCCGGAGCGGCTCCGTGGGCGCCCGCGCGTAAAGTCTGGAATCAATGGGGATATAACGCCGTGAATATAAACGAAGACCTGACAATACCGCCCTATCGACTTAATCCGGCTACCGTTTTCCCCGATGGCGACGGTCTATTAGGAACAACCGACGACGTCCGCCCCTACAATGGCTTTTTAATGCAACAGACAAAATTGAATAAGAACGGCGCTCCTGTCTGGCCTATGCCTGACATATATCCGGCTCCATCATTGATAAATAGCTCTATCATCGGCGATATGTTTAGTATTACCGTCGGGATTGTTAATCAGGGAGACGCCTCCATCGGATCGCCCGTCTATGTAACTCTTTACAAAGAATCAATCGCGACAGCCAACAAAATAATCACTGATAATGCAAACATCCATATCATGCCGGGAGATACCGGATACGTAACAGTCCGCACTGCAAACATAACGCCCTATTTACCAATGGTTAATATTATTGTCCGCGTAAATGATAACGGTACGACTTTCACTTACCTGCCGGAATGTAATGACGCCAACAATGAAATAACAATCCTTAATCCCGTGATTAGTCTGATGACGCTGATGATGAAAAAAGAAGCCGCGCTGGAAGGCATACCGCATAACGGGACATACGATAATCCGATTTCCGCCCTCTTCAGCGAAACCATCGAGTACACAATCACGGCGATCAATGTAAATACCGGCGCCGGAAATGTCATTATCAGGGACACGCTGCCCCCATACCTGAATTTCGTCTCATCCAATCCGGCTGTCGTACCCGCTACGGCAGGAAGCGCTCCGCAAAGGGATGCGCTCGAATGGACCATGACGGGCGTCGCTTCCATGGCTGCAACAGCCGTGACCGTCAAAGCGACTCCGCAGGCAGGTAGTAGCTCTTCACAACCCCTGTTTATCAATCGGGCATGGGTGACCGTCAGCGATACGATCACCCTTCCGACGAATTCCACCTACCACCAGGGAGCAAGCGTCGGAGTGGCTACTTTCTCCGCAGGATTCGGGGGAAATATCTACAACGCGGCGGAACAGGCGCTGGATTACAGGACAACGCCCAGAGCCGGGATTGTCATCGTTCCCGATGAAGGATACCGTTTTGCAGGATGGAGCCACGGGGATTACATTTCTTTGCGGGGGCGCACGATCGAAGCGGAAGAAGGAATCATGTATTATGATACGCTTACGGTCTATGGCAACGTAGAATTACAGGCCAACTTTGAGCCGGAGGAATACCCGATCGAATATCATCTGAACGGCAGCGTGAATGCGGAGAATAATCCTCCGACATACACCATCGAGTCCGGATCCATTACGCTGGGGTCCCCCGAAAAAGCGGGGGATGTGTTCACCGGGTGGACGGGATCCAATGGAGATAAGCCGCAGATGGAAGTGACTATTCCTAAAGGATCTTCCGGAAAACTGGAGTTCTATGCCAACTTCCTCCGTAGCGGAAGAGAAGATGAGGCGCCTCTTCATCCGGAAAACGACAGGATCTGGGCTGCCAAAGACGAATTGTTTATCAGGACATTGAAAACGGGAAGCGTCGTCAGAATCTATTCGACGGAAGGAATCCTGCAGAAGCGGCAGACCATCCGGCAGGCAGGAGAAACAAAAATGAAGCTGCGGAGAGGAATCTATGTCGTGACGCTTGACAATGGAATAGGGCAAATTGTAAGAATCGAATAATAGAAAAAGACAGACAGAACCCTTGACGCGCCGGACTTCCACCGGCTAAAACCGGATATCAATAAATGCCAACAACATTTTTTTTCAGGTCCGGATCCTGCATCGATTTCGGTACGGATTTTCTTATCATATCCACAATCGCATTCGCTACATTCTGCCGGACAAAATCCTTATTTACAACCAGGCTGACTTCTCTTACGGAAACGTTTCCTTTTATCTTACGAAGATTACCTTGCTTTTCTTCCGGCAATCCCATAGCGCTCATTTCAGGAATAATCGTCAGTCCGCCATTATGATCCACAATGCTTATAAGCGTATCCAGACTTCCCGATTCATACCTGACAGCCTGAGTTGCTCCTCCTTCCTGTTTTCTCTCACATAAATTCAACGCCTGCCCTCGTAAACAATGAATATTTTCCAATAACCATATATCTTGTATATCAATATTTTTAAGGTCAATTTCATTTTCGCTGAAAAGAGCGTCTTTCGGGGATGTATAAGCATAAAACTTTTCGTAATAGATGGGTATTTCCGCCAGCATCGGATTATTTAACGGCGTTGCCGCCAGGCCTCCGTCTAATTTACCGTTCAGTATATTCTCTATGATAAGGGATGTTGGCGTCTCCTGCATAATCAGATTGACGCCAATCTTCGACTCATTCACCGTTTTAAGCAATTCCGGAACAAGATAGGTTGCAACCGTAGGTATTATCCCCATTTTAAAATCGCCGGTCAGGATATTCTTTTCATTATACACAATTTCTTTAAGCTGATAAAAATAATAAATAGAAATGCGGGCATGCTTCAATATGAGCTTCCCTATTTCCGTAGGCTCCACGGGATGCGCCATCCTGTCAAAAATCTTCACCCCAAGTTCATCCTCCAGTTTTTGAATCATCATACTTAGCGTCGGTTGCGTCACATAGCAGGCCTCGGCCGCTTTTACGAAATGTCTGTAATTATCTACGGCGATAATATATTCCAGCTGTTGAATTGTCATATTATTTTATTTATTGATAAAATCGATACAAATATAAAAAATATCAATTTGACAAAAGAAAAAAATACCGTTACATTTGTCTCGAAAAAGAAATTAATTTATGAACTTTATAAAATTATAAAATTATGGCAACTGAAAATTTTATCGGACTTGATTCCGCAGCAGTAAAAAAAATCATAACCGGTTTGAGCGACTTATTGGCAAATCATCAGATTTATTATACAAACCTCAGAGGATTACACTGGGATATAAAAGGAGACAAGTTCTTTGAGTTACATGAACTGTATGAAGAATATTATAACAATGAAGCGTCGGCAATCGACGAGGTGGCAGAGCGTATCGTCATGCTGGGAGAATATCCCGAAAATCGTTTTTCCGAATATATCAAAAAATCCGATATTAAAGAAATTCATTCTGTTTCCGACTGGGAAGCAGGTATAAAAAACATTCTGTCTTCAATGAAGATATTTCTGGAAAAATATCGGAATTTGCTTCTACTGGCGAGCGAAGCAAACGATTCCGGAACTGCGTCGTTAGCAAGAAAACGCATCGGCGAACTTGAAACAAACTTGTGGAAGCTGACTGCGTATATGGGATAATTGGCATCATGAATCGCATGAAAAAAAAGCTCATCTTGATCCAACGGTAATGCGCGCAAGCAGCTTAATGAACAATTATTGCAGGAACAGCAATACGGGGAGATAATCTTTCAGTTTGACGCGCAATATTTTCAAGGCCTGCTGGATGCGATAATCAATCGTTTTCGGCGAGAGGTTGAAGCGCGCTGCAATTTTCTTGTACGACATATTGTGGAATCTGTTTAACACAAACGCGCTGCGATACGTTTCCGGCAATTCCGCGAGCGCGGCGTCGATTCTATCCGCGAGTTCTTTCACGAGATAAAAATCCGGATCGTCATAGACATTTTCCAGATCCTCATGAATCCTGTTGATGATGGTTCGTCGTAATTCATTCCGGTTGATCAAGGTGATACACCTGTTTTTTACCGATTTAAACAGGTAGTTTTTCAGCGAAATTTCGAACACTTGCATCGCTCTGTTTTCCCAAAACCATAACAAGACGTCCTGCACTACTTCCTCGGCGTCGGCCAGTTCAACAAATTGTCGGGCATATGCGCATAATCCGGGATAATATTTCAGGAATATCGTATCAAAGGCTTTTTCATTTCCATCCCGGATCAATTCAAAAAGTTTGAAATCTTCTTTCTCGTCTGCTTTTTGTAACATCTTCCGATTGATTTGTTTGCGAAAGTAGCGTTTTTATTGGCGCGATAACACTTTAATCCAACTTACCGACGCCGGTATTATAAATGTCACATTATCAAATGTATACAAGCCCGCATTTTTCATCATGGGGGTCTGCGTCTTTTTTTGTTCATTTTCAAGAACCTGCAAATTTGACTTTGCAAATATACGATTTTTTCTCCATAAAAAAATACATTAAAAAAAACGCATCTCCGTTTAGGAACTTACCGCGTTCATTTGTCTTCTTTTCAAAAACCATAAATATCGTGGAAAACAAAAAAAGCATATTTGAATTATTATCCGGCTATTTCTCCGACAGCATATCGCAGGAGGAACGCGCATATATTGAAGAATGGATACGCTCGTCCGAAGAAAACCGATTATTGGCTCTACGTATGTATGATCTCTCGTATACCTCCGACACACTTTTCCTGATGAAAGAAATGAATCCCGATTCCGTTTTGAAAAAAATAAAGAAAAAAGTCGCCGGTGAAAACCGGATGCGCATCCTGAAAACAGGGCTGCAGCGGATTGCCGTCGTGTTGCTTATCCCGTCCCTGATCATTTCATGCTTATATTTTATGCCTGACAACGACCCGTCCGGAGGAGACGTGGAGGTCAACTCGAACTTCGGTTTAATCAGCTCGCTTGTTTTGCCGGACGGGAGTAAAGTGTGGCTCAATTCAGGGTCGCACATCAAATATCCCCTCCGGTTTAAAAAAGACTGTCGCGAAGTTTATCTCACCGGAGAGGCCTATTTGTCGGTCGTCAAAGACGAAAGCAGGAAGTTTATCGTCCGTACGCTCAACGACCTGTCTGTCGAAGTGGCGGGCACCGAATTTAATATCGACGCCTACGAGACAAATGATAAAATCACAACCACCTTAGTCGAAGGCAGTATTTGCCTGTATTATCAGGATTGCGACGGCAGACGGAAAAAATATGCCATGAAACCCGAACAGCAAACAGTCTATTCCCGGAAAACGGGCAAACTGTCGGGGAAATATACTTACGTGCCGAAAGACGTCGCCTGGAAAAACCGCTCGGTCATATTCCGCAACACGCCTTTCGACGAAGCGCTTTGGATCTTAAGCAAGCGCTTCAACGTGGATTTCATTGTGAAAAAAGAATCGCTGCACGACTATTCTTTTACCGGCTCTTTTACGGATCAGCATCTCACGCGTATCCTGGAACATTTCAAAATATCATCGGGAATAAATTATGCGCAACGGCAGGTCGTGACTGACGACGGCGAAATACTTAAATCCGAGATTGACCTGTATTGAATCACTTTGTTGAACACTCAAAAAAAACGCGAGCCATGAAAATACGTCCACCTTAAACGATCCTGAAAAAACAACGCCGACTTGATGAAAACGACAATTCATCCATATTTTTTCATAACCAAAAAACAATACATTTATGAGATTCAAATCAAACAAACAAAACTTTCAGGAAGCAAACCTTGTTTTTACTATACTGAAAAAAATACCCCTGTATATGAAACTTACCGTATTTCTAATGAGTTTATCGGTCAGTATCCTGCATGCTACGAACACTTACAGCCAATCCGCCAGGTTGTCGCTGGAAATTACAAACATGTCGATACAGACCGTGCTTGACAAGATTGAAGACCAGTCTGAGTTTAATTTTTTCTACAACAACAAACAAATCAACACGGAAGAGATAGTTACTGTGAAAAAACAAAATGCAGACGTATTTGACATTCTTGACGAACTGTTTGCCAACACAAATGTGATCTACAAGGTGCTGGACAAAAGCATTATTTTATCAACCGACGCCGGCAAATTCTTTTCTGCGCAACAAGACCGCAAGGGGATAATAATAACCGGCGTCGTGGTGGATAACAACGACGACGAGCCGATCGTGGGAGCTAATGTCATTGAAAAAGGCACGACGAACGGAGTCATCACCAACGCCGACGGAAGCTTCTCGCTGACGGCGTCAGAAAATGCCGTGCTGCAAATCTCCTTCATTGGATATATCACGCAGGAAGTCGGCAATCTCTCCGCGCAGCGTGGGGGGGGGGTAACCGCCTAATAATCAAGATGATAGAAGACGCTCAAATGTTGGATGAAGTCATCGTCGTAGGCTATGGCACGCAGAAAAAGGCGAATCTGACGGGCGCTGTTTCGACCGTATCCCTGCCTGAAATGGAGAAACGAACTGTGGCGCAAACATCGCTGGCGCTTGCAGGTCTCGTTCCCGGCGTCGTTGTGACGCAAAGAAGCGGCAAACCGGGCGGAGACGAAGGTACCATCAGCGTCCGCGGCAAAACGACGCTGGGCAACAACGATGTGCTGGTGCTTATCGACGGCGTTGAATCAAGCATCAATTCCATCGACCCCAAATCAATAGAATCCATTTCCGTGCTCAAAGACGCCGCGTCGGCAGCCATATACGGCAACCGCGCCGCCAACGGAGTGATTCTTATCACCACCAAACGCGCCGAAGACGGTAAGGCATACATCTCCTACAACGGTTATGTGGCGCAGGGCAAACCCACGAACGTGCCTAAGTATGTTAATGCCGTAGATTTTATGAAGTACATCTCCATCGCCAAACGCGCCGTTGGCATGACGCCCGAATATTCCGAGGAATACATCCGGGAGTACGAAGCCGGCGTTGCCCGGAATGATCCGAACTATCCCGACGTAGACTGGTTTGACGCCACGGCTACCAACAACGGCATTATCAACAGCCACTTCGTCACCGTAAGCCTGGGCACGAAAGAACTTAAGTCGCTGGCTCAAGTAGGATACCTGTCGCAAAACGGAATTACAGAAAATACTAACTTCAAAAGATATACGTTGAGGTCGAATACTGATTTTAAAATATCCGAAAAGATAGAAGTAAGATCCGACCTGGCATTAGTCTATTCTAACGCCACAGAGCCTACTAAACTGGGGAACGGCTATAACTGGGTAGGAAGGATTCCGGCTAATCAGGCTGCTTATCTGGCTGACGGACGCTACGGTCCAGGCTGGCAGGGCATAAATCCCGTGGCTTATTACAAAGACGGCGGCGTCATTACCAATACCGCGCCATCGGGCATTATCAACTTAGTGGCCAAATACAATCCCGTAGATTCCCTGGAACTCAAGGGACAATATGCAATTAACTATTGGGAAGGGCATACTACTATATGGGATAAACGGGTTCAGCTTTATCTCAACGACGGAACTCCCGATCCACAGACCCAAAGCAAATCGTCTCTCAGGGAAAATACAGGACGGAATCTGCGGACGATGTTTAACGGAAGCGCTACGTTTAAACGTACCTTCAATCAGAAACATAACGCCAAGCTGATGATAGGCTATCAGCAGGAATCGTTTATCTACAAATGGCACGAAGGATACCGCGAAGTATTCCCCTTTCCCGACTATCCGGTTTTGAACGCCGGAGGACAGGAGAACCAGAAATCAAGCGGCTCAGCCTCCGATTATGCCTTGCAGTCGGCGTTCGGCAGGGTGAACTACAATTTCATGGAAAAATACCTCTTTGAAGCCACCTTGCGCTACGACGGCTCGTCAAGGTTTGCCGACGGTCATAAGTGGGGGCTTTTCCCATCGGTGTCGGCAGGTTGGAGAATCAGCGAAGAGGCGTTTTGGGAAGATATTAAATCCACTATCAACAACCTGAAGATAAGAGCCTCCTACGGGCAGTTGGGCAATCAGAACACGTTGAACGGATATTATCCGGCGCAGTCGGTCGTTAACCTGGGAACGAACTATATCTTCGACAAAAATATCGTCTCCGGCGCCGCCATCACGGCGATGGCAAACAGCCTGATCAGCTGGGAAACTACTACGTCGACCAACTTGGGATTAGACCTGAAACTGTTTGATAAATTAGAGATAAACGCCGAATATTATTACCGCCATACAGACGACATCCTGCTCAACCTGAGCATCCCGCTCATCATCGGCCTCTCGGCGCCGGCGCAAAACGCCGGGAAACTCGAAAACAGAGGCTGGGAGGTCGGAGCAACATACAACGATCGGTTTGGAGATTTCAATTTTAGCGCCATGTTTAATATCTCCGACGTTAGAAACAAAGTGCTCGACCTGAAAGGGATCAACGAAACGGGCATCACGGTCAACCGTGAAGGCTATCCGATGTATTCCCTCTATGGATATGAAGCGGACGGGTATATCGTTCCCGAGGATTACGACGGCGATGGGAATTACATGGGGGCTACCCAGATCGGTAATTTCGGACCCGGCGACATCAAGTATAAAGACCAGCCTACGGTGGATACCGACGGCGACGGCCTCCACGACGCCGGCGACGGCGTGATCAATACCTCCGACTATGTCATCATGGGCAGCGCTATTCCAAGATACACATTCGGTTTGAGCCTGTTCGGCGAATACAAGGGCATCGACCTGAATATCCTCTTTCAGGGGACGGGAAAAGCCGACGGGTATGCCTGGGGACACTCCATCGGATCGTTCTACGAAGGCGGCTCCATGCCGGAAATAGGCAAGGACTACTGGACGCCCGAAAACCGGGACGCACAATTTCCGCGGTTAGCGTTTAACAACAGCAACAACCAGCAAAACTCGTCGTTCTGGGTGAAAAACGCCGCTTACCTGCGCATGAAAAACTTGCAACTCGGCTATACCCTCCCCGAAAGCATGACAGCTAAAGCCGGTATTTCCAGTCTGAGGTTTTTTGTCAGTACGGACAACCTGTTCACGATCTCCGACTTCTGGAAATACTTCGACGTGGAAGCGCCGGTGCTCACGGGATACGGCAATTTCTACCCGATTATGCGAACTACGACTTTCGGCGTCGATTTAAGATTCTAAAACAAAAAATATATAATCATGAAAAAATTTATAATATCCTCCTTCATCTTGTTGTTTGCGTCGTGCAGCGATTTCCTGGACAAAGTTCCGCTGGATTCGCCTTCCGACAAGACTTTCCTGGCTAATGAAACGGAAATCCAAATGGCTGTCACAGGTTGTTACACTACGCTGTGGACTGCCCACGAAGATATGCCTTTCTTCCTGGCGTTCGAAGAACTGTCAGACAATGGCTGGGACAGGAATACGAACGATTTGCAGAAGCTCTCGCAGGGGGCTAACGACGCCAAAAGCTCGTTCGTTGAAAACATCTGGCGAACTTGCTACGCCGGCATCACCCGGTGCAATTATCTCATCAATAACCTGTCCCGGATTGAAGGCGTCGGCGAGGCCGTTATCAGCCAGGCTAAGGCGGAGGCGCAATTCCTGCGGGCATACTATTATGCCTACTTAGTAGACCTCTACGGCGACGTGCCGCTGGTCCTGGAATCCGTCACGCTTGATGATGCCGACATACCGCGCACGCCGAAAGCCGACGTGCTGACGCAGATTTTTAAAGACTATGACGAGGCGGCCGCCGCTCTCGGAACGGCCAACAAACCGACGTCCGGCAGACCGACGCGGCAGGCAGCCCTGGCGCTGAAAGCGCGAATCGCCCTGTACAACGAAAAATGGGACGTGGCAATCGCCGCCGCTTCCGAAGTGATGAAGTTAGAGGGCGCAGAGGTTGGACTTGATCCGAGTTTTTCAAACCTTTTTACATACGAAGGCCAGGACTCGAAAGAGATACTTTTTTCAATACAATACCTCTTCGGGCAGAGAGTGCATCCTATCTTCCGGCTCTTCGGCGGCAGGAACGGAGGCGGCCATGCCAATAAAATACCTTCGTATCAGTTAGTCGATTCCTACCTGTGCAGCGACGGGCTTCCGATCGACAAGTCGCCGCTCTACAACCCCGCCAGGCCTTGGGAAAACCGCGACCCGCGCTTAGCCTGGACGTTTGCCCTCCCTTCCTCCGGTTATGACGACTGGACGCAGGAGCCGGGATGCATCTTCCAGGGATTCCAGTTTGAAACGCACCGCGACAGCGTGAAATGCTTCAACTTCCATACGACGCCGGCCTCGTATGTCGACAACCAGGACGCCTTGAACGCTTACGCCTCGTTTAGCGGCATCAACTGGCGGAAATATGTGAACGACAAGAATTACGGCGACGTCAACAACTGCGACAACAACATCATCGTCATCCGCTACGCCGAGGTACTCCTGATCTACGCCGAAGCCAAAGTGAAAGCCGGACAGACTGACGCCTCGGTCTACGCCGCCCTCAACAAGATCCGTTCGCGCGCCGGAATGCCCAACGTGGCCGAAAGCGACGCCGACGAACTGTTTTACGCCGTAGCGAGGGAGCGCCGGCACGAACTATCCGGCGAAGGACAGCGGCTTTCCGACATCCGCCGGTGGCGCATTGCCGAACAGGTGATGAACGGCTATCTGCTGGGAAGGATGCAAAAGTCCTATCCTGTCAAAGCTCCGGTCATCGACCGCTGGGGGACGCCCGACTACGCAGCGGCGGGCATACCGATCGCCTCGGACGTCAACGACCCGAACGTCTCCATGCGCACCGTTGACTTGCGTAAGTTCAATGCCGCAAAAGATTATCTCTGGCCTATACCCTACATCGAACGGCAGACGAATCCTGAATTGACGCAAAACCCCCTCTGGGAATAGCCTAAGAGCGCTTAGCAACTCGCAACGGCGGAGCGTATCCCTCGTCATTGCGAGTTGCTAAGCAATCCGGTAAAAATGTACATATAACTCAAATGATCACTATTTTTCAAAAAAACATCCATTCAAAATGAAGAAACATTTTATCTGCGCAATCATCCTATCGATTTGCATTTCCTGCGGCGGCGGCAACGACGCTACGTTGCAGAAAGACGTCGACGTATGCGTCTACGGCGGCACGGCGTCGGGCGTAATCGCCGCTTATTCGGCGGCCAAACTCGGCAAATCCGTCATCCTCGTTGAGCCGGGCAAATACCTCGGCGGCATGACTACCGGCGGATTAGGCTGGACGGACATCGGCAACAAATACGCCGTCACAGGGCTGGCGCGCCTCTTTTACCGCCGCCTCGGAAAACGCTACGGCAAACTCGAACAGTGGACCTTCCCGCCCAGCGCCGCTACGCAGGAAATAGACCGCTTCATAGCCGACGGACGCGTTGAAACGCTACGCCTGCACCGCATCGTTGATGCCGACAAACGCGACGCCGTTATCCGGCGCATCACGCTCGAAAAATCGGACGACGCCGAGGCGCCGCACATCGTCGTCAATGCGAGGCAATTCATCGACTGCTCGTATGAAGGCGACTTGATGGCGCGAGCCGGAGTATCCTACTTTACCGGACGCGAAGGCAACGACGTCTACGACGAATCGCTCAACGGCGTGCAACTCTCCATCCAACACCAATTCCCCGACAGCATCGACCCCTACCATATTGAAGGCGACCCCTCCGGCGGACTTTGCTGGGGTATCAGCGACAACGTCCTCCAGGCGGCAGGATCCGGAGACTCCTGCATACAGGCCTACAACTTCCGCCTCTGCCTGACCGACCGGCCGGACAACCGCCGACAGTTTGAAAAACCGGCGTCCTACGACCCCTCGAAATATGAACTCCTTGCGCGCGCCATCCGCAAAATGCCGGCCGATATCAACCAATACCTGCTCTATCAAACCGAGCAACCAGACGCGAAATACGACGTCAACAACCGCGGACCCCTCTCTACCGATATGATCGGCATGAATCACGCCTATCCCGACGGCGACTACGAGACGCGCGCGCGCATCTGGCAGGAACACGTCGAGTATACCAAAGGGCTGATGTACTTCCTTAGCCACGACGAACGCATCCCGGAAGCGCTACGCAGCAAGGTGGACGAACTGGGATGGGCGAAGGATGAATTTGTGGACAACGACAATTTCCCTACCCAGCTCTATGTCCGCGAAGCGCGGCGGCTGCACGGCGAATATGTCATGACGCAACACAACTGCCAGGGCGACGAAACGGTGGGCGACGGCGTAGGGCTGGCGGCCTATGGGATGGATTCGCACAACTGTCAGCGCATCGTGACGAACGGCATGGTCAAGAACGAAGGCGACGTGCAATACGGCGGCTTCCCGCCCTATCCCGTCTCCTACCGTAGCATAGCGCCGCAGCGCAGGGAGTGTGTCAACCTGCTCGTGCCCGTCTGCATCTCCTCCACGCACATCGCCTACGGGTCGATACGCATGGAACCGGTCTTCATGGTACTCGGGCAGTCGGCCGCCGTAGCCGCCTCAATGGCCATCGACGCCGGATGCGCCGTGCAGGACATCGACGTCGACGCCCTGCGCAAGAAACTCCGCAACGACCCATACTTGGACGGAAGCGTTCCCGAAATACTCGTCGACGATACGGATATCGACAAGGTGCGACGCCAATGGTGGTGGGTGAAACGCTTCGGCGCACACTACAAAACAAGTTTTATATATTCCGAAAACCAGCCCTCTAACAGTGTCTGCACCTTTTTGCCTGCCATCCGGAAAGCGGGGAAATATGCCGTTTATTTCTACTGCACCGCATTGCCGAACGCCGAGCTGCCGGATGCGCTCTCGTTATCCGTCCGCCACAAGCACGGCGAGAGTTGCGTCGACATCGCGCCGAAAGAGGCCAAAGGCAGTTGGGCAGCCCTCGGAACGTATGACTTCGACGAGCGATGCGCCGTTGTCGTCGACGGCAAAAAGACGAAAGGCCCCGTTTTTGCCGACGCCATACTGCTGATCCCGGAAGAAAACTGACCCTGGCCGACTTCTTCGTGGGAATGGCGCGACCGTTTTGCCCAACGCCTGCGCGAATATACCGAAAGACTGTTTTGGTTTGCGCAAAACGACACCGCATTGCCGGCTCGCATATCGGCTTCTCCACCCTGCGGATGGAGCCTTGCCGGATGGCGCTCGGACAAGCTGCCGGCATTGCGGCCGCCATTGCGATCGACGAGCGGTTGAAAGTCCGTAACGTCCCGATAGACCAACTGCAAGAACGCCTGCTCGCGCAAAAGGCCACGCTGATCTACTACCGTGACGCCTCCTGCACGGACGCCGATTTCCCGCTCATACAGAGCATGGGTCTCAAAGGCTACCTCTCCGACAGTGCGGTTTCGGCGGCTTCGTAATCTTCAGACCCCCATACAGAGCATGGGTCTCAAAGGCTACCTCCCCGACCGGGAAGCCCGCCTGAACGAACCGGTCGACAGCGAGATGCTCCTCCTCTGGCAACGCCTGAGCAAACAGCGTCTCCCCAACGTCGAAGCCGACAAAACAACCCGCTTAGAAGCGCTACGCCAAATTGCATATAACCACCCCTTGGGTGTTGTTATACTTCACGCGGCATGGTTTTGTGATATGTCGGCAGAAAGCAGAAAGCAGAAGGCAGGAAAGCAGGAAGCCGTCGGAAGATGGCGTTACAAATCGCCCTGTGGTTCTTATTTGCGTTCTGCTTTTTATCTCGCAAGTTTATACCGAGCAAAGTATATATATCCGTCGCCGGCTGGAAGTTACCTGCAAGTTGCCGGATGGGAATCCGGCAGGCAGGCGTCCGGGGTTGCGCAAGGAAGTGTAATCGGTCCGGTACTATCGAACTTATTCCTTCATTACGTATTTGACAAATGGATGACGATACATTACCGTAGTGTTCCCTTTGAACGCTTTGCCGATTCTTGAATGCCTTCTCGTCGAAAAACAGCAGGGCGCTGAACGGATTGTAAACCGACGTTTTCCCATTCCACGAATAGCCGTTGTACCATTTGCGGATGCCGTCCGGCAGGGCATCGCGCGTGCGGGACAGCTTGCCGGCGGCAACGGACAGATACTCCGAATAATTACTTTCCAACTCTTCCTGTGTGACGCCGCAAATGGTGGCATATTCTTCCGACAGGGTAATATC
>JAIROL010000196.1 GCA_031257565.1 Tannerella sp. | reverse complement strand
TAAAACTTTCTTATTAATGAACGGGCCTGTTCGGGGTTTGCCATTTGTTTTTTTATCCTGTTGACCATTGCCGTTTCAGCCCTGTATGCAATAATTTTGATGGCGTCAAGAAAAAATTTCCTTTCGCTGACGGAAGTAAGAAACTTTTGATATTCAAATGCTTCGCCAAATGTTATTTTTTTTCCTGTTTTGTTCTTTTGTTCGATTATTTCCTGTTTTTCTTTTTCGAGCGCTTCGATTTCCTCTTGAATGGTTAAGGCTATTTGGAGAATGGTTAATACATGATAGGTGGTGATAATGGATGTTTGATGACCCGAAGCGTTTTTTCCAGCGTATTTCGCGGACGGTTATTTTTGGAGCAGGGCGACCTTTTTGTTTTTGACCGGCAAGTATGGTTGAGCGTTCGGCCGGGCGGATGGTTTCGGATTCACCGGTATCATCATCATCCGTCACTTCATAATCGGTAAAATATTCATCAGGTCATTCATCCTTTACGTTTTTTCGGTAAGTACAGAAGGCATGGGTTAAGCCGAAGCGCTTCTCGAAACAGGGAACGCCGGTCATGCCTGTCCGGGCAGCCAAAACGCGGGCGGATTCGTTAGTGCAGGATTTTCCCATCCCGCATTTGTCGTCCGGGACATTACGTTCACTTTTTGTGGTGGCGGACAGTGTGGTTTTGGGGATTTCAGGTAATACCAAACGTTTCTCCGACAGAGCCTTCCTGAATGTGTCGTATTTGATTTCCGGTCGGCGGCATATCTCTTTGCGCGATTTACCTGCAAGGTGTAAACCGGTTATTTCTTCTGTTTTTTCCGGAGTGAATACCCGGGGGCGGGGATTGGACCTGACGCTTTGAAAAAAAAACGTTCCCTCCTTTTTCTTTGAAGAGCGCTAACCAACGGCTGATGCTTCTTTCGGGTATCCCAAAAGCCCCGGCTATTTCACTTCGACCGGCCATATTGTTGCTTAACAGCTGACAGACTATGTGTTTAAATGAAGCGCGGTCATCTTCCCTGTGATGATAAAAATGATAACAGCCTTGAAAATAATACACTGTGCCTTCACGTTTGACAACACCGACATGCAAACCGACTATTGTCATGTCTTCCGTAAACAAGGGGAGGATTGCTTGATGCATAATAACAATATTTTACTGATTTTAGATTTTATCGCAAATGTAATAAAAATGTTTCAATTAAAAAAACAGGACACTTTCTTTTCCCAACAACTTTTTATTACTTGCTTATTTTTAATACGTTAGCTTTTACAGGTCAGGAACTCTGACGTTAGGTTTTACAGGTCGGGAACTCTGAACTTTTTTATTTTTAAATTGTTTTTCGAAACGCTTTTTTATATAATAAATGTAAAAATGATTCAAACGCTGCATCCGGTTTGAAATTATTTTCCCCAACATTGACGCTTTTTCTTGATTATTTTCGTAAACGGCTCATAATCGGAAAGATATTTTTAGAGCCGTTTGGAACGTTCCTGCGTCAAACACAGGTAGTGAAAAAAAGGAGGCTGTCCGCGGACAGCCTCCTTTGATTACAATTTATTTTTTACTTTTCATCTCATTCTATTCCCATCCCGGATTTTGCGGTTTCAAATCCGGATTGATTCGGATGGCCTCGGTTGGTAACGGCTGCAAATAATCGCGGTTCACGTTGAAATTATAACCGGTGTTTTTCACAGGATCTTGTTTGGCATACGGAGAAATATATCCGTTTGCGTCAACTTCGAGAGCGGCTACGGCCGGCCCGAAGTTCGCTGACGGAGCAGGACTGAGCGTTCCTTGCCATTGAGCCAACTTGGCGCCCTTGGGCAAATATCCTTTGATCAGGACGCCGGCGGCAGCCCAGCGGAAAATATCGTCCACCCGGAAGCCTTCGGCTGCGAGTTCGACTTTCCGCTCCCGGCGAATTTCATTGACGAGATTCGACAGCGCCGGAAATTCCTTGCCGTTGGGATAAGTAAATGCGTTCACCTCCGCTATAACCATCTTGGGCATTCCTACTCGCTCGCGCAGTTTATTGACGGTCTTGTCCAGATCCGTTTGTGCGATGGTTCCCAGTTCGGCTTTGGCTTCGGCATTGATCAGCAAGGCTTCGCCGTAGCGGAAATAGATCATCGCCGCTTCATGGTTGTTGGTCGCCATGCTCGCCCCGGTAGTCGGAAGATGCCCTTTGTACAGCTGGTAGCCGGTTACGCACAATTTGTCGTTTATATCAAAAGCGGGATAGGTAAACATCTGATCCCCGCTCGTTTCACTGAATTGTATGTGTTTGCCGTCATTGACATAGATCGTCTGATTCAGGCGCGGGTCGCGGTTAGCGACTACTGTCAGCAGGTTGTCGTCTCCCTGGTAGAGCGGACTTTCATCGATCGGCTTTCCGTCCGTGCAGAGATAGGAATCGACCATGGTTTTGCTCAGGCCGGTCAACGCGCCGAACGCACTGTATTTTCCCCAGCCGTGGGCAAGCCCCAGCGAATAATTGTATTGCCTCCAGAACACGACCTCCCTGCTGCTTGCGTAGGATTTCTGATTGAACAATTTCCAGTAGCCGTCTGCGGCGCCGACATTGTCCGGTTCGCAAGTGTTCAGCGCGATGAGCGCATCGGTCACATCCGCCGCTTTCCTGATCAGGTCAGCGCCGTCCTGGCCTTGCACGCCGAACGCCGTTCCCGCGTGATATTTTTCCCAAGTACCCTCGTACAGGGCGATACGCGCTTGCAGGATCATGGCCGCCTCCTTATTCAACCGTCCGTTCCAGGATCCTTTGAGGGGCAGGTAACTGACGGCGTTGTCCAGGTCTTCCATGAGTCTCTCTACCACGAACCTGCGGGAATCGCGCGGTTTGTACAGCATCTCGTCGTCGGAGTTCAACAGATTGTCGTACCAGGGCACATCTCCGAAGTTTTTCAGCTTGTTGAAATAGAAAATGGCCCGGAAAGCCAATGCCTCGCCTACATATTTATTGATTTCCGCCTGATCGCCGGTAGCGTTCTGATAATGCGCAAAGAAATAATTAATGTCGCGCAAGGCGCGCCAGTCGCTGGCTGCCCAGCCGGAGGTCGTCGGAACGATGGTCTCCCCATTCATGCGGGTGCTGTGGTCGCGCGGGATCTCCGTGTCGCTTCCATTGTCGCGATCAAGGGTATATATCCCGATGTTACAGCTTCCGCCGCCCCCTTCGTCCCGGAGCAACAGGTCGCTGCGGCTGTAGAGGTTGTTGACATACAATTGCAAATCGGTTGGCGATTTCCACAGCGCGCCGTCATTGACGCTGTTTTCCGGAACTCGGTCCATAAACTCATCGTTACATGAACCCGCCAGCAACAGTCCGGCAAATAAGGATAAAAGCAAATATATTCTTTTCATGACGTTTGTTTTAAATGTATTCATACTGCACTAAAATGAAAGATTCAGGGCGACAGACCACGTGCGTTGCAACGGATAGATCGTACCGTAGTTGGACAAAAATTCAGGGTCGATGGTTTTCACGAAATCCGTTATCGTAGCCAGGTTCTCGCCGCTCACGTACACCCTTAGTTTGCCGACGCCGGCTTTATCCGACAACCGTTTCGGGAAAGCGTATCCGATCTGCATATTTTTGAACCGCAAATAAGAGGCGTCCTGCAAATATTTCGTCTGAACTTGTTGGTTTTTGGCATTCATGGCATTGGTCAGATAATATTTCGGGAAATAGCTGTCGGGCGTTTCCGGCGTCCAGCGGTCTTTGTGAATAGTGAACAAAGCTGCCTGCCATTCGCTGTTGGGTATCCCCCAGAACATACCTACGGCTCCGGTCGGAATAGCATAATCTCTTTTGCCTATGCCCTGAAAGAATGCGCTGACGTCGAATCCTTTCCATTCGGCGTTCAACGTAAGGCCGTACGTAAAACGGGGGCTGCTGTTGCCGATAATTTTGCGGTCGCCCGGATTATCCAGCGTATTGTCGCCGCGGGTGATCAACGGATCGTCATCGAGGTTCTTGTATTTAATATCGCCGGCCGTCCAGTTCGTACCCAGACTTTTCTGGCGGTTCTGATCGATTCCGGCATCCTGTTCCGCCTGCGTATAGTAGCCTTCGGTGACATATCCCCAGATATCTCCGATGACGGCGCCGTCATACCATGTGGCAATGGCGCGGGTCAGGTTGGGGTATTTCTTCACCGTCGTTTTCGAGTCGGCCAACGTTCCTCTCACTCCGTAACTGAAATCGCCGATACGATCTCTCCAGGCCAGCGTCAATTCCCATCCGTTGGTTTCGAGCGAGGCATTGTTGGTTTGCGGGGCTGCCGCGCCCAACACCGCCGGACGTTCTTCGGCAGGGCCTACCACATCGTCCGAAGAACGGCGATACCAGTCGAACGTAGCCGACAAACGATTCCTGAGCAAAACGATATCCAGCCCGAAATCGACCGTCGTACTTGTGACCCACGTCAGATTGGGATTGGCGATACCGGGCGTACCGTCAATCAGATTGTTTGTCGTCGGATAAGCAATCGCGGCATAACGGTTACCGTTAAACAACCAGTTGTTTTGGCTTGCCGTTGCCGAAGCCATCGCCAGACTCGGATAGAAAGGATAGTATCCGCCGCTCTGTTCGCCCAGCGAACCGTAAGAAGCGCGAAGTTTCAACATATCGATGCGCGAAGTCGCCGCGTCGTTGCCCCAGAAACTTTCGGATGAAGCGACCCATGCCGCAGAAATGCCCGGATAGAATTTGAAGCGCACATCCTGCAAATAACGCGACGTTCCGTCGTAACGGCCATTGAGTTCCAACAGATATTTTTCTTTATAACCGTAATTGATCCGACCGAAGGCGCCGCGCGTCGCCAGCGTCTCCTTCTTTGGCTCTCCGATGGAGGGCGTATTGCCGTAGATGGTTTGATACGTAGGGACTTCAGTGGTATAAAGCGTACCGTTGCCCGTGCTCGAAGTGATCTCGTAATTACGGAACTCTTCCTGGGCGAAACCGGCCAGGCCTTTCAGGTAATGATCGCCCACGTTCAATTCATACGACGTGAACGCATTGATGGTATATTGCTCGTAATCCGACCGCTTACGCGACAAGTTGTCCCTTCCCTGCGTATATTTTGAAATATTCGGCAGGTAATAGAGCGTGCCTTCGGTATCGTAAAGCGTGTAATGCAGGGCGTTCACCTGATTGTCCACGTTGTTGTCGGTAAAGGTGTAGTTGAACGTCGTGTTCCAGTTCTTTATCGGGGTGATCACAAATTCGCCGGTAATGACCGTTACGTCGTCCACCGTTTTGTTGCGCCCGCCATGCTTGTAGGCATAAATATTGCTCACCTCGCTGTAATATCCGTCGGGGGTGATGTACGGAATGGTAGGCCAGCGCTGAGCGATGTTCTGCATGAAATTGTCGGCTCCGGTCTGGCTTGGTCTGTCGGTAATGCCCCGCATAAACGACCCGCGCACGTTGACGGTAAACCAGTCCGTGACGTTCGACGACAGGTTGGCGCGGACATTGTAACGCTTAAAGGAATCGTCTCCGAATCTTAATATCCCACCTTTCCGGTTGTATCCGGCGCCCACGTAATAGGAAGAATTGTTACCTCCGCCCGACAGTCCCACATTGTGCTGCTGCGTAAACGAGTTGTTTTTGAGATAGACGTCATACCAGTTCACATTGTCGTTGCCGCGCCCGTTCCCGTAATCGTCAAAACTGGCCCATTCCTTACGCGAGGCGATGGCCACGGTGGAGGTGTTGATCCTGCCGTAGTAGTAATCTTCAATCCGCTTCATCTCTTCGTCGGTAAAGAAATTGGTTCCCCTGGTGTTTTGTCCGGCGTCGTTCATCGTTTTGGCAAAGTCCGGCGAGTTCATCTGGGTAGGCACGTTGATCGGACTTGACCATCCGAAGTTGGCGCTGTACGTGACGGCCGGTTTCGCATCGCGCGCGCCCTTCTTCGTCGTGATCAACACCACCCCGTAAGGCGCGTTCGAACCGTAGATAGCTGCCGAAGCCGCATCTTTCAGCACCGAGATACTTTCAATATCATCGGGATTGACGGCATTGACGTCTTGCGACTGGATACCGTCCACCACAAACAGCGGCGAAGCGGATGAATATTCCGAACCGCTGGTCAGGCCGGTCACCCCGCGAATATTGAACGACATCCGCGCGCCCGGAGCGCCACCGGAGTTTGTGCCGGTCGATGTGCCGGTCGAAACGTTCAGGTTGGCAATCGTACCTTGCAAGGCCTGCGCCACCGAGACAATCGGCCTGCCGGTCAACACCTCGCCCTTGATCTGGTCGACGGCTCCGGTCAGGTTGGCCTTTTTCACCGTACCGTAACCCACTACCACGACTTCGCTCAACAGCTGCAAATCTTCGCTTAGTGTAATCTCATAGCGAGTTTTTCCCGCTGTCACAACCACCTCTTTCGGCTGGTAACCCAGGTAGTTCACCGCCAACGTTGCGCCGGACGAAACAGTAAATGAGAAATTTCCATCAAGGTCGGTAATCGTGCCATTGCCGGTCCCTTTCTCAACAACGCTGGCGCCGATAAGCGGTTCGCCGCTTTTATCAATCACAATTCCCGTAATTGTACTTTTTTGCTGGGCTATAGCGCCCGAAGTAGAATTGTCAGGCGATATTTTTTTGAAAAGGATTATATTCACACCTTCCACTGCATAAGACAAATCCGTATTTTCAAGAATTTTATTCAGCGCTTCGCTAACAGGTAAGTTATTCGCGCGTATAGACACATATTGCTCCAGATTGATATCTCTGTTTGAAACAAAAAGATAATCCGTCTGACTTTCTATATCTTCCAAGACCTCCTTGAGCATGGATCGCTGCTTATTTAAATTCACCCGAGCATTCTGCGAATTTGCATTATTTGCAAAAGCAAAACCGGTAAATATCAGTAATAGAAATAAAGTTAATCTCATTATTCTAAGAATTCGTTCGGATTGATTGTTTTTGGACAATAAAATCCCTGATAAAAAGTTTTTTTCCATATCTTTGTATTTGATTTATTAAGTAATAAGTATATTTTCACATGTACTTGTTCGGAATCGGTAAGTATTGCAGCGCTTACCGATTCATTTTTTCAATTGTTTTTCGTCATAGGCATTTTGTTTTTCAATGTTAATCATTCTTTCTTTTTTTAATTCTCCGGTTAATTGTTTGTTTTTTTTGTAAGGTTAATATTTTTTAATAAATATAAATTACATTCGAATTTTCTTCCCGCTTATATGTATATTGAAAATCCTTCTGTAAAACCCTCAGTGCATGATCGACTCCATCTACAATCCGGAATTTCCCCCAATACCCCAATTTTTTCACGCGATCTGTCCGTATAATGATTTTCAAATCGAAATACTTTTCAAACAAATTCATAATTTCTTCAAACGACTCATTCTCAATAACGATAAGTCCCTCTTTCCATCTGTATAGATTATAATTTGT
The DNA here is from genome assembly GCA_031257565.1 of Tannerella sp. GTDB lineage: Bacteria > Bacteroidota > Bacteroidia > Bacteroidales > Tannerellaceae > Tannerella. The sequence goes on along the minus strand of JAIROL010000196.1, from coordinate 5,394 downwards.
AGGAGTAACAATCAGCTTATTTCCTGCCAATGTAGCCGTTTCTCCTGCATTCAAAAAGACAGTATCTCTATCTCCGTGATTCTTAAATAACTTCACTTTCCCGGTAAACAATGCGATCTCAAAATGAGAGCCGTTGTCATACGACTCCAAATTAAAACTTGTTCCCAGAACTTCCATACTATATTTATCGGTATGTATAATAAAAGGCTTTCCCTTTGCTATATCAAAGAAACCTTCTCCATCCAGTTTCACAATACGTTCATGATTAAAAAAGCCGGGATACTCAAATGTCGTGTTCGAATTCAGCCAAACCGTAGATCCCTCGGATAAGGTCAATGAAGTACGGCTACCGAACGGCACATATACATCCTGCATGAGCTTACCGAGTTCTCCCACCCGATAATTACCATAAAAATAGCTGCAACAAATAAACAGCAGAATAATGGAAGCGACTTTCAGCGAATTAATTATAACACGTCGCTTTAAGGTTGGCGATTTTATCACAACTTCGCTCTCATCAACAATAACGGAAGCGTCAAAGCGAATCCGTTCACGAATGAACTTCTTTTTATTCGCTTCATCACTCTCAAGCCACCGGCGAACCTGCTCCTTTTCCTCCTCAGAAGATTCTCCGGCAAAGTAATGTAAAAGTGTATGGCGATCTATTTCCATCCTGTTTGTTTAACTTGTCCTGTCATAAGAGCAACTGAAAGATTCAAAATCCCAAACTTTATGAAATAATTTTCTGAAAAATTAATATAAACAATGGCAAATAATCTTTTAAATCCCTGTATAGATGATCATTCGCTTTATTTATATGGTAATCTATTTTTTGCACTGATACCCCCATTTCCAAAGCGATTTCTTTTCTTGATTTATATTCAAAGCGGTTTTTTCTAAAAATTGCCTGCGTTTGTTCAGGAAGTTTGGCCAAGGATTTTGTTACGATTCCGATAATATCCTTTGTAAAAATTTCCGAATAATGCTCATCTTCCAGCGTCATAATGCGTGCTTTCACTTCCCACTCGTATAATTCCTGATAATTCTTGTTATATTTGGTCTCTATCTGCAAATGTTTCAGATAATTCAAGCATTTATTCTTAACCGTCTGCAACATATAACCTAAAACATCCGTTTCGGGCGACAAGCGGCGTCTGTTCTCCCAGTAATACATGATCGCATCATGCGTAATATCTTCGGCCGTTTCCGAATCGTTCACATAATAATAGGCATAACGATAAAACCGTTTATAATACGATTCATAGAACGAGCCGAAATTCCGCTCCGAATCGATTTCCAATGGGGTAATAATGTCCGACTTCTTTTTCAACTGCTCAATCTGATTTAACAAAGCAAAGTTAACACAAATTTCAGATAGGCTACCTTTGATTATCGTTTTTGTCCACATTGCAGCAGATCGGCGATATTTTCATAAAATAACCTTAAATCCGTAAATAATTTTTTAATGTAACCGTATAGTTTTGGCAATCAAAACTATACGGTGTCAATTATTTTCACTATCATAAATTTACAGTCAATTACGTGTAATTTTCCTACTCCTTTCCCCTAAAATTCCCCCTTGTCTATAGCATGGGATTTTTTGCGGATTTAAGGAGTCAATAAAATTAATTTCTTATTTTTTTTACGCTTTTTCATCTTTATGCTACACGTTGTTTATTTTTCCTTTTGCAATCTTCAATGCCTTATGCGCAACTTTTTGTTCGTCCTTAACCACAGTCGCGACCTGTTCGGCGAGCCAAAGGGCAAGAATATGTCTTGAAATCTTCGGCAAAGGTACGAATAAAAATCCGTATTTTGATACTGTGAAAGAAAAAGTTCAGGGCAACCGCACAACAATGCTTGACGGAAAACCGACTCCTTTCTTTTCTTAACGGAAGAATATGTGATTAACCGTAAAGCAGTTTTTCAGGATCGTTGGGATATGCGATGAACTGCCGGTTGCAGAATTTTGCCTGTAAAACATCGCTCGACTGGTGGATATCCGCTTTATCGGGATTACTTGTTTTGTCGCTTTCTTTCAGGATCGCTTTCGGCTGTATCCGTTTCATGGCAGAGTTGGTATGCCGCCAATCAGGACCCGGTGAAAGCCCTGAAAATGGAGTAATCTGATATTCAGACAATATTTTTCAGTAATTCACTGCTTTTCATTTCCATTTTATTGAACGCAAACAGTTTTTTTTCCCAAATCTTTAAACGACGCGCCTACGTGATATACGTCATTGTCTATCAGTAAAAACCTGCGCGCGGCATGGTTTTGTGATATGTCGGCAGAAAGCAGAAAGCAGAAAGCAGGAAGCCGTCGGAAGATGGCGTTACAAAAACCGCCCTGTGGTTCTTATTTGCGTTCTGCTTTCTGCTTTTTATCTCGCAAGTTTATCCCGAGCAAAGTATATAAGAGTGATTATTTTATAAGCCGGAGGCTTGTTCTTAAGCTGGGCGCAGGTTTTGCCTGCATAAAGATACAAAATAAAAAAAACTGTAATCCGGATACAAAAACCCTATTTGTAGGGTATGCGGCACGAAAAATCCATTGTTACTTTGTATCCGGTATTCCGAACAGTGATTGGAATAGAAACGAGGAAAGAGACGTATTCACCCTTTCGTCTATATTCTCTGGTGTTTTGAAGGAATTAAAAGTTTAGAGTTTAAAAATTAAAAATTATGAGACATTTGGAATTTAAAAAAACAGTAATCTTCCCGCTCATCATTTTAACTGCAGGAATAGCATCGTGCAACAAGGACGACGAACCATCTGTACCGCAGCATGAAGATTTCATCGTGAAAGACGGCGTCCTTGTAAGGTACCGGGGATACGGCGGAGAGGTAGTCATCCCTGACAACATGGGTATAACGGAAATCAAGGAAGAAGCTTTCCTGAACGAGAATTATGTGAAGTCGATCGTAATACCCGACGAAGTGACGAAAATCGGCGCTGGAGCTTTCGCCCTGTGCACTGAACTTGTACAAATAAACATACCCGACGGCGTAAAGCGTATTGAGAACGCGACTTTTATCAATTGCAGCAAACTTGCTTCAATAAGAATCCCCGATAAGGTAACATATATCGGAAGCAGCGCCTTTTCCGGATGCAGAAGTCTTACCGAGGTCAATGTTCCCGATAAGGTAACATATATCGGAAGCGACGCCTTTTCCGGATGCAGCAGTCTTACCGAAATTGATATTCCGGCGAAGGTAACATATATCAATATTTATGCTTTTAACAACTGTTCAGGCTTGGTATCGGTTAAAATCAAGGATGGCGTAAGGAGAATAGACTTATATGCGTTTAGAAACTGTACAAGTCTTGAATACATTGAAATCCCGGAAAGTATAGACTATATATCCGGTAATGCGTTTCAGGGATGCAGCCGGCTGTCTTTCGTAAAAGTCGGATGGCAACAGCCGTTATATCTTTATTCATTCAATAATCCGTTTGGAGACGTCGATCTCGCTTCCGCCACACTGATTGTTCCCTCAGGTACGTATTATTATTATTCGAATATATGGGTAGATTTCGGAACAATAATCTACGATTATCAATGGGAATCATGGTATGAATATGAAGAGTATTATAAAAAGTATAACAAGGACTAAAATGAAAAAAGATATGAAAAGGATTTTATTTGTTTTAAGTATGATTATCTGTACGGCGTGCATCTTTGTCTCATGCAGTGATAAGAATGAGATTGACATGTTTTCGGACGAAGCCGATTTCCAGGTCATAAACGGCGTACTCGTAAAGTACCGCGGATTGGGAGGCGAGGTAAGGATACCCGACAAACTGAACATTATGGAAATCGGGTACAGGGCTTTCTATTATGAAAGGGATGTGAAATATATCGTAATCCCGGAGAGTGTAAAAAGAATAAGCAATGACGCATTTTATAATTGCGCCGGACTTGATTCCATTACGTTATCCGGCGGAGTAACTTCTATCGGAAGCAGCGCCTTTTCCGGTTGCAGCAGTCTTGATTATATTACGTTACCGGACAGATTGACATCTATCGGAAGCAGCGCCTTTTCCGGTTGCAGCAGTCTTACTTCGGTTGTAATTCCGGAAGGTATAGACTCTATCAAATATGGTCTTTTTTCCCGATGCAGCAGCCTGAAATCGGTAACGATTCCACAAAGTGTAAAAGTTTTTGACTATGCTCCATTTTATTCATGTAGCAGTCTTGTTTCAATCAAGGTAAAATGGCAAACGCCGATCAGTATGTTTTCTATGCCGGTTGATTACGATAGAGTATCAAATGTTACCCTCAAAGTACCTCGCGGTACGAAAGAAAAATACATGGCGGCCAACGTATGGCAAGACTTCGGGAAAATAGAAGAGGAAGACTGACCCGCTTAACCGATTGGTTACACACAACCGCCCTCTGAGACGCTAAAACAAATTCAGAAATATGAAACGAACATGCAAAACGGCTTGCGCCAAAGAGTTATGAACATGCTGTGAGTTCTATGTTACCTTAGTGTTAAAAAATAAATTCGGTTTTATGTTCGTATTAACGCCGCCAGATTTATATAAAATACCAGTCTATCAATTCTTATATGCGTTAAACTTTCGTAAAATAATTTTCCGGTCATCTGAAATACAATGATTTCATTAACATAACCCTGCAAGCATATTGCAGTACCCGTCATGTTGCGTACAATGATTTCATTCGTTGGGCATCGACAAGCGCGGTTGCATCGGAATTGCCCGAGATCAGTCAACAAAAAAAGCGGACTATAAAGGCTACGATTTCCCCATTATTATACTGCACGCGGCATGGTTTTGTGATATGTCGGCAGAAAGCAGAAGGCAGGAAAGCAGGAAGCTGTCGGAAGATGGCGTTACAAAAACCGCCCTGTGGTTCTTATTTGCGTTCTGCTTTCTGCTTTTTATCTCGCAAGTTTATCCCGAGCAAAGTATAAACACGGAATTTGAGTTTGCAGGGATAAATCCCCCTGATTTTGACCTTATCCTTTCAGCTGCTCTGACGCTTCCGGAAACCGGAGAAAAAATCGAAAAAAAAGGTTATAAAAGTGTTAAAAAAAATATATGCAGGAATTAAAGAGCTGAGGCAATTTCTTTTCACATCAGCATCTGATTTTGCCAAAGCCCATTGGGATATGAGTCAGGAGCAGCAAAATAAATTGGCGCACAGAGTCAAAATATTAAAAATAGCGGTATTTTCTCTTTCTTTGGCTTTAGCGGCGGCAATAATATTTTTTCCGCCGGCTGCAGCCTTGACTCCTGCAATTAAATTTGTAACTTAAGTTTCCCACCTATTATTATCAGTATCTGCGCGAGGGTACTCAGTTATAGTGGTATGATTTACAGCTTGTTAGCTACGCTGCGTTAATTTTTGTCAATTTAGTTGTATTTAA
>JAIROL010000178.1 GCA_031257565.1 Tannerella sp. | reverse complement strand
CTTCTATCAAATTAGGAGGTCTGGGCAATCCCGATTTAAAGTGGGAAACACAAACCGATTTTAACCTCGGACTCGATTTTGACTTATGGCAGGGAAGGCTGACAGGTACGATTGAATATTATAACCGGGTGATATCGGATATTTTAGGCTGGAAACCTCTTCTTTCGACCGGTGAAGCAACCGGTATTACGGCTAACCTCGATCAGAAAAAACAAACGTATGGTTATGAAGTAACATTGAACAGTCAGAATATACGAACCAAAGACTTTTCATGGGAAACCAACTTCACCTACACTTTCTACCGGGACAGATGGCTAAAGAGGGATGAAAGCTGGCGACCGGATATTAATGATTCAAAAAAAGCTTACTTCGGCGAGTTATGGTATCATAAAGCGGATGGATTAGTGCAGGAAGGCGAAGAGCTTCCTTATACCTCCGGCGCTATTCCCGGAACTATCAAGTTTAAAGATATCGACGGATATCTGAAAGACGAAAATGGGAATTTAGTACTCGGCGAAGATGGAGTTCCCAAACGCCTGGGTAAACCTGATGGTATCCTTAATAATGCAGATAAGGTACGGATAGGCGTCAATACGCCGTTTACATTAGGATTAACAAATACATTCAGATATAAAGAATTCGATCTGAACATCAGTATGTATGGCGTATTTAACCGTTGGATGACCAATGCTACTTATTCCTTATTAACCGACGTCACTAACCTGGAACAAGGATTGAACCAGATGACGGATGTAAAAAACCGCTGGAACAGCGATAACCGACAAGGAACGCTTCCCTCCTCTTTACAACGATTCAGCGGATATGGTATAGGGGATTATTATATTCAAAAGGCATGGTTTATCCGAATAAGCAATATCGATCTGGGATATAAATTATCTTTAAAAAAAGGCAGTTTAAGAATGTTTGCTACTTTGCAGAACCCATTCCTGATCACTCCCTATGAAGGATTGGATCCGGAGTCTGATAGCCGCCCCGCTTCATATCCTAACCAACGGACCTATTCTGTAGGACTTCAATTCACCTATTAATCTTCATCTTATTTAAATCTATGCATATGAAACGAATATGAACCAATGGCTTGCGCCAGAGAGTTATGAACATGCTGTGAGTTCTATGTTACCGAAATGTTAAAAAATAAATAATGTACACATGAAAAATGTAAGATTTAAAATGCGGATGTTCATAGTAACGGCCATTATCTTTGGTTGTGCATCGGTAGCACAGTCGCAGCAGAAAAAACGAGATGTAAAAAACAGTAAGTATTATGTAGCGGCATATATCTGGCCTTCGTGTCATGACGACCCGTTAGCGCATGAAAAGTTGTGGTCGGAAGGGATTGGCGAATGGGAAGTGATTAAAAAAGGCAATCCCCGTTTTGAAGGACATTACCAGCCCCGGCAACCGCTTTGGGGTTATGGGTTGGACAATGACCCGAAAGTGGTGGAGAAATGGATTGACGTGGCGACCGACCATGGCGTTAATGTGTTTGTGTACGATTGGTATTGGTATGAGGAAAGTCCTTTCCTCGAAAGCGCCCTCAACGACGGTTTCCTGAAAGCCAAAAACAATGGCAAGATGCAGTTCTACATCATGTGGGCGAATCACGACGTGAAGTACAACTACTGGAACGTACACCGTTATAAGGATAATACGGATATTCTATGGGATGCCAAAGTGGACTGGAAAAATTATAAAATCATCGTCGACAGAGTGATTAATCAATATTTCAAGCGTTCCAATTATTTTAAAATCAACGGAGAACCTGTTTTCTCCATTTTCAGTGTGGGTAAATTGTTGGAGAGTTTCGGCGGAAGCGTAGAAGAAGCCCGCAAAGCGCTGGATTATTTTCGTGACGAAGTGAAGAAAGCCGGTTTTCCGGGATTGCACATACAATGGAATCAGGGAGGAGGTTCGCTGATGTCGCAGGAAGCGGCAAAACAGTTTTCCGACAGAGTAAATGCAATGGGTTTCAACAGTGTCGCCATGTACAATATGGGCGGTACGCGAGAAGATTATGTGGTCTATGGAACCAATTCCATCAAAATACGGACACAGATGGATTCCATTCTGAATATACCGTTATTCCCCTGCGTTTCCATCGGCTGGGACGATACGCCTCGTTTCCCTGCAAAAGGGATGAAAGATGTGGTTCACTATCACAATACGCCGCAAAGTTTTGCAGCCTTGCTTTCCATAGCGAAGCAATACGCAGACAGTCATCCCGAACAGCCTCCCCTGATTACCATTAATGCATGGAACGAATGGGTAGAAGGCAGTTATCTCCTTCCCGACATGCTCAATGGCTTCGGCTATCTCGAAGCGGTAAAATCAGTATTTATTGACGGTAAATACGATAGATATTGAAATAACATAATTTTCAAGATAACTGTTGTTTTGATATTTATTTGTTGAAATTAATGGAAATATGTTACCAAAATATTGCATAACAAAAAAAAACTCTATATTTGCAAATATAAATGAATTTTCCAGTATAAAGAAACGCATTATGTATAATACAAAACAGATGTTAAATTTAAAAATTAGTTTTATGAAAAAGGTATTCTTATTGTTATCGTGCTTATTATTAAGCGTGGGGTTGACAATTGCGCAAGACAAACAAGCATCCGGTATCGTCATTGACGAAAATAACGA
>JAIROL010000158.1 GCA_031257565.1 Tannerella sp. | reverse complement strand
CTTCTCAAAGTCTTTATGTTATTGATTATTTTCGGCAGAATTTCTTGTACGTATCCGGCAATCCGATGTTTTTATGCGGATATACAGCAACTGAAGTCAAAGAAATGGGATATATGTTTTACTTAAAAAACGTTCCGGAGGAAGAACAAAACATGACTATTACACATTTATTTATTTGATTAAAAATGTCTTACCGCGTGCTGCCCCGTTTATCTTACATTACCTCCCTTTATTTCGATCAAGGCGATGTGCAACATCTGTATGAATTACTGTTGCGTTATAATGCTTTCCCCGCCGCCATCAAGCAATATTTGCAATTTGTTCTTGTGGATGACTGTTCGGTGGATTCCATACTCATTCCGTCGCAGATTAATATGAATATCAAATTATTGCGGATCACAAATAATATTGCATGGAATCAGCCTGGCGCGAAAAACCTGGGTGTTACGCTGGCGCCAACTTCGAAAATTCTGTTGACAGACATAGATCACTACATTACTCCGGAACTGATGCTTATGTTGCTTGAATCTCCCGAACCTTATCATCAGATATATATTTTTGAGCGGGAAAATGAAGCCGGAGAAAAAATAAAAAACCATCGAAATACTTTTTTTACTTCCAAGTCGGTATTTTTCAAATCACTTGGATATGATGAACAGTTTTGCGGTAATTACGGACATGACGACAGTATGTTTTTTTTATTGCAACAATACCTTGGCGCTAAAATTTTGTATTTCAATAAAGAGTATTCTATTCAATATCTGGAATATGCCGAAAGACATCATTCCCTTAAAAGAGACAACAGCATCAATAACAAACTTTATAAGGCAAATAAAGCATTTCTATCCATGGGAAAAGACCCGTTACTCTGTCATAGCAGGCTATTTTTAAATTTTAAATGGGAAATCGTTGAAGAAAGATTTTATCAACCCTAACCTTTTACGAGGGAGTTTCGAATGGTTGAAATGATTCTCCTGTACTGTTCCGCCGACTTGCCGATATTGTATTCCTGTTCCAGGAGAGGCTGTTTAAGAGCCACCTCCCTGTTTCTTTCTTCCGGATCCAGTAAACGGATAATATCTTCACCGGTAACGGCTACGGGCAATCCCAATTTCCATGCTATGATCGACTTATTATTGGATTTGTATTTAAAAAATGCTCTGCCGGAACGGGGATTAAGCACAATATCTGCCTGTTGCAAATGACCATATATCGTATCTTGATTATACCGGATATATTCCGGATTCAGTTTCAACACTTCGTCGTCTTTGGTATAAGGTTTATCTGCAATGATGCATAGATTGAGATGATATTTTTTGATTATAGGGATTAATTGATGTAATGTTTCGAAAGCATTATGGATGAATCCAAACCAAACAACCCTCCAGGCGGCGCCATGATGCTCTTTCCTTATTGGCGGAAACAGACTGAAATCCAGCCTGTCAGCTACATGTTCTACTATTTTATCAGGAAAAAAAATTTTAGCCAAACCGGTCAAATACTCGCTTGAACAGGTAATCGCGTGAACGTATCTTCCTGCTTCTATGATATTATGATCATAATGTACAAACCAGTCAGGATCACAAATATCCAGTATTTTGGGACCGTCAAACAACTCCATCATATTTATCCAGTACGCTTTTTGAAAAATAAGGCTGTCATATTTTTTTCCATGAATATATTTCTCAAAGCCGCTATCGTTCGCTACAAGCCTGTCAACACGCAAAAATGTAGAGCCGGAAACGATACTGGAGTCATGCATATACGGAAAAGGTATGATTCCTGTCATTATGAAAAATATAAATTTTGAACAGTTGAAATAATTTCTTTGTATTGGGCAACAGATTGAGTAATATTATATTCTTTTTCAACTATGGGTTGTTTGACGGCAATTTCCCGGTTTCTTTCTTCCGGGTCCATCAGACGGGCAATATCTTCCGGTGTAACAGCTACAGGAAGTCCCAATTTCCAGGCGGTTATTGATTTATTATTGGATTTATACTTGAAATAAGCTTTCTCCGAACGGGGATTCAGCAACAGGTCTGCTTCCGCTATAAATTCATTCACCGTATGGTGTTCATATTTAATAAATTCCGGATTGAGGGCCAAAATACCGTCATCTTTTGAATACGGCGCATTGGCAATGATTCTCAATTCCAGATTATATTCTTTGAGCGCCGGCAATAACTGTTCCATTACTTCGTAAGCATTATGGATATATCCGAACCAGACCGCTTTCCGAGCTTTGTCCCGATGACTGGCGTGCGGAGATGGAAAACGCTTAAAGTCCAGCCTGTCCGGAACATGTTCTACGATTTTATCAGGAAAGTAACTTTTTACAAGTCGGGTAAGTTCTTCGCTCGAACAGGTAATCGCATGAACCAGATTACCCGTTTCTACAAAATCTATCGGAAGAATCAGCCAGTCAGGATCGCATATATCAATGATTTTCGGACCCTCAAACAACGCAGCCATTTCTTTCCAGAAAGTCTGTTGGAAAATAATATTGTTATATTTTTTCCCGTGTATCCAGTTCTCGAACCCGGAATTACCGTTGACAATCGGATCGACCCTCAAATAAGTAGAACCTACCGGTCTTTGTATTCCGTAAAAATACATAAAGGGAATAATTCCCGTTGTTCCAATGTTTACCATATTACTTCAATTTAATATCTGATTTAATAACTGTATCCAGTCTTTTCTGTAGCGTTCAGGACTAAATTCTCTGATAGCCATTTCTTTTCCTTTTTTTCCAATGGCAAGCGCTTTCTGATAGCCATTATTTAAAAAATCAGTAATCACGCGGGCTATTTCTCCCGGATCATCAGGTACCAGAACAATGTTTTCGCCCGGCTTGGCCCAACGTTCCAAATCGTGAGCGCCTTCTACCTGAATAACGCAACATCCTGATAAAAAAGCTTCCGTACGCGCCCGATTCATAGGCGTGCGGAAAGAAGTATCGATGTAGAGAAGTGATTTTCCAAGATATTGCCTGTATGCATCCGGAGAACGTCCCAAGTTTATATTGACTTTTGCATATTTGAGCTTATGTCCGTATTTTTCAGCTAATTCCTCCATTACAGACTTCATACAATCCCGATTGTAATAAACATCAAATCCTGCCGGCGACAAAGCGGTAAAAGCTCTTGGTTCTTTGGGCAAATCAATCCATTCATCCGGACTCAGGCCATGGACGATTGGCGTTCCGAAACCCCATTCCTTTTCAGAGGCAGCCGTATGCGAATTGACGACCATAACATTGTCTCCAATCAAATCACGAATGATGTTGACACATTGTTTTTGCATTTCTACGTCCGTAAGGGATGGATTTTCGCCGCTGAAATATTCCGGCAATACGGGCGTTCCGTGATTCAGCACAATTTTTGGAATATCCGTGATCACGCTGTTCAAGTGTTCGTATATCATTCTTTTTTGACAGGAAGGTATGATACTGCTCTGGTCCATGTGCAGGATAGCTACATCGTACAATCCCGGTTCGTAATGCGTCACGAATTTGATTTCAGGCGGAAAGGGACGTTTTGCCGTATTCCACTGTGTAAATACGGTTAGTACATAATAAAATTCGCAATCGTCGCGTAATGCGTGGATCATATCCCACTGATGGGGAATATGCCAGCAATAATCGAATACTTTTATCTTTTTTTTCATCTTTATATT
>JAIROL010000096.1 GCA_031257565.1 Tannerella sp. | reverse complement strand
GGTTTGCAATCAATTCCTGTAAATCGAATGCGATGGGCCTACCATCATCTCTTTAGAAGTTGCGAACTTTTTCCAATCAGGTTGCCAACCCTTTTGTTATTGGTTCTCGTGACACACTTACAGGTGCAAATTTTGGGTCTTTTGATGGATTCTTTAAAGATGTATACGAACAAATGTTTGTGCAATATACCGATATTTGCTTCCGCGAAAACCCGGTTTCATGCGATGATCGTTAGTCAATGGCGAACCAGAACATATATCCGCTTATTTATAGCAATAAAATGTTACATGTACTGGACGACCTGCATTATCAAGGTCCTTTTTTTAGAAAATTAATTTGGATATAAGAAAACATTTGTTTTCCTTTGCGTTGATAAATTTGAAAAACACGTCTTAACAGGTAGATATTTCCGTCAAACATATACGGAAAGTACTAAAGTGCAACGTTAAAAAAAATCGAAGAAATGAAAAAGACAGGTAATACATTCGTTGCATTCTTGAATTTGCTTGGAGTAAAACATACCCAATCATTTTCCGGGCAATACTTCAACGAGCACCCGCATAAATACAATTTGTTCGGATTATCGAAGATGCTGGCGGACTATGGTATTGAAAATGCGGCGACACGTATTTTGGACAAAGAAAAGGATATTACGGAAATACAAACGCCTTTTATTGCACATTTCGGAGGAGATTTTGTAGTTGTTAACACCGTGGAATCAGGCAAAGTCTCTTTTATCTGGAGAGGTATTAAACATTCATCCCCGACAGCAAAATTTATTGAAGCCTGGAGCGGAGTTGTTCTCCTGGCGGAATCTTCCGGGGAACCTATAGAGCCGGACTACAGGGAACACAGGAAAATAGAATATATAAATTTATTTAAAAAAATATTGTTTTTCTCCGCGCTAAGCATAATTGCAGTCATAATTTACATATATCAATCGCTCTATACGGATGCCGGCATATCACTTCTTTTACTGATCAATTTAACGGGAATGTATATCAGTTGGCTTTTACTTCTCAAACAAATGAAAATACAGAGCCAGTACGCCGACAAGATATGTTCACTGTTTAAGCAAAATGATTGTAATAACGTGCTGGAGTCGGAAGGATCCAGACTATTTGGTATAATCGGATGGAGCGAAATAGGATTCGGGTATTTTTCGGTAAACGTTTTATTACTCCTGTTTTCTCCCGGCCTGGTTACAATAATTGCTTTGATAAATATCTTCACGCTTCCCTTTACATTGTGGAGCGTATGGTATCAACACTCAAAAGCCCGGCAATGGTGCGTTCTTTGCCTGATTGTACTGGTTTTGCTGTGGGCTGTATTTACAGCTAATTTACTGTTTGGCTATTTACAGCCGGAAGCATTTTCTCTGCTGAATTTTCAACTTTCAACTTTCAATTTATAATGACGGTTTGCTGTTATTGCATTGCGATATTGGGTATTAACATGCTTGTACCGAAACGCAATACAGAGGAGGCTATCCAGTTACTCAAACAAACTATAAACAGCATAAAAGCCGATGAAGATGTTTTTGTTGCAATATTAAAAAAACAACCTTTTTATGAAACAGGCGATTGTGATTCAATCATCCGCTTTGGAAATTCAAACAGCAAGTTACAACTTACGATTCTCAGCAATCCATATTGCAACCCCTGTGCCGTGATGCACAAAAATATAGAAGCATTATTGACAAAAGTAAACAATGGCATCAGTGTTCAATACATACTTTCTTCCTTTAATGAAAAATCGAACTCAACGAACAGATATTTGATAGCTGCCTGTTTGTCGGATAATACCGCTTTTACCAGGCAGATTTTCAAAGACTGGTTTGAAAAAGGAAAAGAACTAAAGGATGATTATTTTAAAAAACTGTCTTTGAATATGAATAATCCGAAAATCGAAATTGAGTTCCTGAAACATGAATCATGGAAGGATAAAACCCAAATTCGTGCAACGCCAACTGTACTTGTAAACGGTTATCAACTGCCGGAGAATTATAAAATCGAAGATTTACGGTATTTTACGGATTTGGATTTATAATATAGCGGATATATATCAGTGATTTATATTTAGTAATTACAATTTAATTTATGTTTTATGAAAAAAGTTTTAAAAAAAATCAGGTTGAAGAATGTGTCCGAAAAATTTTCGGACAGTGAGATGCAGCACATTATTGGGAGTGGTTATATTGGCGCCGGCCCTAACAGTCCATGTTATTCCAGCACGGGAAGCTGTCACAGTAGTTGTATTGATATTGTAAACGGTACTGCTGTTACTGGTACTTGTACGGATATGGGTTCAAATATTTGTACCTGCGTTGTAGGTTACGTTTAAGTTTTCCACAAAAACGTAATAGAACAGAATCTTCGCCATAAAACAGAGGCCTTTTGCAATCTTGTATTTCCCGTTTATCATACATAGTCCGCTATCTTCATAAATTGAAATATAATCATTTCAAAAATTCTCCTGTTTTATTTGGCGATCCAAATTTAACCCAACCTCTGACAAAAAATATTTATATGCGAAAATCTGCGTGCATTATTGACAAAAGTAAAATTATGAGACGAATTTTAATCATCACAACCATTCTGTTATTGTTTTCGTTTTCTGTTAACAGTCAGGAAAATAAAGCAACAAATTCGGCGGTAATAGACGTGGAAAGCGGTCTGAAAAATCTTTCCCGCCTGAAAGTTTCCGATCTCGGCAAAACAGTCCGTTACATTCCGCTGGAAACGCCGGATGACGGTTTGATAGGTAAAGATCCGGTAGTAAAAGTGTTAAAAAAGTATATTGTAGTCGAATATGGTTCCTTACCTTCACGGGACGCCTGCCTGTTATTCGCCAAGGAAGACGGACGCTTTATCGCCGAAATCGGACACGCAGGACAAGACCCGGCGGCATATACCGACTGCTTCAGCTGGGCGGACGAAAAAGAAGAATTTCTGTATTTTGAACGTAAACCCAACCAGTTGATAAAATACGATATGAAAGGGAATTTTTGCGGTAAGATAGAGTTCCCGTCTTCAGGACTGGCATCTTATTATTTAATAACGGATTCGGAAATTGTCGGATATTTTGACGCTATCACCATGTCAAACCTGTTATCTTTGAATCCGTATGCTCTGGGGATTTTTGGAAAGGATGGCAGTTTGAAAGATACGGTACCTTCTTTTTATCCGTATACAACGCCATTCACGGATGATCTGTATCAAACCAATCTTATAAGTGGAAAAACTTTATATGGCATTTTTGGAAGCTGGCCACGTGCAGGCGCTTTCATTTTTGAATATACTCATGCGAGACAGGTAAGACAGATCAACGCCTTACATGCGGCAAGAATATGGAAAAACAACGGAAACATACGTTACAAACAGGATTTTACAGATACAGTCTATACGGTTTCCGGCAGTAAACTTATTCCGGCTGTTGTTTTC
>JAIROL010000054.1 GCA_031257565.1 Tannerella sp. | reverse complement strand
AGCGTAATAAATACGCCGGCGGGCTGTGTTATTAATATTAATGCAAATTAAAAAGGACGTAAACTTATGAAGTTATTATTATCATTTTTATCGATTATGTTATTGGCAAGCGCTCAATGTTGCAACGATGAATACGCGCCGGAAATGCCGGATATTACAAGTAGCGGAGAAATATGTTTTTTATGAATAAATACAGTCCGTTTAAGCTTTTACTGGTAAGTCTGGCCAGCGCGGTTATTATCATATACCCCAATATTGCGTGTCTCCCTTGGGAACTGAGTTTTCTGGACGGGGCGAGACGCGTATTCCACTTACAGTTCTTTTTTTTCAGATATGTATTCTTTGCGATGCTGATCTGGGGATTATTATTTTATAATCTAAAAGGGATAAAGGATTATTCTTTAAAGAAAAGGATTACGGGAACGCTTTTGCTTACAGTTATCGCCTATCTGCTATTTGTCGTCATATTATATATAACCCACGGCAAAATTCAGGGCTTCGGAAGTATATTGCTATTCCAGTTTTTTGTTGTTTTTATGGCATGTACAACCGCAGGACACATATACGTGATGTATAACCTTCAAAGTAAGAAAGAACAGGAGATCGAGCGGTTGAAAATCGAAAATCTGCAGAGTCGTTATGACGCCCTGACGAACCAGATCAATCCTCACTTTTTTTTCAATTCGCTGAATGGGCTTACGGCGCTGATCCGAAAAAAGAATGACGAAAATACGCTTGAATATGTGAATAAACTATCGGATGTATTCCGCTATATTCTTCAAAGCGATAAGAGAGGGCTGGTACCTCTGGATGAGGAACTTGAATTTGTCCGGGCTTTCCGTTACATGATGGAAGTTCGTTTTGCAAATAAGCTTGTATTCAACATTGATGTAGATAAAAATAAGATGGATCTGAAAATCCCGGTATTATCCATGCTTCCGCTGATCGATAATATTGTAGTCCACAACACGATCGACAGCGAACATAAAATGGAAGTTTTAATCCGGCTGAATGAAAGTTCGGAACTGACAGTTTCAAATCCCGTTTACCCGAAAATGAACCCTTCCATAACAAACGGTACGGGAATCAAAAATCTTGAAAACCGCTTTTCTCTACTGATGGGTAAACAGATAAGAATAGAAGATAACGGAGAATCATTTACCGTATATTTACCTTTAAAGTAGAAAAATATGAAACGAACATGCAACCAACGGTCTTTTAGCGAAGCGTTAAAAAAACGGCTTGCGCCAAAGAGTTATGAACATGCTGTGAGTTCTATGTTACCTTAGCGTTAAAAAATAAACAATGTACGCATGAAACGAACATGCAACCAACGGTCTTTTAGCGAAGCGTTAAAAAAACGGCTTGCGCCAAAGAGTTATGAACATGCTGTGAGTTCTATGTTACCTTAGTGTTAAAAAATAAACAATGTACGCATGAAAGTTTTAATTGTTGAAGACGAAACTGTCGCTTACGAAAATCTGGTGGATATTATTTCAGAAATCGATTCTTCCATTGAAATTGTGGGTAATACGGAAAGTATCAGACAGACTATAAACTGGCTCCAAAACAACCGGTCTCCCGACCTGATCCTGATGGATATTCATCTGTCGGATGGTTCTGCCTTTACAATTTTCCGTAATATAACGGTCGAGATACCGATTATCTTTACTACCGCTTATGATGAATATGCCATTGAGGCATTCAAAGTGAACAGCGTGGATTATCTTCTGAAGCCGATCAAAGCGGATGAACTGAAACGCGCTTTTACAAAATTCAGAAAACTGAACCATACGGAAGTTATGCAGTATCTCATGCAAATGAGCCGGTTGTATCCGAACGACCGTCATAAAGATAAGCTGTTGATTCCTTATAAAGATAAGTTGTTGCCGATTGATATGAAAGACATTTCCTGCTTTTACACGACCAACAAGAACACCTGTGTATACCTGAAAAACGGAGACAAGTATCCTTATTCCAAAACATTGGAACAGATCATCACTACTCTCAACCCTGCCGATTTCATCCGTGCGAACAAGCAATTCATTGTTGCCCGCGACAGCGTAAAAAACATCACGATCTGGTTTGACAACCGGTTACTTATAACGCTCGATATCGAAGTTCCGGAACGTATATATATAAGTAAAAACAAAGCTTCGGAGTTTAAATCATGGGTTGTCAATGATATATAACTCCATGTTCACATTAAATCCAATAAATACAGAGGGGTAGCGTCATGAATTGTATGGTTTAGGAGGATTACCACTTAATTGCCGGAAAATAAATTTCAAGTTATCCGGTTTTTATTTTTGTTATTTTAAAAAAAATCGCTTACTTTGCCTTTGATGAACGAGATTGTATTAGAAAAGCTGAAAGTTTTGGCTGAATCGGCAAAATACGACGTTTCGTGCGCTTCGAGCGGGACAGTACGTAGTAATAAATCCGGCGGTATCGGAAATACCGTTGGAGGAATGGGCGTCTGCCACAGTTTTACGGAAGACGGCCGGTGTATTTCCCTTCTCAAAATCATGCTTACCAATCACTGCATATACGATTGCGCATATTGCATAAATAGAAAAAGCAATGACCTGAAACGGGCAACATTCAGCGTAAGCGAACTTGTCGGGTTGACGATCGAATTTTACCGCCGCAACTATATTGAAGGCTTGTTTCTCAGTTCCGGCGTGGTCCGCAATCCGGATTATACAATGGAACGGATGGTTCGCGTAGTTAAGGACCTGCGTACAGAACATCGCTTTAACGGATACATACATTTGAAAAGTATTCCCGGATGCAGTCAGGAATTGGTCAGCAAAGGCGGTCTTTATGCCGACCGTATGAGCGTCAATCTGGAAATACCGACAGAGCCCAACCTGAAACTGCTCGCGCCGGAAAAAGATTTTCAAAGCGTATTTGCTCCGATGCGGTATATCCAGCAGGGAATGTTGCAAAATCTGGAAGAACGCCGTAAATTCCGTCACGCCCCCCGGTTCGTTCCGGCAGGGCAAAGCACGCAGATGATCGTCGGAGCGACGCCCGAATCCGATAAGGATATATTATATCTATCATCCGCTTTATATAAACGCCCCAGCATGAAACGCGTGTATTATTCGGGATTTATTCCGGTTAATTCGTACGATAAACGCCTGCCGGCCATAAGACAGGCTCCTCTTGTGCGGGAGAACCGCCTCTATCAGGCAGACTGGCTGTTGCGGTTTTATCAATTCCGCGCCGATGAAATCGTTGACGACCGCTTTCCGTATCTCGATCTTGAGGTAGACCCTAAATTAGCCTGGGCGCTACGACATCCTGAATATTTTCCGGTAGACGTCAATACGGCAGACTATCAGATGATCCTCCGCGTGCCGGGTATCGGCGTCAAGTCCGCCAAACTAATTATTTCTGCGCGGAAATTCGGGCAACTGACGTCCGATCAGCTGAAAAAAATCGGTGTCGTAATGAAGAAAGCTAAATATTTTATTACCTGCCGCGAGTTGGCGATGAGCAATACCGTGAACGAAGTAACGCCCGAATATGTACGCAAAGCGCTGACCGAACCGAAAAAGAAAAAGATGATACATGACGAACGGCAGTTATCCCTGATTTTTCCTGATTAACAAACTCAAAGCCGGACCTGATTCTTTTTGATATCATCTCGCACAATTACCCGATCCGCAATGACAATATTTTTTTACGATAAGACTTTTGATGGATTATTAAGCGCAGTCTTTGATGCATACAGCTTAAAAATATTTCCTGAAAAACTGCTGCAGACAGGCGATGCGATACCCCTGTTTACAGATACGACACATACGGTCGTCACCGAAGAAGAACACGCTAAACGCGTGTGGCAGGCGCTTCATAGAAGGCTTCTGAAAAATGCCTGCAATATGTTGATGCACGTCTGGTTATCAGAGTTGGAAGGCAGTGACGATTTACTGTTCCGTTATATCTGCAAAATGTTTGCTATGACAAAAGAAATGGAATATAATTTCGGAGATACGGATATTCTTGAAGTCGAAAAGATTGCCCGTAAGGTATCCCATGAAGCGCAATACCTTCGGCAATTTATTCGTTTTCAGAAAGCGGCCGATAATATTTTCTTTGCCCCCACCAAACCCGTATATAATGCATTGCCTTTAGCCATCGACCATTTTACCAACCGATTTGCCGATCAGCAATGGGTCATCTACGACCTGCGCCGCAAATACGGTTATTTCTACGACTTACATACCGCAAAAGAAATTACATTTACCAACGACGAGCGCTTACTCGGCGGAAAATTAGACGAATCGCTTATGGCCGAAGACGAAAAGTTATTTCAGGATTTATGGAAAGGATACTTCAAGGCCATGACCATCAAAGAACGCATCAACCCGCGCCTGCATAAAAAAAACATGCCTGTCAGATTCTGGCGGTACCTTACCGAAAAACAATAATTTCAAAGCTCGACTAGCGTCAAGTCTGAAGTTGTAAGTGGTAAGTTGTAAGTTTGGAAAAATAACAAAGGAACTCCTCCTCATAAGAAGAAATCCCTCTGTCAATCAAAACTAAAGCCGTTTATTATTTCTATAACAGTTTATTTATTTTTTCAACAAATGCGTCTTTTCCTGTCGCGCCAACCTGTTTATCTACAATTTGCCCCCCTTTAAAAAACAGAATTGTAGGGACGCTACGTATACCATACTCAGAGACAAGATCATAATTATCATCAATATCCACTTTCCCCATGACAACGCGTCCTTCATATTCGGTTGCCAGTTCGTCAATGACCGGTCCTACCATACGGCATGGTCCACACCATTCCGCCCAAAAATCCAAAACGACAGGTTTGTTCCCGTTCAATAATTCCTTGTAATTTTTGTCTGTTACTACTAATGCCATAATTAATCAATTTATAAAGTTATCAATTTATTTTGTAATGAACATTTTCCATATCGCCAAGCATATCAATAAGTTTTTGAGTTACTTCAATTCCATGAGTTTTTGAATACATATTCACAGACACATTTCTTTGCTCGTCATCTATAATATCGAAATGTAATGCTGTTTTTCCGGGGTTATTCTTAAAAAGAACGCGAAATTCTTCTACCAGCGTAGCGGTTAGTTCGCTAACAGGCAGCAGTATTCTTAATTTTTCAATAAGTTTATCTTTTTCATTCTGCAAAAGAGTGATCATTTTGATTTTAAAATCAAGAGCGCCGATATGCGCGCTACGAGGTTCCACGGCAGCTCTGATAAACAGATACATTCCCAGCCGGCCAAACTTACCATAGTTGATATAATCATTCCCAAACAGGGGGATCTCGCCGCTACCGGTAAAATCCTCCACCGTAAGGATTCCATAAGGACTGCCCCGTTTGGTTGTTCCTTCGCGAAATCCGGTAACGATCCCTCCCAGTAATAATTCCTTATTTCTCAATTCTTCACGTTCGTTTATTTCAGCCATTCCCGTATTACAAACGAAAGTCAGAATCACATGATATGCATCCAGCGGATGAGCGGAAAGATAGATACCGATCAAGTCTTTTTCTTTATTAAGGCGTTCCAGATCGCTCCATTCCTCACACTTGAACACATCCGGCTTTGCAATATCAACAGCGGCGTCCGCTCCGAAAAGAGAATGAGTCGCCATTTGCTTGTCCACCTGAAATTTCGTTCCATAACGCGATATAATCTCCGTAAAGGTTTCGCCTTTTTCATTCGGCGTAACAAACGGCTCACGGCGTACCCCAAGGTTATCAAAAGCTCCGGAAAGAGCAAGGCTTTCAAGTACTTTCTTGTTGCATGCAGCGAGATTTATCCGTTCTATAAAGTCATAAATATCCTTATAGGGGCCGTTTTTCTCACGCTCATCTATTATATTCTGGACGGCGCCCTCTCCTACTCCCTTTACTGCAACAAGTCCAAAGCGTATATCTCCCTTTTTATTCACGCCGAACTTCCGGTGCGACTCATTGACGTCAGGACCAAGCACCTGTAATCCCATGGCCCGACATTCGTCCATCGATTTCGTGATTTCCTTTATGTTGGACAAGTTACGACTCAACACTGCAGCCATGTATTCCGAAGGATAGTGAGCTTTCAGGTAGGCAGTCTGATAAGCGACCCGGGAATAACATGTCGCATGACTCTTATTGAACGCATAAGATGCAAATTTTTCCCAGTCGCCCCATATTTTCTCAAGTGTCTTTCGCTTATATCCGTTCGCTTCGCCTCCGGTAAAGAACTTTTCTTTCAGTTCTTCCATTTTGTCTTTCTGCTTCTTACCCATCGCCTTACGCAGGGTGTCGCTCTCGCCGCGCGTAAATCCGGCAAGCAGACGCGACAAAAGCATGACCTGCTCCTGATATACCGTAATGCCATAAGTATCTTTCAGATACCGCTCCATGACAGGAATATCGTAAACAATCTCCGAACGTCCGCGTTTACGTGCGATAAACGAAGGAATATAATCCATCGGTCCCGGACGATATAAAGCGTTCATCGCAATCAGGTCCTCAAATTTAGACGGCTGCAATTCCTTCAGGTATTTCTGCATACCGGCGGATTCAAACTGGAATGTAGCTGTCGTTTTTCCCTGGCAATATAGCTGATAGGTCTTCTTGTCCTCTATATCAATGTGGTCTATATCTATTTCCACGCCGGTGGTCTGCTTCACGTTCTCAATAGCTTCTTTTATTATAGACAGCGTTTTAAGACCGAGAAAATCCATTTTAATAAGTCCCGTATCTTCAATAACGGAGCCTTCATATTGCGTCACAAGAAGCGTCTCGCCGGTTTCTTTATCATCAGCGGTCGAAACAGGCACAATATCCGATATATCCTGACGTCCGATGATAATACCACATGCATGGACGCCTGTGTTACGAACAGTACCTTCAAGCTGGCACGCAAACTCCAGCGTTTTTTTTATCAGAGGATTTCCTCTTCCCAATTCCGCCTTGAATTCCGGCAGATATTTCAGACAATTGGCGAGATTCAGTTTCACTGACTGACCATCAATCTCAGGCATACGATCCGGAACCAGCTTAGCCAGTCGGTTTGATTCGGATAGCGGCAATTCCAGTACGCGGGCAACATCCTTTATTGCCATTTTTGACGCCATTGTGCCATAAGTGATGATATGCGCCACGCGGTCATATCCGTATTTATCCGTAACCCATTTCAATACATCTCCCCGCCCGTCGTCGTCAAAATCAATATCAATATCAGGCATCGATATACGATCGGGATTAAGAAAACGCTCAAACAGCAGATCATATTCTATTGGGTCAATATCCGTTATTCCCAGACAGTAAGCAACCACCGATCCTGCAGCGGAACCTCGTCCCGGGCCAACGGCAACTCCCATTTCTCTCGCAGCCGAGATAAAATCCTGAACAATCAGAAAGTATCCCGGGAAACCCATTGTCTTCATTGTATTAAGCTCAAACTCAATACGCTCTTTTATTTCATCAGATAAATTGTCGCCATAACGATCACGGGACTTTTCGCGGGTAATATACGCCAGGTAGTCGGCTTCCAGTTTTATCCGTATCGCCTTTTCATATCCGCCAAGCCGGAGGTAATTTTTCTCTCCGAATTCAGCCACAAGATCTTTTTCCTCATACTTCTCACGGTATTCGTCTTCCGTTCCGAATGAAGCGTCTATCTCAAAAAACGGCATCAGCGCCGGAGAGTCTATATCATAAAATTCTACTTTATCCGCTATTTCAAGCGTATTACTAAGAGCTTCCGGTATATCGGAGAATATAACGTTCATTTCCGCTGTTGTCTTCAGCCATTCCTGGCGGGTGTACCGCATACGGCTCGGATCATTAATAGTCTTGTTCGTACTAAGGCACAGTAAAATCTCATGCGCAGCCGCATCTTTTTCATTCACAAAATGAACGTCATTTGTTGCAATAAGTTTAATGTTATGCTTGCGGGCTATCTCGATAAGCGCCTTATTCACCTCAACCTGGCGCGGATAAACATCCTGCGCCGCATCCGGATCATGTGTTTCATGACGTTGAAGTTCCAGATAATAATCATCTCCAAACAAATTCTTAAACCATAAAACCGTCTCCTCGGCTTTCTGCATATCACCGTTCTGAATATAACGCGGCGCCTCTCCGGCCAAACAAGCAGAGCAGGCTATAATATCTTCATGATATATTTCAAGTAAACCTTTATCGATACGCGGACGTCCGTAAAAGCCCTCCGTCCACGAATATGAAACCATTTTTATCAAGTTTTTGTATCCCTTCAACGTTTTTGCAAGAAGAAGAAGATGCCAACCGCTAAGGTCTTCCTTTCCGGCTTTGCTATGTCTTCCGTTGCGTGCACAATAACATTCGCAACCTATAATAGGTTTAAACAAATGTTCTTTTTCTCCATGTATTTTCTTGGACAGTTTTTTTATTCTTTCATCCTCCTCTTCCGTCGTATTTGCTTTTCCGAGCAACTGCTGCAACTCTTTTTCGCAATCCTTTACGATACCAAGATGTTTACTGTTTTTTTTCTTGACTTTATTTAAAAAATCTTTTATTCCGAACATATTTCCATGATCGGTCACAGCAAGCGCTTTCATCCCGTCATGCTGCGCTTTTTCTATCAGCGCATCAATGGACGCTTGCCCGTCGAGCAGTGAAAACTGCGTATGCACATGTAAGTGTATAAATGGTTCCATATCGCTGCAAAAATAATGATAAAATAAATGCTTTCATAATAAAGTTTTCAACAACAAAATGAAACCTCCGTCCACTCCTGTAAAGTATTTAATATTAAATTTCCATTCATTTCGAACGATGACCGATCTTCATTTCAAAGCAAAACAAAAAAAGACGTCTTTAAGGCACGCGAAAAAAACAAGATATGACCGTTTTTTAAAAGAAAATCCCGCAGGGACAACCTTGCGGGATTTTCCGTTACAGGTTATTATACTGCACGCGGCATGGTTTTGTTTTGAAATAACTCCGCTCTGATATTACAAATCGTATCATAGCCTACTGCACGCGGCATGGTTTTGTTTTGAAATAACTCCCGACAATTCAGTCTCCGACAAACGGCGCCAGTTTGACTGATAAATCCGGCTTAGCCATATCTTTATCCAACGGAAACATCGGGCGATGAATCCGCTTATACGGCAAACTTTGTAAATCCTGATTCACTCCTCCAAGCGTGAGAGCCATCATCCAGTCCGCCTGAATATCGAACAGTTCCGGAACAAGATATCCTAATTTAACAACGACTATATCAGTTTGTCTCGGATCCAGGTTATGCTTTTCAAACTCGTGTACAAAATGGAATCCTTTTCGCTTCTCCGTAACTATCACATAGATACTCCCCACTTTAACGACCGCTTCCTTATTTTCCGGATTACCCTGATAGATGGAAGTAACTGTCCCCGACAACTTAACGGGAGGAGCGTAACGGTTATCGACTTTCGCGCCGGCAGTTCCCTCCACTTTATTCCCAACTCCGGCTTTTATCGCTTTCGCGACAAATTCCGGATCGGGTATGGAAGCATATATAAGCGTTTTACCGTTTTCTGTCTTAAATTCGTCACGTTTCAGTAACTCCGTGATAGTCCATGTCACATCGCCGGCGCCTCCTGCCGTAGGGTTATCCCCCATATCGCTGATAAAGAACGGTTTTTTATCACCGGCTATCGCTTTCTCCAGACAAACATCCAGCGTAGCCGTAGGCGCTACAAATTCAAAATTATTTCTTACGCTCCAAAAATGATTGGCAATATACTCCGCCGTAATAGCAACCAGATCTTTGTCGTCGCCCGTCATCATTACCGTAGCCCTGTTTCGCGGCTCATCCGCCCATGCATATCCGATCCATATTCCGCCATCCAGAACGCCTTCCGGCGCTGTTGCCGGTCCAAGTATGGCATACAGCGATTTCGCCGGCTCTACGCGAGTACTGGTTTGTTCTCCTGCCAATAATATAGGTACGGGAATCCACGCTTTATATTTCGGACGACCTTTTCCCGTTTCCATTCGATCAAGAAGGTTGGCGACCGCCCTTTCTCTTGATTCCATTGAATCTTCATGAGGGGCCAAACGATAACATGTAATAAGGTCCGTATTTTCTGCAAGTCTCCAGGTCACATTCCCATGTAAATCCATACATGTTGAAATGATTGGTCCTGTTCCTATCACTTCGCGGATCCGCACAATCAAATCTCCTTCCGGATCATCCAGTCCAACAACGCTCATTGCCCCATGAATATCAAGGAACATGGCGTCATAAGGCATATTCGCTCTTAACGGTTCGAGAATCCGCATCACCAGCGATTCATAAGTTTCCCGCGGAACCGCTCCGCCCGGAGTCGCCCTGGCGATAAATGCAGGATACCATTCCGCTTTTTCACGCAATGGAGTTCCTTCTTTCAAAAACGGGTACAAATTAAATATTGCGCTCCCGGAAGTTTTACGAAAAGCGCTTTCATCGCTCAGCGCCGGCGAGAATGTACTCGATTCGATCGCAATCCCCGCAATAGCAACACGAGGTTTTTTCTGAGAATAAACGAATACGGTAGATGTCGCAATCAAAACCTGCAACATAATTAAATGTCTGAACATAGTCATTTCAATATTTTTTATTTTTCCATACTAATTTTCCGTACAAAAATAGGATAAAAATAAAAAACCGGTACTATGCAAATCATTTTTTCAACAAAAAAAATAAAATATTTTTGTTTTTACGGACAAAAACCGTACCTTTGCAAGCCGTTTTCCCTGTCTTGTATCAACATGCCCGTAGTACAGCACAATCAGAAACGACATAAATATTTATTAATTAACTAATTAAAATTTTTAAGCAGTGGATACTTTAAGTTATAAGACCATTTCTGCAAACAAAGCAACTGTAAAAAAAGAGTGGATTGTAGTAGATGCTACGGACCAACACGTGGGACGTATAGGCTCAAAAGTAGCAAAACTTTTGCGCGGCAAATACAAACCGAACTTCACTCCACACGTTGATTGTGGCGATAATGTGATTATTATCAATGCAGACAAAGCCGTTTTAACGGGAAAAAAATGGGACGACCGTGTATATTACTCATATTCAGGTTATCCGGGAGGACAAAAGGAAACGACTCCCGCCAAATTAAAAGAAAAAGGCGAAGATCGCCTGTTCCGTAAAGTAGTGAAGGGCATGTTGCCTAAAAACAAGCTGGGCGCTCAGTTACTTGGCAATCTGTATGTATATGCAGGCAGCAAGCACAAACACGAAGCGCAACAACCGAAGTCATTAGATATAAATTCACTTAAATAATTATCATGGAAGTTGTAAATGCAATAGGAAGACGTAAAGCGGCAGTAGCCCGTGTTTATGTAAAAGAAGGCAACGGCAAAATCACCATCAACAAACGTGATTTAACAAATTATTTCCCTTCATCAATCCTTCAGTACGTAGTAAAACAGCCTTTGACAACATTGAATGTAGCAGAACAGTACGATATTCAACTCAATCTGTTCGGAGGCGGTTTCAAAGGTCAGTCTGAAGCGGCCCGTTTAGCTATTACCCGTGCATTGATAAAAATCAATCCGGATTCTAAACCTGCATTGAAGGCAGAAGGTTTTACTACTCGTGATCCTCGCGCTGTGGAACGTAAAAAGCCGGGTAGACCGAAAGCTCGTAAGAGGTTCCAGTTCAGTAAACGTTAATATTTGTGAGCCTCTTACAAGTAATATGCGTTTAGTATCTAAATTGCCCGGATTTTTTCTGCATGATGAAATGTCGTGAAACTACCGGATAATTGATATTTAACAAAAAAGAATGTAAACGATTAAAAAACAAAAAAATGTCAAGAGTAAATTTTGAACAGTTATTAGACGCAGGCGTTCATTTCGGACACTTAAAAAGTAAATGGAATCCTGCAATGGCTCCTTATATATTCATGGAGCGCAATGGTATTCATATCATTGATTTATATAAAACAGTCGCTAAAGTAGACGAAGCTGCAGAAGCGATGAAGAATCTCGCTAAATCGGGACGTAAAATACTTTTCGTCGCTACCAAAAAACAAGCTAAACAAATCGTTGCCGACATAGCGGCGTCAGTTAATATGCCTTATGTGATCGAACGCTGGCCGGGCGGGATGTTAACAAATTTTCCGACAATCCGTAAAGCTGTCAAGAAAATGTCGACGATCGATAAAATGTCGACTGACGGCACATTTGACAATCTTTCAAAGAGAGAAAAACTGCAAATCACGCGTCAACGCGCAAAACTGGAAAAGAATCTAGGTTCTATTGCCGATCTGAGCCGTCTTCCCGCAGCGCTATTTGTAGTTGATGTAATGAAAGAACATATTGCCGTTCGCGAAGCTAATCGTCTCGGTATACCGGTATTCGGTATGGTTGATACTAATTCTGATCCTTCTAACATAGATTTTGTTATTCCGGCAAACGATGACGCGACAAAATCCGTAGAACTGATATTAGGCGCACTTTGCAAAGCGATACAGGAAGGGATACAGGAAGGTAAAGCCGAACGTGCGAACAAAGAAGACGGAGATGCAGAAACAGCTCCAAGACGCGAACGTAAAACGCGCGCT
Source organism: Tannerella sp. (assembly GCA_031257565.1). GTDB lineage: Bacteria > Bacteroidota > Bacteroidia > Bacteroidales > Tannerellaceae > Tannerella. The sequence goes on along the minus strand of JAIROL010000054.1, from coordinate 13,105 downwards.
AAAAAGTCGGACGAAGCTATTGAAGAAGAAATAATGGAAGAAGCAGAAGTAAAAGACGAGGCTTCAGAAGAATAATTAATAATAAAAACAAATATATTATGGCAGTAACATTAGCAGATATAACAAAATTGCGCAAAATGAGCGGAGCCGGAATGATGGATTGCAAAAATGCACTGGAAGAAGCCGGTAACGACTTTGATAAAGCAATGGAAATCATTCGTAAAAAAGGTCAGGCCGTTGCCGCAAAACGTTCAGACCGCGAAGCGTCGGAAGGTTGTGTTCTGGCAACAGAAAACGGCGATTTCGCCGCTATCGTGGCGGTTAAATGCGAAACTGACTTCGTTGCAAAAAATGCGGATTTCATCGCTATGACACAAAGTTTTCTGGATGTAGCAATCGCTAACAAACCGGCGAACAGCGAAGAATTGCTGAATTCAAAACTCAGCGACGGACGTACTGTTGAAAATCACATTACGGACCGTGTAGGCGTAACAGGTGAAAAAATGGAGTTAGGTTTCTATGAATTTGTAAAAGACGTTTCCACGATTTCTTACATACACCCTGGAAATAAACTGGCTACAATTGTCGCATTCAATAAAACCGTAGACCGTCAGGTAGCGCGTGATATTGCGATGCAGATAGCAGCAATGAATCCGGTAGCGATTACCCCGGCTGACGTACCCCGGAACGTTATCAATACAGAAATACAAATTGCGCGCGATAAAGCGCGTGAAGCCGGAAAACCGGAAAATCTTCTTGATAAAATCGCAGAAGGTTCCCTTCATAAATTCTACAAAGAAAACACGCTCTTACAACAAGAATTTGTGAAAGATTCCAAATTGACCATTGAGCAGTACCTGAAACAACAAGATAACGAATTAACGGTTACTGCGTTTAAACGTGTAACTCTAAACGTCGATTAAAAGAAATTTTATTCCTGTAAAAATGGGTTGTCTGCTTTTTCAGGTAACCCATTTTCATTAAACCACAAGATCATGAAACGAACATGAACCAACGTGTTAAAATTTAAATAACGTACACATGAAAACGAAAATTTTTATCTGCATTTCATTTTTTCTTGTCATTCATATCGCCAATGCACAAGATCTCACAGTAGGATCATATAATATACGCTACGACAATAGCGGAGACAAAAAGAATGGCGACGGCTGGGAACGTCGGTATCCCATCTTATCGCAACAAGTACTATTCAATGATTTTGATATCTTCGGGGCGCAGGAAGTTCTGCACAATCAATTAGAGGATATACTCAGAATGCTTCCGCAGTACGCATATATCGGCGTGGGACGCGACAATGGTAAGACGCAAGGCGAATATGTACCTGTATTCTATAAAAAAAATCGATTCAGGCTTCTTAATTCCGGAAATTTCTGGTTTTCGGAAAATACCGGTTATCCCAATAAAGGATGGGACGCCGCATTACCACGCATCTGCACATGGGGAGAATTCAAGGACTTGAAGAATAAAAAGAAGATCTGGTTTTTCAATATCCATTTTGACCATATAGGTGTTGAAGCTCGTAAACAAAGCGCTATACTCGTTTTAAATAAAATAAAAGAAATGTGTGGCAAAGACGCCGTTATTCTGACCGGGGATTTTAATGTCGACCAAACGAATGAAAGCTATGAGCTATTAGCCGGTTCAGGCATTCTTTATGATACCTACGAAACGGCAGAGATAAGATATGCTCTGAACGGAACATTCAATTCATTTAAAAGCGACCGGCTGACTAGCAGTCGCATTGATCATATTTTCGTATCTGACAGATTTAAAGTCGACCGCTATGGTATATTGACAGATAGCTATCGTATTCCCAAAAACCGGGAAATACTCGACGCCGGCGATTTCCCCAAAGAAGTATATTCCACAGAAGCCGAGATTCATATGATTTCAGACCATTATCCCATAAAAGTGATGTTGTATTATCGGCATTAAAGGATCCTGCCACAAAACCATACATAACAATTCCTCTCTAATACGTCGCCGGTATCGGTAGTATAAATTACGTCGAAAGGCACATTCGACCCGTTTATGAAAGGTTGGTAAAATACATTTTGTCTTCCAACAAATCTCTAAACATCTCAAAATTAAACTACTTTCGGCTATAATATGCCGAAGGTAGTTTAATCACAATGAACTGTTGAGTTCGGATCGCGTCGTAGTTTATCCAATAACTCGATTTGTTCCGGCAGAATACGATCAAGCGATAACGGAGGTAATTTATTCAGCGCAAAAAAACCTCTGTCCAATATATCAAATGTAAGTTCATCATTACCTCCTGTTATTTCGCACTGAAAACAAAACATATAGACATAAAACGGACTTGCCGGGTGATTATAACAACGTTTATCCAACACGGCCAACAGCCGTACTACGCGCACATCAAAACCGGTTTCTTCTTTTGCCTCTTTGACAACAACTTCCGTCGGCGTATATCCGACGTCGGACCAACCTCCGGGCAGCGCCCACTTTCCGTCAGCCTTTTCTTTTACGAGCAAAAGTTCATTTTCATCGTTAAAAATAACGGCTCGTATATCCGCCTTAGGCGTAATATACTCTTTTACAGGCTGATAGTTAGCCCTGATATCATCTTCTTTTGCGCCGCTTACGATTGATATTATACGGTCGCTGATCTCAATAAATTCCTTACTGCGGTCTATTTCATAGTCATTTGTAGAATACGTAAGCGCCGTCTGAGACATAGCGCGAATACGTTGCGCTATTGTTACTAGTTCATTACCTTTACTTTGCATTGTTTTTTTTTTAACCGTTAGATGAAGGTATTATCTTTTAACACGATTCATCTGAAAATAGAACTAAAGTTCCGTAAAATTATTGCTTTTTTTTATTTTTTTCGTAACATTGCCCGGTATAATCAATTTTGCAAGGAAAAATCAATGTTCGTATGATCCCCGTTTGTCCGTTTGCCAAAGCAATGTTCAGAAGATTTTCCGGAAACAAACGACGTCCTGACAAAGTAATAAAACAAGTCGGCTTATTTTGTACTCTGCCGGACTTAAGCTATATTTGCAAGCTTTTTTTGACTTAATATAAACAATATGGATAATAATACAGAAAAAATAAAATGCCTTATTATAGGTTCAGGGCCGGCAGGATATACTGCTGCTATTTACGCATCCCGCGCAAATCTTAATCCGGTTTTATACGAAGGAATAGAACCGGGAGGACAACTCACGACAACCACGATGATAGAAAATTTCCCCGGATACCCCGATGGAATTGACGGCGCGACCATGATGGAAAACTTCCGCAAGCAGGCTCTCAAATTCGGCGCCGATATAAGGCGTGGCATTGCTACAGATGCAGATCTTTCCTCCTGCCCTTTCAAGATAACAATAGACGGAGAAAAGGTGTTGGAAGCCGAAAGCCTTATAATAGCAACAGGCGCAACAGCAAAATATCTAGGCCTGCCCGACGAACAAAAGTATGCGGGAATGGGAGTTTCTGCCTGCGCCACATGTGACGGATTCTTCTATCGCAAAAAAAATGTTGCCGTTGTCGGCGGCGGAGATACTGCATGTGAAGAAGCGCTCTATCTATCGACTCTTGCCAGTCAAGTATATATGATTGTACGCAAGCCCCAGTTCAGAGCGTCTCAAATCATGCAGGAAAAGGTATTTAACACTCCTAACATTAAAGTTTTGTTTGAGCATAACGCGATAGGACTTTTCGGCGAAAACGGAGTAGAAGGGGCGCGCCTTGTAAAACGTCCGGGAGAAGCGGATGAAGAAAAGGTTGATATTGCAATCGACGGATTTTTCTTAGCTATAGGCCATACCCCCAATACCAAAATATTCAAGAAATGGTTGCCTGTGAATGAAAACGGATACCTCCTGACGGAAAACGGTACGCCGAAAACCAAAATTCCCGGAATTTTCGCGGCAGGAGATGTTGCCGATCCTGATTACCGCCAAGCCATAACCGCGGCGGCAAGCGGATGCAAAGCCGCCATCGAAGCCGAAAAATATCTGATGACCAGATAATCTGAAAATCGAGTAACTATAAAAAAATCGCATGACTATATTTGGTACTGTTTGGGGACTATGGCATACCCCTTTAATTTTAGTCGGGCTTAATTATATAGTGAATGCGATTTTTTTGCTTATGAACATGAATCGCTTTCTACAAGAAAACGATTTTCTTTCCATTGGCGCTTTCAAAAGCTGCCTCCAGTATTCTTATTACTCCAATCACACGGGTCGCCGCCGTTGAGGATGACTTCCCCAAACGTATCGTATTATATACCTCGTCGTAGAAACCGGCGTAATTTCCATTTAGGGTTTCTACCCTACCCCGAAAATGCAAGTCATTCCTGTTTGCATTGAGGACGCCCCATGAGGATTTATCCTCTTTACCCCAATCAGGCTGCGATGGCAATACTCCGGCTTTCAACAAATCTTCCTGAGGATCGATACCGTATTTTATAAAAGAACCTTCCGTTCCATGAATATAATAGCGGGGAGTTTCTTCCCTGACCAGATAACTTGCACGAAGCGAAACTTTCTGCTTTGGATAAATAAGCTGAATATAGTAATAATCATCTACCATACTACCTTCCCTTAATTTATCGATATCAGCATATACAGCCTCGGGCATACCGAAAAGAACAACGGCCTGATCGACCATGTGAGAACCCAAATTATAAGTAATTCCGACACGGTTATCAGCCACTTCCTTCCATGTATGCTGCTGAATAAAATTACGATAACGTTGATAAGAGGAGCTAAACTCTACTACACGCCCCAGTACGCCCGATTTCAACAGTTTCCGTATAGTAAGAAAATCCCCGTCCCAACGCCTGTTCTGAAAGACGCAAAGTACCCGTGATTTTTCATTTGCAAGTTCTATGAGTTCATTCCCTTCCTTAACGGTAAAAACAAATGGCTTTTCAACTACAACATGCTTTCCTGCAAGAAGAGCCTTCTTTGTATATTCATAATGCGTAACATCCGGCGTGTTCACGACAACCAACTCTATTTCCGGTATCGCCAACAATTCGTCAACAGATCGCGCGATCCCGATATCAGGATACCTCTCTTTTGCATTATTCTTTGTGCGTTCCACTATACACTTCAACTCAAAACCGGGATTTATGCCGATAAACGGAGCATGAAATAAAGACCCTGACATTCCGTAAGCGGCAAGGCCCGTAACGATTGGTTTCATATTTTTACAGTATTATTATTATTATTATTATTATTAATATCAACAAAAATAAGCATATTATTATAATAATCCGGCAGTTAACAACCCGTTTTTTCTTTGTAACAATGTAAATTACATCCGTGAACGGGGCAGACTCCGGTTCAATTTATATCTTTAATTCGTCCAGCAATAATTGATATATTTCCGTCCAGTTGTTTTCGTAAAACTTCGCAGTTTCATCCGAAAGCCGGAAAAAAGTATTTGAAGAAAAAAATTTGTCGGTAGCTGTTTGCTCGTCAAAACCAAAATCGGTTACAAGTTTCTCAACAATCGGCTCGCCGATACGCGACAGTAAAGATACTTTTTTCCTGTCGGCCAGTGTAAGTGTCAGCAATGATTTGACGGTACAAAAACAGATTTGATGCGTTTCTTCGTGCCATTTCAGTTCTTCCATAAAATCTGTTTTACTAATCAAACCGTTCAGATATTCATCAATTTTGTTTTGCACTTTATCATTTGCAACAGGCCCTTCTACTATATCGTAGTCGTGTTTTCCCCCGAACGGATTACGGTTTTCAACTACAAAATCAAGCCATTCTTCATTATAGGCGTCAAAATGTTTGACATTGCAAAGTCGTTCCGTAAATTCGGTATCGTAAAAAATAAATTCTGTTACGAAACCTTCCGTATGGTGTTTTCTGCCGATTACTTTTGCCCAACTTTCAGCGTGTTTACGGAATTTTGTCACATAAAATCCCTTTCCAAAGTCTTTATTCGGAATGGACTTGTAAAGGTCTATTTCTTCTATTTTTGTGTAACTGCCGTGATATACATTCATCGCATCCCTCCGTTTTCGTAACAAATCTGATATAAATCGTTGAGCGTATAAAGCACATTATCGGTATGCAAAGCCCACCAGTGCTCATTGAGAAAATCCCACGCGCCATACTTTTTCAGATAAAAATAAGCCTCCTGAACATTCATTTTATAGGCGTCTGCAAATGCAGGCGCTATGTATGTCATGAAACTTATCTTATCACTTGTCGCTTTGTCTAATGTTGCTGCCATAAAAACTTTATTTTTGATAAAATACAAAAGTACGAATTTATTTTAGATTACCCGTCGATTTTGCTTCTCCAATCTTCAAATCCGATAATCGGGCAGGAAGAACGGGATCAATTCCCGGATTGCTTCGTAACTTTGCAGTTCGACGAAACACACGTATCGAACGAAGTAAAGCAATCCCTGCGTGTACAGAGACTGCTTTGCTTCGTACCTCGCAACTCCTCGCATGGATCTTTATTCAATAACATGGAGAATTGTACAGACGTCTTTTAAAATTGAAAAAAAAAGACAGGCGCTATAATTATTTATCTATTTTTGTACAACTCTGAAATCGACGCCGGCAGGTAGGCGTCGCGCGTCAATAATATAAAAATGAATCATAATAAATAATGTACTCATGAAAACAAAACAATTCTTTATGCTGGCAGGAATATGCATTTGCTGTGTTCTTTCAACCGATTTGAAGGCGACAACTTTTTATGTGGCGCCGAACGGAGACGACAACAATAGCGGAAGTAAGGATCAGCCATTTGCTACTGTCCAGCGTGCACAAAATGCCGTTGAACCGGGCGATACTGTTTATATTCGGGGGGGCGTATACCTGATCCCGGCCGGTCAAATCGCGGCAAACGAAGAGTTTCGTCGGGCAAATTACGCTTGTGTCACATACCTGACCAAAAGCGGTACTCCTCAAAAGAGAATTTGTTACTTTGCTTATCCGGGCGAAAAACCGAAATTTGACTTATCACAGGTCAAACCCAAAGGGAAACGGGTATCTGCCTTCTGGATAGACGCCGATTGGCTACATCTCAAAGGCATCGAAGTAGTCGGCGTACAGGTAACCATTACAGGACAAAATACCCAATCGGAATGTTTCTCCAATAACGGAAGCCATAATATATACGAACTACTTGAAATGCACGACGCCATGGGTATCGGATTTTTCTCGCGGGGCGGCGGAAACAACCTCATTTTAAATTGCGATGCATGGCGGAATTACGATCCGGTTTGCGATACCGCAGGAGGAGCGAATGGCGGAAATGTAGACGGATTTGGCAGTCATTACAGCAACCCGGAAGATGGTCCTAATATTTTCCGGGGATGCCGGGCCTGGTACAACAGTGATGATGGTTTCGATTGCATCAATAATGGCGCAGCGACCATTATCGAAAACTGCTGGGCTTTCTATAACGGTTATTCCTGTGAAGGACCTGACGACGCTTTTCATTTGCGTGGAGACGGAAACGGACTCAAATCAGGCGGATACGGAAGGGGGCCGAAATTATCGAACCTGCCGGTACCGGTACCTCGAAATATAGTCCGGTTCTGCCTGGCGGTCGGAAACAAATCCAAAGGCTTCGACGCCAATTATCATGCAGACGGTATTCTTTGGTATAATAATACAGCCTATAGAAACAATCACAACTTCCACATGGAAACAGCAGGTAAAATCTCGCCGGAAGACACCATCCTGACTTTTGTTCCGGGACGCAACCATGTCTTGATTAACAACCTGAGCTACAAAGGACGGACAACAAACCTAACCCGTATAGACGTGCCGACCTGCATCATGATAAACAACAATTTCGACACAGACGGCGTTTTTACAGATGCAAACTTTGTGAATCTGGATGAGGCAGAACTGACGACGTCGCGTAAACCCGACGGAAGTCTTCCCGATATCAATTTCATGAAAACGGTCAACGCCGGCGCCTTTGGATTGTATGCCAAGCCATAACCGTTTTTCTCAGCAATAAAAACAAAAGTCCATCGCTCCGTAAAAAAACTTAAAATTGCAAAGTCCAGTTTGCAATTTTAAGTTTTTTATCTATTTTTGCGCCGACTTATATAAAAAGAGGGCATATTTAGCAGTGGAATCATTTTATCGAACACACCAATACTTATTGTCTCACCTTTCTACTCAGTTAGTCAGAAGGGGACTTATGGATGAAATCAATTGGAAAGAACGCCTGATTGGTATTAAAGGTTCGCGCGGTATAGGCAAAACAACCTTTTTATTGTCTTATGCCAAAGAATTTTATGGAATTAACAATCGTGAGTGCCTATATATCAATCTCAACCATTTCCTTTTTACGGAAAAAACAATCGTCGAGTTTGCCGGGGATTTTCGTTCCCGGGGAGGCAAAACATTGCTTATCGATCAGGTATTCAAATATCCGGAATGGTCAAAAGAATTACGTATATGTTACGATGAATTTCCCGATTTACAAATCATATTTTCAGGGCCTGCCGTTATGCGTCTGAAAGAAGAAAACCCTGACTTGTCCGGAAAAGTTGCCGTGTATCAGCTTCGTGGTTTTTCTTTCAGAGAATATCTCAATCTGGTAAACGACAAACAGTTTCCGACATACAAACTAAAAGATATTATACAAGATCATCCAAGGATTGCCAAAGAAATTACCGGGCAGATGAATCATAAACTGCAATCGCAATTCAGGGATTATCTGCATCATGGCTTTTATCCGTTTTTTCTGGAAAAGCGAAACTATTCTGAAAATTTGCTCAAGACGATGAATATGACGCTCGAAGTTGACGTTTTATACATTAAACAGATAGAACAACGCTACCTTCCCAAGCTGAGAAAACTATTTTATACAATTTCGCTTGAAGCGCCTTGCGCCCCGAACATTAGTCGGTTAAGCAAAGATCTGGAGATGTCGCGCGCAACAGTCATGAATTACATAAAATATCTCAAAGACGCACGACTGGTAAATATGCTGTATCCGATACAGGAGGATTTTCCCAAAAAACCTTCTAAGGTATACGTATATAATACAAATATTTTATATGCGGTTCATCAGGAGACGGTCAATGCATATTCAGAATACAGGACATTCTTTTTCAATCAATTGCAAAAAGACTTTCCGGTTAACGAAGGAGTAAAATATGCTGATTTCACAATCGATAACGAACTCCTTTTTTGTATAAAAGTCAACAAGTCTTTTAAAAATAACCCTAAATATTATTATGCCCTGAATGCGGATACAAGCGAAAAGAATGTCATTCCGTTATGGCTTTTCGGATTTTTATATTAGAATGATTAGAAAAGATTATATAACTTTTAAAGATTGGTAATTATGGCAAAAGAAAAGAAATTTTTAACTTGTGACGGTAATCAGGCTGCTGCGCATATTTCATATATGTTCAGTGAAGTAGCCGCGATTTATCCGATCACTCCGTCATCTACAATGGCTGAATATGTAGACGAATGGGCTGCCGCCGGAAGAAAAAATATCTTCGGCGAAACGGTTCTGGTTCAGGAAATGCAGTCGGAAGCCGGCGCTGCAGGCGCCGTACACGGCTCGCTTCAGGCAGGCGCGTTAACCACTACCTATACGGCTTCTCAGGGGTTATTACTGATGATCCCGAACATGTATAAAATTGCCGGCGAGCTATTGCCGAGCGTATTCCATGTCTCAGCTCGAACGATTGCATCGCATGCATTGTCTATCTTTGGCGACCACCAGGACGTAATGGCATGTCGTCAGACCGGTTTTGCCATGCTGGCCGAAGGGTCGGTTCAGGAAGTAATGGATTTGGCGGCTGTGGCTCACCTGTCAACGATCAAATCACGGGTTCCGTTTATTAATTTCTTTGACGGGTTCCGTACTTCACATGAAGTACAAAAGATTGAAGTACTGGAAAACAATGATCTGGCTCCGCTGGTCGACCGGAAAGCGCTATCGGAATTTCGCGCCCGTGCGTTAAATCCGGAAAATCCGGTTGCACGCGGTATGGCTGAAAATCCGGAAACGTTCTTCCAGCATCGCGAAGCATGTAATCCGTATTATGAAGCAGTTCCTGCCATTGTAGAAGAATATATGAAAGAACTTTCGGCAATAACAGGACGTAAATATGGTTTGTTCGATTACTACGGAGCGCCGGATGCAGAGCGTGTAATCATCGCTATGGGTTCCGTAACGGAAGCTATTCGCGAAGCCATCGATTACCTGACCGAAAAAGGCGAAAAAGTCGGATTGGTAGCCGTACATTTGTATCGTCCGTTCTCGGCAAAACATTTCCTTGCCGCAGTACCTGAAACGGCAAAACGCATCGCAGCGCTTGACCGCACAAAAGAACCGGGATCAAACGGCGAACCGTTATATCTTGACGTAAGAGACTGTTTCTACGGACATGAAAACGCGCCGGTAATAGTAGGCGGACGTTACGGACTTTCTTCCAAAGATACGACTCCGTCCCAGATTCTTGCCGTATATGAAAATCTGGCGATGAACATGCCGAAAGACCATTTTACAATCGGCATCGTCGACGATGTTACTTTCACTTCACTTCCGAAGAAAGAAGAAATCGCGATGGGCGGCGCAGGTATGTACGAAGCAAAATTCTACGGACTGGGAGCCGACGGTACGGTAGGCGCTAACAAAAACTCAATTAAGATTATCGGCGATAATACCAATAAATATTGTCAGGCATACTTCTCTTATGATTCCAAAAAATCAGGAGGTTTTACCTGCTCGCACCTCCGTTTCGGCGATACGCCGATACGATCTACTTACCTGGTAAACACGCCGAATTTTGTCGCATGTCATGTACAGGCTTACCTTCGTATGTATGACGTGACAAAAGGCTTACGCGAAAACGGCACTTTTCTTCTGAATACGATCCGTAAAGATGAGGAATTGGCCAAAAACTTACCGAACAGGGTTAAACGCTATTTTGCAAAAAAAAATATTTCCGTTTATTATATCAACGCAACACAGATTGCCCTGGAAATCGGATTGGGTAATCGTACAAATACCATTCTTCAATCTGCATTCTTCCGTATTACGCAGGTAATTCCGGTAGAGTTGGCTATTGAACAGATGAAAAAATTCATTGTCAAGTCGTATGGTAAAAAGGGAGAAGATATCGTAAACAAAAACTATGCGGCTGTTGATCGCGGAGGCGAATACAAACAATTGATTGTAGATCCGGCATGGGCCAATCTTCCGGACGACGAAGCGGCGCCGAATAACGATCCGGCATTCATCAACAAACTCGTTCATCCTATTAACGCGCAGGACGGCGACTTGTTGCCGGTTTCAGCATTTATAAATAGTGAAGACGGAACCTGGATGCAGGGAACGGCTCAATACGAAAAACGCGGCGTAGCGGCTTTTGTTCCGGTATGGAATAAAGACAACTGTATTCAATGTAATCAATGCGCATACGTTTGTCCGCATGCTTCTATCCGCCCATTTGTACTGGATGAAACGGAAAAAGCAGGCATTTCATTTGACGCGCTGGAAGTAAAAGCCCCGCCCGCAATGAAAGGTATGGCTTTCCGTATCCAGGTAGACGTATTGGACTGTCTGGGTTGCGGTAACTGCGCCGATATCTGTCCGGGATTCAAAGGAAATCAGGCCTTACGCATGGCCCCGCTGGAAACGCAGCTGGAAGAACAAAAAAACTGGGATTACTGCGTTTCCAATGTGAAATCAAAACAACATCTGGTAAATGTAAAATCAAACGTGAAAAATTCACAGTTCGCAACGCCGTTATTTGAGTTCTCAGGCGCATGTGCCGGTTGCGGTGAAACTCCGTATGTAAAACTTGTTTCCCAATTGTTCGGCGACCGCCAGATGATTGCAAACGCAACAGGTTGTACTTCTATCTATTCAGGATCAATCCCTTCCGCTCCATATACGCAAAATGACAAAGGACAGGGTCCCGCGTGGGCAAACTCATTGTTTGAAGACTTCTGCGAATTTGGCATGGGTATGGAGCTGGCAAATAAAAAGATGCGCAAACGCCTTGTGATATTGATGAAAGAAGCAACGGCCAAGGATTGTCCGTCGGCAGCGTCCGGTTTATTCCGGGAATGGATCGACAATATGGACGATGCGGATAAAACAAAAGAATTGGCCCCACAAATTACGGAGCTGGTAAAAAGTAACGCCGACAAATGCGATATCTGCAGGCAAATAGCAGAACTCAGCCACTATCTTGTGAAACGTTCTCAGTGGATTATCGGCGGCGACGGCGCTTCTTATGATATTGGTTACGGCGGACTGGATCATGTCATCGCATCCGGCGAAAACGTAAATATCCTGGTGTTGGATACCGAAGTGTATTCAAATACGGGAGGCCAGTCTTCGAAAGCGACTCCAGTCGGAGCCATCGCCAAGTTCGCCGCTGCCGGAAAACGCGTACGCAAAAAAGACCTTGGTATGATTGCTGCCACTTACGGATATGTATACGTTGCACAGATTGCAATGGGCGCAGACCAGGCGCAGACATTGAAAGCCATCCGCGAAGCCGAAGCATATAACGGTCCCTCCCTGATTATTGCATATGCTCCGTGTATCAACCACGGCCTGCGCAAAGGGATGGGTAAGAGCCAGGCAGAAGAAAAAGAAGCCGTCGCTTGCGGCTACTGGCACTTATGGCGTTATAATCCCGCATTGGAAGCAGAAGGACAAAACCCGTTCACATTAGACAGTAAAGAGCCTCAGTGGGATAAGTTCCAGGACTTCCTGAAAGGTGAAGTACGTTTCTCATCCGTTGCCAAACAGTATCCCGACGAAGCTGCCGAACTGTTCAATGCAGCCGAAGAAAATGCAAAATGGAGATACAAGAGTTATCAGCGTATGATTGCACAAGACTGGAGTAAATAAGCTCCGGCTTTTAATAGTTAAAAATAAGGATGTGCGATTTCTGCACATCCTTATTTTTTTGGCATATTAATATGCAAAATTAACCCGCGGATTGCTTCATTGTCCTCCCCCGTCAATGGTAATCATACGACCTTTTAAATCATACTCCAGTTCCATGACTTTCATGGATCGCAGCCATGTTTTTCCACCCGACGGAATGCTGTCGTGATAGAAAA
>JAIROL010000159.1 GCA_031257565.1 Tannerella sp. | reverse complement strand
CAATAAATTAAGAACCGCCAAAGTTACGGCAAACAACAAACCTATTTTTATTGCAGGTATTCTGATTGCATTGCAGGATGAAACCTTTGATGCGGAATACCAGACGGCAACAACGCTCGAATCGCTTATTGACCGTTTGCGTATTGCCATTACAAAAATACTGAAAGCAACAAATGTAGAACAGGGCAGAATTGACAGCATTTTAAGCGCTTTCAATGATGTGGCAAGTTTGCACCATTTTCAAACGACGCCAATGACTAACGATAATTCTTTGCGTTGGTATATTCAGGAACTGGATATGAAAATCAAGCCGATGATGAATCATTCCGATTCTTCGATTGACGCTTTGGGTGAATTTTATCAGGAATTTATTAAGTTTTCAAACGGCGATGACGGTAAAGCGCTGGGAATTGTGCTCACGCCTCAACATCTTACCGACTTCATGTGTGAAGTCAGCGGACTGAATAAAAACAGCAAAGTAGTAGATATTTGCGCCGGTTCTGGCGGCTTTTTGGTTACGGCAATGAGCAAGATGATGCGGAATGCCAACCCCGAAGAGGTAAAACGCATAAGGCAACAGGGACTTTTCGGCATAGAAGCAGACCCTAATATCTTTGCTCTCTGTATTGCGAATATGATTGTTCGCCGGGACGGGAAAAGCAATATTCATTACGGCAGTTGTTTTGATGAAAAAATTGTTGCGGAATTGCGCAAACAAAATATTGACATTGGACTGATAAACCCGCCTTATTCGCAGGAAGACCATAATGAGCTGGCTTTTGTAGAACAGCTTCTATCTGTTCTTACCACTCGCGGCGTTGCTGTGGCGGTCGTACCTTTAAACTGTGCATTAGGGACAACTTGCAAAGCGGAACGGGAAAGGCTGTTTCAAAAACATACACTCGAAGCGGTATTCAGTATGCCGACGGAAATTTTTAATCCTGCCGCATCTGCCCCTCCCTGCGTAATGATTTGGACTGCCAATGTGCCGCACCCTGCTGATAAACAAACTTTTTTCGGGTACTATCGTGAAGATGGTTTTGTGAAACGCAAAAAATTAGGGCGTGTTGACGCTTACGGTAAATGGGAAGAAATTAAAAACGAGTGGCTGAAACTTTACCGCGAAAGAGATGTAAAATCGGGTTTGTCGGTAAAACATTGTGTAACGCACACCGATGAATGGTGTGCCGAAGCATATATGGAAACGGATTACTCGAAACTTAATCAAACCGACTTTGAGAAAAAAATCAAAGAATATGTCGCTTTCAAATTCTTAAATAATGTGGAGTGATGAAACGTTTGGATGAAATTTTTGATATACAATACGGTAACCAGTTGGATTTAAATAAATGTGTTACCTGCGAAAAGCCGGAAGGTTACAATTTCGTAAATCGAAGTGCAAAAAACTGTGGCGTTTCTGCTCGAATTTTGGAAGAAGAAAACAAAAAAACGTTTCCGTCAGGACTTATCACCGTGGCAATGGGCGGCAGCGTGTTATCTTCGTTTGTACAGCAAGAGCCGTTTTACACAGGGCAAAACGTGAAAGTATTAACGCCAAAATGTGAAGAAATGTCTGATTTAATAAAACTGTACTATTGTTATTGTATAGAACAAAATAGATTCAGGTTTTCTACTTTTGGACGCGAAGCAAATGTCAGTTTTGAATCTATCACTGTACCTGATATTGAAGAAATACCGCAAGAATTGAACGCAATTTTTATTTCTGATTATGAGTTTAAGAAAGAGCCGATTATTGATAAACAAATAGAATTGAATACGGATAATTGGAAATGGTTTAGATATGATGAAATTTTTGATGTTAAGAAAGGAAAACGATTGACCAAAGCCCATATGATAGAGGGCAATACTAATTTCATTGGGGCTTCAAAATTCAATAACGGATTGACGGCAAAAATAGGAAATACAGAACAAATACATAAAGCAAATACAATCACATTAAGCTACAATGGCTCAATCGGTGAAGCGTTTTATCAAACAGAACCATTTTGGGCAACTGACGATGTAAATGTGCTTTACCCAAAATTTGAACTTAATCCTCATATTGCAATGTTTTTGTGCACATTGCTACCAACTGAAAAATACCGTTGGGGCTACGGTCGGAAATGGGATCAAGAAATGATGCAAAATTCAACAATTAAACTTCCAATTGCGCAAGATGGCACACCCGATTGGCAATTTATGGAAGATTATGTAAAAAGCTTACCTTATTCGAAAGATATATAAAATTATGGAACAAAAAAATAAAATTACCTCTTTACAGGAACTCATAGAATGGGTTGACAGCCGAGAACGTTGTTATGTATCGGAACAAGACGATGATTATTTTTGTATCGAAGCGCCTAATAACGCTGATATATCTGTGAATATTGAAGAAGACGACACTATTGAAGATATTGTCGCTCGAACAATAGAACATCTGCGTGATTTTGAAGCAGATGAAAGATTTACAGAATGGTGGAGCGCTGATTTTGCAAAGCACAATGGTTTTTCTCCAAGCCAATTTCTCCGAATGTTGCAGGAAGACGAGGCAAGTTTTCGGGAGTTGGCGGATAATCTGGAGGAGACAAGATGAAATTAACTGTAATGAAATATAGCTCGCCCGATACCTTTGCACCCAATAAAATTGCGAGAAAATGATAAAAAAGACAGGAAACAAATATGTCGTAGCATTCCCGCAGCGAGCAGCAGGACAGGAAAACAAGCGGGTTGCCAAACCGTCGCATATAGCCGGAACGTTATGTACAATTGTGCCTAAAATTTTTAAAAATTTGGTAAAAAAATTAGTTGACAATCTAATGATATTCATGCAAAAATAAGAACATGGTTTATAAATAAGATGGTGGCGGAGGTGTTGCCGGTTTTTCTGACATACCTGTTGGTATACGCATACTGATTCAAAAAACTGACATTTTGACACTAAAAGAGTCGATTTTGATTCTCTGAGAATCAAACGAGGTTCTCCGGGGTGCATTTCAAATTGTCGCATCGCATTCGGCGTGGCCAGTTAGCGAATAGAAAAACACCGAAGGTGTTCAATATGAATAACCCCGAACATCAACACCGAAGGTGTTGAACTACTTC
>JAIROL010000099.1 GCA_031257565.1 Tannerella sp. | reverse complement strand
ATTCATCGTTTTAACCGTGTCAGAATCTTTGTGCTTGTTGATTTCTGCCACAGTCAAAGGGTGAATACATTTTTCAATTTTGAGTTTATCCAACCACTTAAACAAATAGCCAATATCTCAATTGATAACCCTATTTGCTTCTCGGTGAATGATTATATTTGTGTCGAGCAGCGCCTTCATAGTTAGATGATTATTATGCAGATAATACTATTTGTTTATTTTATGTAGTTCTCAACTATTGTTTTTGAAAAGTTTAGCCCGGTAGAATCTGATGGCGAACCATAAATGCCGTATTTGGGTAGGAACGATCCCATAATATTTACACATTATTTCGTACCGCTCTTTTAATGATGCTTTGCGGTTGGCTGTCGTTGTTCCTTCATATTGATAATTCACTAATCTCATGCCGGAGTTTACGATTGAATCTGTTTTTTTCATGCAACGTATACACCAGTCGAAATCAGCGGAAAAGCGGTATTTCAGATCATATTCGGGAGCGATCTTTCTTTTTGCAATGAAAGCCTGGTGGGAAACGAGCATTCCCATACAAAAACTTTTCCATGTCAGACGTCCCGGAGCTTTTAACCGCCGCTCGGCAAATACGTTACTTTCCGAATCAAGCAAGTCTGTTTCCCCGTATATAATATCCGGCATTTTCATTTGGTTGCATACGGATGCTATATTTTCGACGGTATCTGTTGTTTTGAGCATATCTCCTGCATTCAGAAACCATACATAGTCTCCGGTGGCTTTTTTTAAGCCTTTATTCATGGCGTCATACAATCCGTTATCCGGTTCCGAAACGATTTCAAATCCGTCCAGGTCCGTAGCCAGCGTTTTATATCGCGTAGCCATGGCTGTCGTTTTGTCGGACGATGCTCCATCGACAATGAGGTATTCAATATGTTTGTATGATTGATTCAGTACGCTCAAGAGCGTCTTTTCCAATACTTTTTCGGCATTGTATGTAACTGTTATGACGGAAAAGACAGGCTGTAGCATTTGGTTTGGATTAATGCAATAAACGGTTGTAAAGATCTATATATTGTTTGGCGACTTTGTTTTCGCCGTATTCTTCAATTACTTTCCGGCGCGCATTGATGGAGATTTCATGATAATCCGCCTCCTTTAAGATCCAACGGATCCCTTCTACCAGATCTTCGGCGTTTTTATAACCGGCGATGTATCCGTTTTTCTTATGATCGATCATTTCGGGTATTCCTCCCGTATCAAACCCTACGCAAGGAACGCCGCACGACATGGCCTCCATGATCGTGTTCGGCAGATTGTCTTCCAGAGACGGCATGAGGAATAAATCGACAGCGCTGTACAGATTCGCCATTGTTTTTACATCATTAACGTATCCTACAGGATGGATATTGTAAGGCAGTAAAGATTCTATCTCATTTGTTTTTCCTCCGAAGACGACAATCGCGACGTCCTTTTTCTCAAGAATATTTTTTTTGTATAACAGGTCGCATGCTTTTTTCATGTAATCGAAACCCTTTCTTTTGTCTGTTACTTTGCATGCGCCGAAAAGTATCAGTTTTTCGCTTAGGGGCAGGTCAAATAATTTTCTGGCCTCCATTTTATCTTGTTTATCGTAGATGGCCGTATCGATGGGATTTGGAATAGAGACAATTTTTGCTTTGCGACATAAACCGCTTTTTTTTGCTTCGTTTGCAATCCATCTGCTGCAACCTGCGAATGTGAACGTATTGGACTGGTATAATTTCATTTTCCTTTTGAAAATTTTGTACGACAGGTCATTTTTTCCGGGATTCTTCAATTTAGGACAGCAGGAACAGACCTCCGCGAATCTGTCGCATCCGCTTGTATAATGACAAATACCGGTATATGGCCACTGGTCGTGCATTGTCCACACAATCGGTTTTTCCAAAGCCGTTAGTTTTTTTAGGTCCTGCAAGGATAAGAATCCCTGATTAATCCAATGTATATGAATGATATCCGCTTCCTTTATTTCTTTTTCTTTGCTTATGTCTATACCGGTGTTGGCAATAGAAACGGCAAAAAGATTATTTTTTGAAAAGCGGTTGCGTATCCAGATAAGAAGACGTTCCTCCCGGAATCGTAGTTTGTTGAGCGTTTTTGTGAGGATACTTTTATTTACGGAAATCGTATGATCATTATCGGTTTGTTTGTCCCGCACGAGTACTTTTGCTTCAACGCCGTTTTTCCGCAGCGCTATTGCCAGCCGGTTGCAGGCTATTGCCGCGCCGCCGTTAAGCTCAAATGTATTTAGCAGGATTATCTTCATTTATTTGGTTTACAGAAAGATAATAACTCGGAAGCAATTTCCCGGGCGTATATTTCCAGATTATATCTTTTTTCGGCGAGCGTGCGTCCGTTTTCTCCGAACAGCCGTCTTTTTTCCGGGCTTTCCTGCAACGTCTTGATTGCATGGACCCATGCATCAATATCTCCATACGGCGCTTTGATACCGACGTTTTCTTTTTCCACATCAATGGGATAAGCCGGATTATCTGTTGTTATAACCGGTAATCCTAACGCAAGCGCTTCAACCAGCGTCGTTAACCCTACCGTATAAGGATAGTCAAGACAGCAGATCACTACTCCATATGCGTTATTTACAATTTCGGCCATCCTTTTTGCGCTTGAATTAACAAAATGTACCCTTACATTTGGAATATTTAGGATTCCTGCCTTTTCTAATATTTTCTTATAATTATTGTTTCCGATATGTCTACTTGTATAAATATCGCATTTGTAGGGCAGCCGGTCAAATGCTTTTATCAATGTCGGAAAATCTCTGTTTTCCCTGCCTGTCGATACGAAAGAATCTTCTGTCTTTCTGTCTTTTAAAAGCGAGTCATAAAAATTCAGGTCTGCTCCCCAATGTATGACTGTCGTTTGGTTTTTGTTGACTTTTCCTGTTTTCAAAGAATCCGTTCTCAGTTTTTCACTGAAGAAGAACAGCTTGTCGAATCCTTTGTAAAAAAAGTTGGAAACCTTTTTTCGGATCGGATTTCTCGGGATGACAACGGCTGTATGGTGCCATACGATAACCGGTTTCCGTATGACGCCTAATGCATGCAGGAAGATGATAAATTCAATGCCCTTGAACGTTACGCCGTAGATAGCGTCGATCTTTTTCCGGATACTGATATATCTGATTAAATTATAGATGGATAAGCGTAGCCTGTATTTGTATGGATTAAAAGGTATGTTTTTAAATACGCAATTGATTCCGTATTTGCGCATGTGGGTTAATCCGTATAGCAAATGTCCCGGATAGTTTAGATTTGTCCATTCTTTATATCTTTGTTCCAGAGGGATTATATCATAGAAAAAAATGTTCATATCATCCTCATTTTGATTTTATTAGTAATCATTTAACAGATACCTGAGTATTCTTCGGTATGAGAAGAAGTTGTATTTCATGACGTACTTGTTGATAGTCCGGTTTTCCATTACATATCGGGGATGTTTGAGAGGAAACGGCATGGTCGATGCCGGAATGCAACCTTTCGTCCCGCTGTTTTGAGTATTTGTTGCATGCGGGTGATTCAGTCCGAGATTTGTTACCAAATTTAATGCGGGATAGATTGATAATTGATTTTGTACCCTTAGCATAAAGAAATATTGAACATCCCATATCTTCATTCCCTTGTTTTCACCTATGGCGTCCGATATATAAGAGGAGAAATAGAGTAATTCCCTTGTGTTTTTCAATAGATTTTTTTTCTTGTTTTTATCCTTTCTGGCCTCTTCCCAATATTTGAAATCCACATCGAAATTTTTCCAGACCCTTCTCCAGGACGCCCATCCCCAGATATGTGCGAAGGAGCAAAAGTCATAGCTCAGACTATTACTGAGAAGAGACGGGAAAAAACAATTTCCGCCGATGTGGCCGATTCGATCGTCATCCTTGTATTTTATCAGCAGTTCTTCACAAAACGGGAAGAAGGATAAATCCGGCAAACAGTCGTCTTCCAGAATAACGCCATATTCCTCCTGTTCGAAAAACCAGCTGATCGCTTCCGAAACGGCCATCCTGCAGCCGAGGTTTTTGTCGCGGTATAACGTTTTTAATTCGCATGGCCAGTCTATTTGTGCGATGACAGCGCGTGTTTGCATACATTGTTGTGTTTCTCCGGGACGGTTTTCGCGCGGCCCGTCTGCAGCGACATAAAGTTTCGCCGGTTTTATCCGGCAAATACGTTCAAAGACTTTAGCGGTCGTATCCGGTCTGTTGAAAATCAAAAACAGAATAGGAGTATGATACATCATATTTTTTTGTAATGTTTAGACATATGTTCTTTATCATTGATATTTATCTGATTGCCCTGATCAAACCTCTTCTGAAGAAAGGTTTCTTATCATCAAAAAGCATGTAATTCTTACTTGTACTATAAGTCATTCCGACTCCTGAGATATAATCGGTAATGTCTTTATAATCATTCGGTTTGTGATATGTGCAAATGGCTATTTTTGTTTTATTACCTGAATTTATCAGTTGTTTCATACCATTTAATACTTGTATTTCAGCGCCTTCTACATCAATTTTAATAAAGGTTGGCTTTTCTTCTCTATCTCGAAAAAAATCATCAATTGTAATATAGGATTTCCTTTTGAATACGTTTATTTTTGAAATACCGGACGAATCCTTGTAGGGTTAACGAAACTTTTGTGATGATCGTTTTGATTTTATTCATTGGTGTATTTGGTTGGTTTTCTTTGAAAAAACGCATAGCTTTCCCGTATGATAGTAGAATTACTTTTCCAAACGATAGTAATGTATAAAATCGCTGTTATTATTATTTTCAAAGTAAATCTTACGTATATGTTTTCAATCCCTTTTGTTACGAACCAGGAAATAAGTATGCATCCGATGCTTATCGTAAGATAAGGCGCGATATCCCTTATGACATGAGAGAATTTTAATCCTATTAATTTATGGATGAAATATTGCCAGAATAAAAGGCTCATGAAATAGATACCGATATGCGCTATTACCATTTGCTGGATGCTGCATTTGAGGAGGAATAGAATGGTTATTGAGATTAACTGCGAGATTGCAGTAAGGATTGTCCCCCACATATAAATATTGGATTTTTTGTGCGTCAGTAACATGTTTGTGTATAGCGACCAGATAAAATAAACGGAATACCAAAGACAAAAGAGTTGTAAAAATGGGGTTGCCGGTTGCCATTTGTCACCGTTTGCGATTATTAAAAGAAAATCTTTTCCGACAAAAAATAACCCTAATAATGAAGGGAAAGATATTAACGCTCCGAAACGAAGCATTTTTCTAAAGGCTTTTCTCTGCCGGTCTTTTTCTTCATTTATCTGAACAAAAACAGGCATTGCTACAGAATTAAGCATTCCCGAAACAAATGTTCCTCCCATAACAGACCATTTATGTCCTTGAGTATAATAACCAACAATGTCTTTTGTATCATAGAATTTACCTAATAATACGGAAAAGATATTTTCCGAAATTTTCGAGAAAATATTTGTAAGATACAGGTTTATGCTGAAAGAGAACATGTGTTTGAGAGGTTTTAGATTTATGTTGAGCGAAGGTTTCCAGGAAACGTAGAACCATTTCATTGACGTGGAAATGAAGAAATAAGATGTACTTTGCAGAACGATCGCCCAGTAGGCAAACCCTTTATACGCCATGATAATGCCTGTTATTCCCGATACCAGTAAAGAGATGACGTCAATGGTCGCTTTTTCCTTTACCATTAGCGTTTTTGACATGTATGCGTAGTGTGCGTTCCCGATCCCGATAAATAGAAAAGAGAGGAAGAAGACACGAGCTACCCGGGTCAGTATATCAGTATTGTAGAAATGAGAAATGAGGGGAGCGGAAAAAAATAAAATGATATAGAGCACAGAACTGATTATGATGTTAAACCAAAAGACGGCGTTGTAATCCTCATATCGGATTTCTTTTCTGTTTATCAATGCAATGGCAAATCCTCCGTCTTGCGTTAAAACAGCAATTGCCAGGAAAATAGCTAATAAACCAACTATTCCGAAATCTTCAGGATCAAGAAGACTAAGCATTACAATTCCGAAAATGAGTTGAAAGATTTGTTGTAATCCACTACTCATACCTCCCCAAAAAAGCCCTTTAGCCGTTTTGTCTTTTAGAGATGGTTCCGGAATGTTCTTTTGCTTTTCCTGAAATCTCATGTATGATTAAGACCTCTTTGATAGGTTTTCACTCTTTTTTCTTATAAATACGTTCTATTATATCGACCACTTTCATTCCTTCGAGGATATTTGTCGTGATCGTCTCGGATGGATTTTCGGAAAGAACATTTACCACATTGCGGATTACGAAGTGGTGATTCCGGGCGGATCCTTTGTACGCCCCGTAATCGTTGCCCGGGTTTGTAGGTTCCAGGTCAGGCGCTTCATAGTCTTTGATGTGACAGTATTCGACTTTGTCCATGTATTGTCCGCCTATTTTAACGCTTCCGTTCTCTGCAATAATTAACATGCTGCTTTCGAGGTTTTTGTCCCATACGGAAGTGGAATAATTCAGAGAACCGACGCCATCGCTTTCAATAAAACGAAAATTAATCATTCCCGAATCTTCAAAATCAGTCATTCCCTCATGGTTGAAATCTGCAAAACGCGCTTGTATATCTGTTATATCGCCGAAAAGCCAGTACATAATATCGATAAAATGCGAAAATTGCGTGAAAAGCGTACCTCCGTCAAGTTCCGCCGTCCCATGCCATCCTTCAGGCGTATAATAACGGTTGTCGCGGTTCCAGTAGCAATTGAGTTGTACCATGTATATTTTTCCCAACCGGCCGGATTCTATCATCTCTTTTATCCATACAGACGGTGGAGAATAACGGTTTTGCATCACGCAAAAAGCCTGTTTCCGGTATTTTAGTCCGGCGAAAACTATTTTCTCGGCGTCAGGAACGGTTAGCGCCATCGGTTTTTCGATCACTACATGATAACCGGATTTGATGGCCGCCAGCGCCATGGAAGCATGTAGCCCGTTTGGAGTACATATATTGAGTACGTCAAACCGGATTCCGCTATTTAACAGATCATCCATATTACTGAAAAACGGAACATGGTAATCCCGGATACCAAGCTCGTCTTTCGGTTTAACGTCGCAAAGCGCGACAAGCTCGGCGCCGGTTTCCCGGGAAATCATTTCCGCATGACGTTTTCCGATATGTCCGCATCCTATTACTGCAAAACGGATTATTCTCATTTTTTAAGAATGGTTCAAATATAACAAATCCCCGTCACTCCCATCTGCGGGGCGACAAAAACATACAAAAATAATGCAAACCAAATACAAAACAAAACGAGTCGACGGGTTTTATATTGTTAAGGTATCATCTGTTTCTGCGTCGGCAAATGTAGTGCAAACCGAGTAAAATACAAAATTTTTTTTTAGTTCTATACTTTTGAGGCGGCGTCTGCATTCAATCTTGCATTAAAGAAACAAATTAACATGTATTTTAAATGCAAAAAAACAGCAAATAGATTTATTCAAAGCAGAATTGCTCGATCGTTTCGATAATATATGTTTGCATGTCATCTGTCATCTCCGAATGAATTGGCAGAGATAATACTTCGTCGCACAAGCGTTTTGATTCGTTCAGGTTTCCGAACGGGCGGGCGCTCCATTTATAGCCTTCCTGTTCGTGTACGGGCAATGGATAATAGATCATGGAGGGTATGCCTTTTTCAGCCAGATAAGATTTTAAAGCGTCGCGTTTATTATTTTGTACCTGAATCGTATATTGATGATATACATGGGTGGAATAAGGGGCTTTTTCCGGTAACAGGATATTCGGGCAGCTGTTCAGGGTCTGATCGTATCGTTCGGCAAGCTCTGCACGGCGTTTCGTAAATTCGTCCATATAGTTGAGTTTTACGTTGAGTATGGCAGCCTGTACGGTGTCCAGACGCGAGTTGCAACCGATTATTTTGTGATGATATTTTTGAGTTTGTCCGTGGTTTGCAAGCAGCCGGATCTGTTCGGCCAGTTCTCCGTCGGAAGTGAAGATTGCGCCTCCGTCGCCATAGCAGGCAAGAGGTTTTGTAGGGAAAAAAGACGTGATGCCGATCTTTCCTATTGTCCCGAGTTTTTGGGCTTGTCCGTCATTGAAAATATAGGATGCGCCAAGCGACTGCGCATTATCTTCAATAACGATCAGTTTGTATTTGTCGGCTATTTTCCGGATCGTTTCCATATCGCATGCCTGGCCAAAGAGATGTACGGCGATGATCGCTTTTGTGCGGGCGGTTATTGCTCTTTCAAACAGTTCGGGATCGATATTGAATGTTTTTGGGTTAACGTCAATCACGACCGGCAAGGCTCCTGCGGATGCGACGGCTTCAATCGGCGCAATATAGGTGAATGCAGGGACTATCACATCGTTTTCGGGTCCGATATGGAGCGCTTGTAATACGATGCGTAATGCGTCCGTGCCGTTTCCGCATGGTATGACGTGCGGAACGTTCATGTATGAGGACAATCGTTCGCAGAAAGAGCGGACAGGAGCGCCGTTTATAAACTCCGCGCTTTTAAAAACATCCTGTACCGCCGGATCTATTTCGTTTTTCAGACGCAGATACTGACTGCTTAAGTCAACCATTTGAATCGTCATATTATTTTACTTCACTACCCGGTGAAACATTTTTTTCCGGCATGATAACCGAAAGACTGCCGTCCGCATTTTCAGCCGAGAGGATCATACCTTCCGACGTAATGCCTTTAATCTTGCGTGGGGCAAGATTGGCGATAAAACAAACCTGTTTACCAATCAATTCTTCAGGTTGGTAATAGTTGGCAATGCCGGAGATAATAGTCCTTCCGCCAAGCCCGTCGTCAATTTTAAATTGTAACAGTTTGTCGGCTTTTGGAACTTTCATACATTCCAGTACGGCGCCTACGCGTATATCCGGCTTTGTAAAGTCGTCAAAGGCGATTGTTTCACGGACAGGAGTCGTTTGCTTCTCCGCCGCTTCGTTTGCTTTTTTTGTATCGAGGAGTTTTTGAATCTGTTTTTCGATTATATCGTCTTCGATTTTTTCAAAAAGAAGCGCTGTTGTACCAAGTTGATGATCTGCTTCGATCAATTCCGTTGATCCCAGTTTGTTCCACCCTAACGGGTCTACGTTTAGCATGTGATTGAGTTTTTTCATGCTGAAAGGAAGGAACGGTTCAAAAGCGATTGACAGATTTGCCGTTATCTGAAGCGAGATGTTCAGGATGGTAGCGACACGTTCCCTATCGGTTTTTGCGAATTTCCAGGGTTCCGTATCCGCCAGGTACTTATTGCCTGTACGCGCCAGGTTCATCGCCTCTTTTTGCGCATCGCGGAAATGATAAGCGTCAAGGAGTTTTTCGAGATCAGCTTTTACGTTTGCGAATTCATTGAGCGTTTCTTTGTCGTAGTCCGTCAGTTTGCCGCGCCGGGGAGCCTTATTTTCGAAGTATTTACCGACGAGGACTAATACGCGGTTAACGAAATTCCCCAGGATGGCTACCAGTTCATTGTTGTTACGCGCCTGGAAATCTTTCCATGTAAAATCATTGTCCTTTGTTTCGGGGGCATTGGCCGTCAGCACATAACGTAACACATCCTGTTTACCCGGCATATCTTCCAGATACTCGTTGAGCCACACCGCCCAGTTACGCGACGTCGATATTTTGTAGCCTTCAAGATTCAGGAATTCGTTTGCCGGCACGTTTTCCGGTAAAATGAACGATCCTTCGGCTTTGAGCATGGTCGGGAAAACGATGCAGTGAAAAACGATATTATCTTTTCCGATAAAATGGACAAGTTTGGTTTCGGGATCTTTCCACCACTTTTCCCAGTCGTCCGGGCGCAACTCTTTTGTATTTGATATGTAACCGATGGGAGCGTCGAACCATACGTACAGCGCTTTTCCTTCAGCTCCTTCTACCGGGACGGGTATACCCCAGTCGAGATCGCGGCTTACGGCGCGGGGTTGCAATCCCATATCCAGCCAGCTTTTGCACTGGCCGTAAACATTTGGTTTCCATTCTTTATGATCCTCCAGGATCCATTTTCGCAGGAACGGTTCGTATTGGTCGAGCGGCAGATACCAGTGTTTTGTTTCGCGCATTACCGGACTGTTTCCGCTGATTGTCGATTTGGGGTTCTTCAGCTCTGTCGGGCTTAATGAAGAGCCACAAGCTTCGCATTGATCTCCATAAGCGTATTCGTTTCCGCAGTGAGGGCAGGTACCTGTTATATAACGGTCTGCAAGAAACTGTTTTGCTTCTTCATCGTAATACTGCTCGCTGGTTTTTTCTATAAATACGCCTTTGTCGTAAAGCGTACGGAAAAAATCCGACGCCACCTGACGATGGATTTCGGATGTTGTCCTTGAATAGATATCAAATGTGATACCGAAATCCTTGAATGATTTTTTGATGATGTTATGATAGCGGTCCACGATATCCTGCGGCGTAACATTTTCTTTTTTGGCCCGTATGGTAATAGGAACTCCATGCTCGTCTGAACCTCCGATGAATAAAACGTCCTCTCCTTTGAGACGGAGATAACGCGCATAAATGTCGGCAGGCACGTAAACGCCTGCAAGGTGGCCTATATGAACAGGCCCGTTGGCATAGGGCAGCGCTGACGTGATAAGAGTTCGTTTGAAATGTTTTGCTTCCATTTGCAATCAGATTTTTGACCGCAAAATTACATGAAAAACTCGGGTTTTCCAAGCGCATGAAATAAAAATCAGGGCAACCCTGTCGCGCTTACTTCCGTATTCGAGGTACAATTGCAGTTACGCTGCATTGATTCGTAATCCACACGCGCATCCCATCCTGGCTTGATAAAACAGGCGTGCTTTGTGGTGTTTTCGTAGATTTTTCAATTGAATATTTGTTCGAAAAGAGCGAGCAGTTCATTTCTAACCGTGTTATAATCTGTCAATTTATCATTGCATATCTGATGTCCCAGGCTGTTTTTCCATGCAGCCTTCAGCACGCGGTCGTTATCCTCATTGATAAATTGGTTGATTCCGGAAAACGTAAGTCCCTTGTAAGCGGTTTTTATTTTAAAAGCGTCCACGACTTTTTGCCAGTCAATGTTTTCCATACGTTTGCTCAAGTACCATATATCGTAATAGTCGCGCGGAGCAGTGTAGGAACGTTGTATCAAAGCCCGTATTTTTTCGGCAAGCATTTCGTGAATGTTGTAAACGGGAATGTTCCGTGCATTTTCTGTAAGACTGTCACTATAAGGATGGTAAATATC
>JAIROL010000063.1 GCA_031257565.1 Tannerella sp. | reverse complement strand
AACGGAATACATGCACATTGCACCTCGCGCCAGATTTCCGGCTGCGATAATGATCACAGCGTCCTGGTTTACGGAACGAAAGGTTATACGAACTGCTTTGATACGATATTTAACCTTGATGGAACGGTAGCGTGGAAATATCCATACCCGCAAAAAGACGACGCCGATCAGTCGGCGGCTGTCCTTAACCCTTTTGTAGCGGAACATGTCCGGCTTGTTGCGGCGATACGCAACAATAAACCCGTCAATGATGCGGACAAGCATGTGCAGTCTGTCATGATGACTATAATGGGACGCATATCCGCCTATACCGGCAAGTTTGTCACATGGGACGAAATCCTGTCGTCGACGATGAAGCTGGGACCGGAAACATATACGTTTGGACCTGTCGCCGGAATATCGGAAGAGATACCTTTTGCCGGCACGCCGGTTGTATAATGATAAAACTACAAGCAAATGAAACGAAGGAATTTTATTAAACAGACGCTGTTCACTGCCGGAACATTATCTGTTGCCTCAACAGGAAATTTTTTCCCTGCCGCCGGACAGATTGCCGGCAAAACGGCATTACCATCAAAAACATCATCGCCGGAAAGCGGAAACCTTGCTGCGGGAGTTTCGGAAAACAAGTCGCCCCTGCTTAAATCCATCATGTGGGGTACCGTCGGGTTGAAAGGTTCCGTACTCGAAAAATGTAAAGCTATCAAAGCCGCCGGTTTTGACGGTATCGAACCGAACAGTCACATGGACCGCAATGAAGTGATAGATGCAATGAAAGCTACCGGTCTTAAAGCTTCGAGCGTATGCAATTCCAAACACTGGGAAAGCCTGATGTCTCATCCGGAAGCGAGCGTCCGCCGCAAAGGCATAGAGAATATGACGATAGCGATGGAGGATGCACAGGCGTATGGCGCTGATGCGGTTTTGCTTGTGCCGGGCAGGGTGGACGAAAATACTGCTTACGAGGACTGCTGGAAGTATTCGACGGAATGTATCAAAGAATTGACGCCGCTGGCTGAAAAGATGCAGGTTAAAATATGTATTGAAAATGTATGGAACAATTTCCTGCTTAGTCCGGTTGAAATGCGTATGTACATCAGCCAGTTCAACAGCCGCTATGTAGGTTCTTATTTTGATTGCGGGAACATACTCGTGTACGGCTGGCCCGAACATTGGATTGCAACGCTGGGGAATCAGATAGGACGCATACATGTTAAGGAATTTAGCCGGCAAATCGCAGATAAACAGGGTCGCTGGGCGGGCTTCAACGTGAAACTGACAGAGGGCGATGTGCGCTGGAAAGAAGTGATGTCCGAAATAAAGCGTCATTACAGCGGAGGCTGGTTAACTACCGAACAGGGCAATTCTTCGACGCCCGAAGAACTTAAAGATTTGAGCGACCGTCTGGACAGGATTCTTGCTCTTTATTGACCGGAGACAGTCTGGTAATGTCAGAACTCCAATACTACCTTGTATGATAATGATTTATCACGCTTGTTTCGTACAATAAAAAAGCACAATTTACATTGAAGTCTTTCGGACTTCAATGTAAATTGATTAAGTTTAGTTCGAGCGGCGCGGCGGCGCGGCGGCATGCGGGTATGCGGGTATGCGGGTATGCGGGTATGCGCCTCGGTGCGCCATTGTGGAGCGGCGGCGCGGCTTATGTGAAAGACGCTATTATTCTTTATTTTCTCTGTAATCAAAAAACTTTATCAGTTTGCGACTGGCAGGAGGCATTTGTTTTTTTGCGATTAATTCGATGGGTTCAAATACCACATCGGGAGCGACACGGATTTTTGAGCGGAATAAATCTTTGATGTGTTTTATAAAATAGTCGCTGTTGTTCGGACTGCCTACAAGGATGCGTATTCCGTCTGTTCCAATCGTATTGGTATATACTTCGACGATATAGTTTTCCACATCCGGAATATTTTCAAGAATATCATATAATGCGGCCGGATAAAGGGTGGTTCCTTTATATTTGATCATTTGTCCTTTGCGGCCGAGGATAGGACCTAAGCGTAAGGAATTTCGTCCGCATGTGCAGGGTTCCTCAAAACGATAGCAAACATCTCCGGTTTTAAAACGTATCAGAGGCATGCCTTCCACGCCAAGAGTGGTAATTGTGATTTCGCCGGGTTCATCGGCTTTTACGGGTTGGTTGTTGTCGTCAAGGAATTCGACAATGGTAAGATTGGGTTTATGGTGCGCGCCACATTCTTTTTCACACTCATTAAATGAAGATTGCATCTCTGTTGATGCGTAGTTTACGCGCATGGAAAGCTCAGGCCATAAGGCGTGAATTTTTTCTCCGAGAATATTATATTGGTGGTCATTTGTACGAACTGTTTCGCCAACGCAAATAGCGCGTTTTATGGATGAATTGCGGTAATCGATATGGCGTCTTTTGGCGAAATCGATAAGTTTAAGCAGGAAAGATGGAACGCATATACAAACTGTAGGATTGATGCGTTGTATGGTGTTCCATTGTAATTCGGGGATTCCGTTTCCGACGCGTATTATTCCCGATCCGAATTTCAGACTTCCCAGCAGGCATGCATGTCCTGCCATAAAGCAGCGGTCGATGGTTGCCATCAGCTGGAAGATATCGGAAGGTTTACATCCTGCGAATTCATATGACAGATATTCGCTCAAAGCAAGACGCCGCAGGTCGTTTTCCGTATCGGCAAAGGCGACCGGTTCGCCGAGTGTGCCGGAAGTCGTCACATAGTCGCGAATCTCCGTAGCAGGCACGCATAAAAAATCCATATTACGTAATTGCAGATCCTGCTTCGTCGTGACGGGTATTTGCTGCAAATCTTCTATATATTTGATTTTTGAGACGTCGATTTTCTCTTTGGCAAACACATCTTTGTAAAAAGGAGAACGGGTATTTACATACTCAAGCGTTTCGGCCATTTTCTTTTCCTGATAAGCCTTTATCTCCGGCAGGGAAAGGTACTGAAATTTAATACTGTCCATCTATTTTCATATTTACCGGTTATTTAAATTATCCGCATTATCTACGGGATTGGCATATATTCCTAAAAAGATAGACGTCAAAGTCTCTTTGTTTCCGTCGATTTGGTCAAGCATATAATTATAGCGCATAACAAAAACTTCTTTTTCTTCTTTTGTGTAATTCTCCGAACAGGCGGTTTTCCCCGAGCGCATATCATGCGCTATATAATTATTATTATATAATTTATAATGCCCGTATATACGTTTATCTATAAGCGCTGCAACGTTTTTGTAAAATTCGTTGGGTATTTTATGATCGAATTCAAGTTCTTTTTTCATGACAGGCTTGCAGAAACTTATGTTAACATATCCTTTTTGCTGCATGATGCCGGTGAGGATACTGTTCAAGTCTTCTCCGGATTGTTTGATATACCTGTCGCAAAATTGCGACAGGTATAGTTCGCGTGTCTTCAGAATATCGCATGGCTCTATCTGATAAGATATGGCGACAGGAACAATATTCAGTTCGTCTACAGAGTTGATCGGATCGGATGATTTGCTCATGCAGAACATTTTAATAATGCCCTGGTCAGTGGCGTCATTTCCGTCTTTTGTGCGTCCGTTACGTTGTGCAATCCAGATGGATTCTCCTTTTTCTTTGATGGTATATCGGATATATTCGGACAGGTGCATCGAGTTTTTCAGAAAATCACGGATATTGCTACTGCGTATTACCTTGAACATTTTATTTGCTTTACCGATATCTACTACTAACTGCGAATTCATCAGGTTGCTTCCGAATGTTATTTCCGTGGTTCTGAAGCCATTACAGTGAAGAATGTATTGAAACAAAGAGGAATCAAGCATAATATCCCGATGATTGGAGACAAACAGATAATTCTTTTGCGGATCCAGTTGGTCGAGTCCCTCAAAAGAGAGGTCTGTTATCGAATGGAGGATTTGCCGGTTTGCCTGATACATGACCTTTTTCTGAAACTCGTCCGTAGTACGTATATGACGTACCATATCCCTTATGTCTTCTATGTTTTTATTCGGGAAAACATATTGCGACAATATCCCGAAATATTCGCTTTCTGCAATGCGTCGCATTGCCGGCGGTATTTCCGAAGGATCATAAGGGCGTATGTCGTCGAACTTATTCTGCATGATAGTCTATATGTTTTCGGTTGTCAATAAATTTGATGGGTTTACGGCTCATATCCGGAAAATTGATTTTCTTGATTTCGTCTATCGGGCAAATCTCTATTTCGGGCGCTACGCGTATACGTGCGCGAAAACGGTCTTTCAATTCCTTGATTATGTCGGATGACGAATGTGCGTTAAGCCCTACTTTGATGATAATACGATCGTTGCCATATTCGTTGTCATTGACCGTCATTACGTAGTTTTCTATGTATGGAGTATGGTCGAGGACGTCGAAAACAGCCGGCGGGTAGAGCGATGTTCCTTTGTACTTCACCATGTGATTTCTACGTCCGACAATAGGGCTTATGCGCATGGTCGTTCGTCCGCAACGGCATGGTTCGTAGTGGAAACTTGCAAGATCGCCGGTTTTGAAACGTAACAATGGCATACCCTCCACTCCCAGCGTGGTGATTACCAGTTCGCCGGTTTTACCTTCCTCGACAGGTATTCCGCTTTCATTGACCAATTCGCAGATAATAAGTTCCGGATGATGGTGACCGCCACATCCGAACTGACATTCCGTGAATGTTGTAGCCATTTCTGTCGATGCATAAGTGGAATAAAGTTCGATATCCCACATATCCTTGATCCGTTGTCCGAGCAGATTCAGCGAGAAATCCTGCCGTCGCAGGTTTTCACCTATACAAACCGCTTTCTTTATGCTTGAATTTTTATAATCGATCCCTTTATTTTCTGCATATTTAATTATTCTGGGAATGAACGACGGCACTACTATAATTGTATTCGGACGTATTCGTTCAATCGTATCCCATTGTAATTCAGGTATTCCGTTGCCAACACGGACGATGCCTGCGCCAAGTAGCCTGATTCCCAGAAAATAAGCAAGTCCGGCCATGAAGCGCTTGTCGATGGTAGTCATCAGTTGAAAGATATCTCCAGGCTGAGCCCCTGCGCATAAAAAAGAGATCTTTTCGTTATACGCCAGGCGATTCAAATCTGCGTCTGTCATCGCGAATGTAACCGGATCGCCCAGTGTTCCCGAAGTAGTAATATAATCGATGATTTTATCTCTGGAAACACAAATAAACTCATCGTTGTATAGCTGTAAATCGGCTTTACCGGTAAATGGAATATCTTTCAGGTCTTCCGTTTTTCTGATTTTTTTAATGTCAATATGATTTTTTTTAAACAGTTTTTTATAAAAAAGCGAATGTTCAGAAAGATAATCCAGCATTAGCGCTAATTTTTCTTCCTGAAACTGTTTGATTACCGATTGTGGTTGTTTCTCTATATCAGGTATTAAACTCATACTTAATTAAACAAATAAGGATTTTACCTCATCTGCAGAAAGTTGCCTGTATGCCGGTCTGCCGCTTCCTCCGTTAACTTCAGGAAATGTAACTTCGAAAAATTCTTCATCATAAAAAGACAATTTGGAATTGGTATCGGGATTACATTCGAAATAGATAACTTCGTTTTCAGATAGTCTTTTGTTTTCACAAATCTGTTTGAACAGAGAATATCCGGCATATGTAATGGATGTTCCGGAATTATCCTGATATAATTCCGTTACAATAATACATGTCTTTCCATTGTTTTTTACGATTTTTAAACCGCATTTTGATGGCACATCCCATTGTCCTTTAAAATTAAAAACTTCATCGTAGTACTTTCCGGGAACTCTCATTGTTTATTATAAATTTTTAGTCGTCAAATAATTTTTCATCATTTCGATATCCTTATATTTAGGCGTATCGTCGGCAAAGATAGGAAAGAATGACCGAATTTCATTATAAACGGCATGTGTTTTTTCAGATAACTGATTTTGTATTTTCAGATAATCGATAGCCTGAACAATTGCCATGAAATGTATTGACATCACCTGGTATCCATTCTCTACAATTGTTTTGGCTATCAATGCGGAATTTGTTCCCATGCTTACAATATCCTGATTGTCGTTGTTATTGGGTATGCTGTGGACATACATCGGATTGGATAACGTCTGACATTCGGCTGTTGTGGAAGTGGCGGTAAACTGACTCGCCTGTAGCCCGTAGTTCAATCCGAGGGCGCCAAGGTTGACGAACGGAGGTAATATGTTGTCGTTTATACGGTTGTGAAATAAATAATTTAACTGGCGTTCGATAAGCATGATCATTTTGGTTACGGCTATTTTCAATTTATCCATTTCAAAAGAAATATAGTCGCCGTGAAAATTTCCTCCATGATATACATATTTTGATTGAGGATCGATAATCGGATTGTCGCAGGCCGAATTAAGTTCGTTAATAAGTACTTTTTCCGCATTTTCTATTTCATCTGACACAGGCCCCAATACCTGTGGTACGCATCGCAACGAATAATAAGGTTGTACTTTGTGTTTGAAGATTTTTTCCGTGTTGCCGCCGTCATATAATTCGATCTCGCGCTTTTTCATGGTTTTGTTTCCGGCGGACCATTCCCGCATCATTTTTGCAACGATTTGCTGTCCTTTATGTCGTTTGGCTCCGTTTAATACAGGCGACATCAGATCATCATAGGAAGATGCAATTTCGTTCATCATGACAGAGGCAAGAATGGCCCACTTGAGTAAACGTTTGGAATAGATCAGGTTTACGAGTCCGATACCGGTCATTACAGAAGTGCCGTTTGTTACGGAAAGGCCTTCACGTATGTGAATATCAAAAGGTTTCAGTTTTTCGGCTTTTAGCGCTTCGACCGTCGGCGTCAGTTTTCCTTTATAAAACACTTCGCCTTCGCCGATAAGCGTGAGTGCAATGTGGGCCAACTGTACCAGGTCGCCGCTAGCTCCAACGCTTCCGTGTTCGGGTATGTACGGATAGACGTCGCGATTGATAAATTCGGTTATGAGATTTACAAGATCTGTGTGAACGCCCGAGTATCCCTGAAGAAATGTCGATAATCGTGCAATCATCGACGCTTTTACATAGATGGGCGCGAGGGGATTGCCGGCCCCTGTCGAATGGCTTCGTATGATGTTATATTGTAACTGTTTCAAATGATTATCGTCAACCCGATACTGAGCCATAGGTCCGAATCCGGTATTGATGCCGTATATGATTTTATCTTTGGAGTAGTTTTTCAGAAAAGTATAGCAATGATTTACTTTTTGAATAGATTTAGCTGACAACTTTATTTTATTTTCTTCAAATAAGAGTTGTTCAATATCGTTTAAAGAAAATCCCTTTTCCGGCAGGTAAGTGATTAAGTTTCCCATTCGTTTGACGTTTTTACAAGCAGATACGTAATATTTATAGCTTATCGATTGTTTTCTCAAGATGGATGCCGCGAGAGCCTTTTATCAATATATGATAGCCTTGCAGAGGATTGTTTTCAAGGTATTCGTTCAGCTTTTCAACGGATGGAAAGCATGTGTATTTTTGTCCGGTACCGGAAAATTGTTCGCCACATAACAATACTTTATCAAAACCATCGCATTCGATTTGCTTTACAATATCGGCATGCAGCTCCGGACTCTTTTCTCCGAGTTCGCGCATATCTCCGAGTATTACGGCTTTTGGGGATGATTTCATCGCCGCAAAATTTTCGAGTGCGACACGCATACTACTTGGATTTGCATTATATGTATCTATAATAAGTTCGTTGTGTTTCGTTATCTTTCGTTGCGAACGATTGTTTGTCGGTTCGTAAGTTTCTATGGCTTTGTTTATTTGCTCCGGTGAAACGCCAAAATAAACGCCAATAGCGATTGCAGCAAGAGCATTCCATAAATTGTAGTCGCCAATCAGATTTGTACTGACGTTTTGAATCGCTTTGCCCTGTTGTTGCCATTGAAATGAGAAAAACGGATGACGACGATACGTTTTCCCTCCGATAAAAGGACCCGGATTGTTTACCGGGGCAGGATTTTTTACCGAAGCGATCTCCCCGTATGTTATTTTCTTTAGATTTCCGGCAATACCTGCGAGATATTCGTTCTCCTGGTTTATGAAAATAGATCCGTTTGTTTTTCGTAAGAAATCATATAATTCGCCTTTGGTTTTTATCACTCCTTCAAATGAGCCGAATCCTTCAAGATGTGCATATCCGACGTTTGTAATAAGTCCGTAATCAGGGTAAGCGATATTTGCAAGTTCACTGATTTCGCCGGGATGATTTGCTCCCATCTCAATAACGGCTATTTCGTGTTCGTTTGTCAGGCGAAGCAGAGTCAACGGTACTCCGATATGGTTGTTAAAGTTTCCAAGAGTATACAGGGCATTGTATTTTTGTGATAATATGGCTGCAGTAAGCTCTTTTGTCGTTGTTTTTCCATTTGTGCCTGTAATTCCTATAACGGGAATACCCAACGCTTTGCGATGCGTATAAGCAATCTGTTGTAATGTACTTAATACGTCGTC
The DNA here is from genome assembly GCA_031257565.1 of Tannerella sp. Taxonomy (GTDB): domain Bacteria; phylum Bacteroidota; class Bacteroidia; order Bacteroidales; family Tannerellaceae; genus Tannerella. The sequence continues at coordinate 11,535 of JAIROL010000063.1, read as the reverse complement.
GACCAATATCATACGATTACCTTTTACGACCGAAGCGTCATCTACAACGGCATAGGCGCATCCTGACAGAAGCGCTTTTTCTGCAAAAGTATTACCGTCAAACGATTCGCCTTTTAAAGCGAAAAAGATAGAACCGGAAGGACACGTTCTGCTATCCGTAGTTACTGTCGGGCGCTGCAGATATAATAAATATAGTTCGGAAATAGTCATGCACCTGAATATTTTGGGAGCAAAAGTAATTATATTAAGTTATTTTCATACATTTGTAGATTAAAAAGTTCGTTTAAAAAAATCTTAAAACGCCGATTATGGGAATCGCGGTATGCGTATGATGAAGGTTAAAGGGTTGAATATAAAAGGTAAATTGTTTTCGTTGGATAAACCTGTTGTCATGGGAATTCTGAATGTTACTCCGGATTCGTTTTATGCGGATAGCCGGCAGCGGAATGAAGCCACAGTTATTAAACGTATAGAAACAATTATTTCGGAAGGCGGCGCTATTATTGATATCGGAGGATATTCGTCGCGTCCCGGCGCTGCAGAAGCGACGCCGGAGGAAGAGTGGAGCAGATTGAAGCCGGCATTGAAAATACTGGAAGATGGTTTTCCGGAGATTCCTGTGTCTGTTGATACTTTTAGGGCCGATATTGCAAAACGTGCAGTCGAGGAATATGGCGTTTCTATTATTAATGACATATCCGGAGGCGCCATTGATGAAAAAATGTTCGGAACGGTTGCGGCTCTGAATGTACCTTATATATTGATGCATATGCGCGGAGTACCTCAAACGATGCAACAATATGTGCATTACGGCGATCTCCCGGAAGAGGTTATGTTATATTTTGCTGAAAAATTGCAGATGTTAAGGCTTTTGGGCGTGAAGGACGTCATTATAGATCCTGGTTTCGGGTTTAGTAAGACGCTGGATCAAAACTATGAGTTGATGGGTTATCTGAATAATTTTTCAGTCATACTCGAATGTCCGTTACTTGTTGGCGTTTCGCGTAAAAGGATGATCTATAGCCTGCTGGATAGTACGGTAGAAGAAAGCCTTAATGGTACGACGGTTCTGAATACTTATTCGTTGCTGAACGGAGCCGACATCCTGCGTGTACATGACGTAAAGGCGGCGGTTGAAGCCGTTAAGATTGTTGATAAATTAAAAGGTTGATTGTATGTTTGTTTCATTTGGCTTAAAAGATGCAATAGATATTTTTCTGGTGGCATTCTTAATGTATCAGACTTATAAACTGATGAAGAGTTCCGGCACGCTGGCTATTTTTAGCGGGGTGGTATCTATTATTATTGTTTGGGTACTTGTTTCCCAGGCGCTTGAAATGCGTCTGATCGGCGGTATACTGGATAAATTCATTAGCGTTGGTTTTATTGTTCTTGTTATATTATTTCAGGACGATATTCGTCGTTTTCTTGTCGCTCTCGGCTCAAACAAGGGGTGGCGGTTTCTTTATAATTTCTTCAAAAGAAAGGATAGCGGAGTCGAGGTGCAGAAATATATCGCACCGGTAGTACTTGCATGTATGAATCTTGCCAGGAAAAAAACGGGGGCGCTTATCGTTATACAACGCGAAATGAATTTGTTATCGTATATTCAGACAGGCGAAATGTTTCATGCGGATGTGAATGCGCGTCTGATAGAAAATATTTTTTTTAAAAACAGCCCTCTCCATGATGGAGCTATGATCATTGTGAATAATCAAATAATGGCGGCAGGTTGTATTTTACCTGTTGCGCACAATGCAATTATTCCGAAAGAGATGGGTTTGCGGCATCGTTCCGGGCTTGGTATGTCTATTGAAACAGATGCTTTGGTTATTATAGTCTCGGAAGAAAGGGGTTCTATTACGGTTGCACATAATGGGAAATTAAGTATCGATATTTCAGCAGAAGATTTGCAGCAGGTTCTTTCAGGAGAAAAAGAGGTATAGCGATGTTGTACTGAACTTGTCGTTCTGCAAATAAGCGTCTTTCGAATATGCAAATTAGCGGATAATCGTATTCCATCTAAGTAGGAAATGGATTGTTGTATAAAAAGAGACTGTTAAATATCATGAATTGCAAAGTCTACTTTGCAGTTTTTATTATTTTTGTAGCGGAAAAAGAAAGGATTTACAATTACACATATAAATAGTTACTGATTCATGGATTTAATAGAAGAAATTATTGCGCATGCGAAGGCCGATAAACAGCGCATTGTCCTTCCGGAAGGAACGGAAGAGAGAACCTTAAAAGCCGCCGACCGTTTAGTTGCCGACGGAGTAGCAGATATCATTCTGCTTGGAAGCCCGGATGAAATAGATTCGTTGGCCGGGAGTTTCGGACTGAAAAACATTGGCGGAGCTACTATTGTAGATCCTGGAAATCATGCAAAAAAACAAATTTATGCAGATTTGCTTTTTCAATTACGTCAATCGAAAGGTATGACGCCGGAGAAAGCGACGCAGTTAGTTGAAGATCCTTTGTATTTAGGCTGTCTCATGATTAAAGCCGGGGACGCCGACGGCGAGATTGCCGGCGCAAAAAATACGACCGGCAATGTTCTTCGTCCGGCATTGCAAATAATTAAAATGATGCCGGGCATCAATTGTGTTTCCGGCGCTTTTCTTATGTTTTTAAAAGACAGGACATACGTTGAAAACGGTATTCTTGTATTTGCAGATTGCGCTGTGTTACCGAATCCTACAGCTTCCGAACTGGCTCAGATTGCAGTGTCGACGGCGCATACGGCGCGCGCATTAGTTGGAATAGAACCTCGTGTTGCCATGTTGAGCTTTTCAACGAAAGGAAGCGCATCCAGTGAAATGGTGGATAAAGTAGTCGAAGCAACAAGGCTGGCGAAAGAAATGGCGCCCGGTTTACAGATTGACGGTGAAATGCAGGCTGATGCTGCAATCGTGGAAAAGGTCGCAGCGCAAAAGGCGCCGGGAAGCCCTGTCGCCGGTAAGGCGAATGTGCTTGTGTTCCCAACGCTTGAAGTTGGAAATATAAGTTATAAATTAGTTCAACGTCTTGCAGGGGCCGAAGCTGTCGGACCTATACTGCAGGGAATGGCGGCTCCGGTTAATGACCTGTCGCGCGGCTGTTCGGCCGACGATATCTATAAAATGGTCGCTATCGCTGCAAATCAGGCGATTGCGCTGAAAAAATCAAAGAGATAACGGAATAATAACAGATAAATAGTTGATAAGTGAAAACATTAGTATTAAATTGCGGTAGCAGTTCGATTAAGTATAAATTATTCGATATGACTTCCGGAGAAGTCATGGCGCAAGGAGGAATTGAGAGAGTCGGACTGGACGATTCATTTCTTAAATTCACAGAAAAAAACGGAGAAAAAATAACGTTGGAAAAAAATATACCTCATCATGAAGAGGGTATAAATTTTATTCTTACTATTCTGACGGATGAAAAATATGGATGCATAAAGAACTATAGCGAGATTGACGCCGTAGGACACCGTGTCGTTCACGGAGGGGAAAAGTTTGCATCAAGCGTATTGATCACACAGGAAGTCATAGACATGCTTATTGAATGCGCCGAATTTGCTCCGTTGCATAATCCTGCAAATCTGGAAGGTATTAATGCCATCAAAAAAATATTGCCGGATACTCCGCAGGTAGGCGTGTTTGATACGGCATTTCATCAGTCAATGCCTGACTATGCTTATCTTTATGCTTTTCCATATAATATTTACGAACAATACGGAGTACGTCGTTATGGTTTTCATGGTACAAGCCATCGTTATGTTTCACGTCGCGCATGCGAGATTCTGGGCGTGTCATACGATAAACAACGCATCATTACGGCGCATATCGGTAATGGAGGCTCTGTTACTGCAATTAAAGACGGAAAATCCATTGATACTTCGATGGGTATGACTCCGACTGCAGGATTGATTATGGGTACCCGTTGTGGCGACGTCGACGCCGGCGCGTTGCCGTTTATCATGAAAAAAGAAAATCTGGATACGGATAGCTTATCGGATTATATCAATAAAAAGAGCGGAGTTGCCGGTTTTTCGGAAATATCATCCGATATGCGCGATATAGAAAGCGCAATGTTCGCAGGAAATAAAAGGGCAGTCCAAATACTTAATATGTATAATTACCGTATTAAAAAGTATATCGGAGCGTATGCCGCCATATTGAATGGGGTCGATATTCTGATTTTTACCGGAGGCGTTGGTGAAAATCAGTGGACTACGCGCGCTGAGGTTTGCAGGAACATGGAATATATGGGACTTCTTTTTGATGAAGAAAAAAACAAAAATGAACGCGGGCGCGAAATTGTTCTGAGTAAACCGGAAAGTAAAGTAAAGGTAATGGTTGTTCCTACCGACGAAGAATATATGATCGCGTCTGACGTAAAAGAAATATTAGAAAATAAATAAAAATTCTTTCACGGCTTACCTGATAAATAAGGATGAAGGCGGCTTTAGCATGGCGCTAAAGTCGCCTTTTTTAATGAGTCGCTCTCTACAAAGGCTTTTATTGCCGTGATGATTTTGCGTTTTTTCGAATTTTTCGACCGGGTTACAAGTCCGATGCGACAGCGCTTCGCTCAATGGGATTAAAGTCGCCTGTCAGTTAACGCTTCCTACTTTTCCCATAAACAGAATAATGCCGGTACTGTTTTCACGGATGACAAACAGGAATGGGCGATCCATTTTCATCTCTATATGAGCAGGCGAGTCGGGGCCACCGGCTATATCTATCCCAATAACTGTAACTGCAGCCGCCTCTGTTCCGGTTTCGTTCGTTTCAATATACATATCCTGAAACACCCTTGATACGAAAAGATCGGAGGCTATATTGGGCAAAGTCCGGAAGACTTCCTTAATACCCATTTTTTTGAGAATTTCTGCTAATTCCACATGGTTTCCCAGTTTGAACTTAGGCATAGCGACTTCCACCTGACGGCCTCCAAAGCGAATATGTTCCCAATCAATGGCTACCGCCGCTTCCTCGACACTTTTTCCTTCGGCAGGTAAAACCGCTACCATGCTGAACGATTCGTTTCCGTAGGGTAGCTCGACAGCCTGATAATGGGTGCCGCTATTGTAATTGAACGTATTTTCTAATTTCATCAGGTCTACATCCTGCTTTTCTCCTTCTGAAGTAGTAAAAGTTCCCTTTTCAACGCTATTGAACGGAATCGTCCAGCTTCCTTTCAGATAAAATGCGTTTGCCAGCACAAGGCGAGTGAAATCATTGATGCTAAGGTCTAGATTATTAATCTTTCCGGCAGTCTGTTCGCTACACCAATCATTGATCATTTTTTTTACTTCCGCCGCTTGAGAAAAATCAACGCGGTTCACTTGTGCCGAATAATGCTCTACAAACGCTTGAATAAACGCTTCCTGTATTACATAATCATTTTGTATCCATGCCGAATTGGCCTGATTGAGGTTGACGGAAGGATCGCCTTCCGCAAGCGACGAAATCAACTTACCGAAGTAATTATTGACTTCGTCCTGGGAATAATTTTCAAATCCCAGAACAGAAGTTATTTCGTTCAGACCGGTTTCATTCGCCCCGTTGCTCAACATACCGAGCGCAATCTGAAGGCTAAGAGGCGAGATCAATACGTTTTCTTCCTCCGAATCTTCACAAATAGCGTCAAATAGGCGCATGGCAAAAGAATTGCCATTCAAAACCCATGTTTTCTCCTGAGATTTCAACTCGATATTGAGACGGGCGTTTGCCACCTCCGTTGTTCCTGTTCCCTCGTCGGAAACAGGTTCCAATGCGTTATCGCCGTTACATCCCCAACAGAAAGCGACTAATGGTAGAAACAATGCTAAATTTTTCATATTCTGCTCATTTTAATTAGTTTAGTAAATATAAAAATCAAGAATTATACTGGATATTATATATAATTTGTGGCGAATTTGTTGCAAACGGCCATCCACTGAATACTGTGGAAGAATAGAATCCATTTGAACTTCCAAACCAACCCAAATTGAAGTATAAATAATATTCAGAGGATGAACCGATTAATGTCGGCGGAATGGATTCTCCTCCTCCATAGGGGCAATCCCTGCCATAGTAAGTATTATAAATATATTTCTTATAGCCCTCAATAATCCAAGCATGGCCATAGACGCCATTGTCACCACGAATATAAACCGGCCGCTCGCTATTTATATCGTTTAAAATGTAATTTAAATTAAACGTTGTAAGAGAAGAACAACTAAAACTCATTTGCTGGAATCCGGATACTGCATTAGGAGGATATGCTCCACTACCGCCACAATCGTAATCCATATTAACTTTATATCCTGCTTCCGCCAATATGTTGGCAACGCCACTTCGTCCTTCCACAGACGTTAAATATTCGGCACTGAGTTGGCCTCTCATCTTAAACCAATCATATTGCGCATTAACGGTTCTGTTGTACCTTGGATGTATATAAGAACCGCTTAACGGCTTCCCGTGATATGCCATTATCTGCCCCATCGCTACGGCAACACAACCCGTAGGCATGTTGAGTCCCGTTGAGGTGCATACAGGTACGCTGTCATTGTAAGGCGATACAGTTTGTCCCCATTTTAGAAGGAAGTCAGAAACGTATGTCTCTTCTTCTTCAGTTACGATATAGTCATAGGTATCGCACATATCAACGCCGCTTTCAGATAGCGTATTAATAAGATAATTGTCTACATTATCCCAAAAGATGGCTTCAAATTCCGGAATTTCGGACATATCCCATTCTTCTTTGTCCGAAAAAGCAATCACACGATTCAGGACACGTTTGTCGCCAACTGAAACAATAAAACCGGCATTTTTGCTATCGCTTTCTTTCAACGAAAAAATATAGACCGGTATTTCTTCCGTATAAGCAGATCGGGTTGATATAGTCCCAGATGCAGCGTTGCTAAAAGTCAATGAACGCCATACGGATTGAACTTCTATTTCTCTGTCAGAGATATCTTTTGTTTCTCTACCAGAGGCGCTTTTTGTTCCCACTAAATTTGTATTCAGAAATTGCAATGCTTCAACTTTAGCCTCAACTGATGATATCACATACCAAGCGCTCGTTTCCTCCCTACTATCAATCTCAAATTGATTGTTGTCGCCGTTACAGCCTGTGAATAATAATAACAGACTAAAAGTCAGCAAAAAAAATAATTTAGTTTTCATAAAAAAATAATTGGAGGTGATAAATATTTTCACAAAAATAGATAAATAAACAGATATTTACAACTAATATTAGTTAAATATGATTAACTGACAAAATTAGATGAAAACTTGTTTTATCCAAGCACATGAAATAAAAATCAAGATCACCCTGTCGCGCTTACTTCCGTACTCGAGGTGCGATTGCTATCTTTGTGGCTTTAATTAACTGGTTATTTAATAATTATACTTTATGCGACATAATTTAGCGAGATGTTATCCTGATCAAAAAGTTGAAAAGTCAAGGACAGAAGCTTGTGTAAGTTATCACGACAATTATCGTTAAGAGTATCAAAAAAACCTTTGACCGCATTATGAAATATATCGGGAGAATCATAATATTTGACATATGAGAGAAATATTTTCAAAAAAAAATCTGAAAACGTTTGTTTTTGGAGGAATGTTTTTATATTTTTGCTGCTGATTGAATTGTTTATAATATTGTATGTATTATAATAATTTCACTTAAAGTTAAAAATGCCATGGATTACGACTGAAATAATGTATTTATGAAAAAAGAATCGATACCGGTACGTATATTTCGCTTTTATTTGGAAGGATTCAAGTCTATGGATCTGGGCAGAACTTTGTGGATTTTGATTCTGATCAAATTGTTTATCATGTTTGTTATTCTTAAATCTTTCTTTTTTCCACGTTACCTCAATCAATTTGAGACGAAGATGGAAAAAGAAAATTATGTTTCCAATGAATTGATAGAAAGAGCATTAAATCCTTAAATATGAATAATTATGATTGAAAATTTGGATTCGTTAGTTGATTGGTCGCGGGCTCAATTTGCCATGACGGCTATTTATCACTGGTTGTTTGTTCCTCTTACGCTAGGGTTAGGATTGATAATGTCTATAATGGAAACTTTCTATTATAAGACAGGCAATGTGTTTTGGAAAGAAACGGCAAAATTCTGGATGAAATTGTTCGGGATTAATTTTGCCGTTGGCGTTGCGACCGGATTAATTCTGGAATTTGAGTTTGGCACGAATTGGTCTAACTACAGCTGGTTTGTGGGGGATATTTTTGGGGCTCCGCTTGCGATAGAGGGTATTATTGCATTTTTTATGGAAGCGACATTTATTGCAGTAATGTTCTTTGGATGGAATAAGGTCGGTCGTGGGATGCATCTGACTTCTACCTGGCTTACATTCCTGGGAGCGTCTATTTCGGCGATCTGGATACTTGTTGCCAACGCCTGGATGCAATATCCGGCAGGAATGAAATTTAATCCGGATACGGTACGTAATGAAATGGTTGATTTCTGGTCTGTAATATTCTCTCCTGTGGCCATCAACAAATTTTTTCATACGATGTTATCCGGTCTGATGCTTGGCGGCGCGTTTGTAATGGGTATAAGCGGATGGTTCCTGTTGAAAGGAAGGCATATCCGGTTTTCATTGTCGAGCATGAAAACAGGCGCTGTAACAGGTCTTGTCTCGGCTTTATTGCTTGTTGTTACCGGCGATACTTCTTCCAAGAATGTGGCAAAGTATCAGCCGATGAAACTGGCTGCAATGGAGGGACTTTATAATGGCTATGAAGGAGTGGAACTTATCGGAATCGGAGTGTTAAAACCCGACGTTACGAATGTAACAAATAACAAGGACGCTTTTTATTTTAAAATAGCATTTCCTAAAATGTTATCCTGGCTTGCTACGGGTAATACAGATGCATACGTGCCCGGCATTAATAACTTGATCAATGGAGGTTATAAAACGGATAACGGAACCGCCTTATCGGCAGAGGAAAAAATAAGGAGAGGTAAAGCGGCTATACAGGCATTGTCGGATTATCGTGTCGCAGTAAAAGATGGAGATGCGGAAAAGGCAGCTATTGCCCGGTCTTCGATGGAAGAAGATTTTGATTATTTCGGATATGGATATATAAGTAAGCCGGAAGATATCGTTCCGCCTGTAGGACTAACGTTTTATTCATTTCATATCATGGTTATTCTGGGCGCCTATTTTATCCTGTTATTTGTTGTAGTATGCTGGCTGGGGTGGAAAAATAAACTTGTTCAGCGCCGCTGGCTTCACTGGGTATCTTTATTTTCCATACCGCTTGCATATATAGCCGGTCAGGCTGGCTGGGTGGTTGCTGAAGTCGGACGCCAGCCATGGGCAATCCAGGATGTTTTGCCGGTTACTGCGGCTATTTCAAAATTGCCGACGGCGTCAGTACAACTGACATTCTTTGTTTTCCTTATATTGTTTGCAATAATGCTTGTTGCAGAAATAAGGATTATGGTTAAAGCCGTTAAAAAGGGGCCTGCTTCTGAGGTAGATAATTGATATTTAATGATATAATAGAAAAAGATATGGATAATTATATATTTTTACAGCACTACTGGTGGTTTTTGGTATCACTGTTAGGCGCACTGTTAGTGTTACTGCTATTTGTGCAGGGGGGGCAGTCATTACTGTTTTTTGTCGGAAAGACAGAAAGTGAACAAAAGATGCTTATAAACTCAACCGGGCGTAAGTGGGAGTTTACATTTACGACCCTCGTTACTTTTGGCGGAGCTTTTTTTGCATCCTTTCCGCTTTTTTATTCAACCAGTTTCGGCGGAGCTTACTGGGTATGGCTTCTGGTTCTGTTATGTTTTGTTATTCAGGCTGTTTCCTACGAATTTCAATCTAAGAAAGGTAATTTGCTCGGCAAAAAAACATACCAGATATTTTTGATAATAAACGGCGTATTGGGGCCCGTATTGTTGGGTACGGCTGTCGCAACATTTTTCAATGGCGCGGAATTTGTAGTGAATAAAGCGCAACTTACGGATATCGGGATGCCTGTAATTTCAGTCTGGGCAAATCCGTTACATGGTCTGGAAGCGGCATTTGTTATATGGAATGTTTGTTTGGGATTAGCCGTATTTTTCTTATCGCGTGTTTTAGCTCTTCTTTATTTTATTAATAACATAAATGACGAGACAATAAAAGCGCGTTGTCGGAAACGTCTTCCGGTGGAAGCCGGATTATTTCTGGTATTTTTCCTTACTTTTTTTGTGAAACTGTTGGTTTCCGAAGGTTTTGTCGTAAATCCTGTTAGCGGAGAAATCTTTATGGAGAAATATAAGTATTTCAACAACTTAATTCAGATGCCCGTAATTGGTATTATTCTTTTGGCAGGCGTTCTACTTGTTTTGTTCGGAATAGTTAAACCGTTGATTTCTAAAAGTATCCGAGGTATATGGTTTACAGGCGCCGGAACTGTATTGACTGTTTTAGCGCTTCTGCTTTGTGCCGGATGGAATAATACGGCCTACTATCCTTCATTGATTGATCTCCAGAGTTCGCTTACCATATCGAACAGTTGTTCAAGCCTGTTTACATTGAAAGTGATGACTTATGTTTCATTTTTCATTCCTTTTGTTTTAGCGTATATTTTCTATGCATGGAGATCGATCGATATGCATAAAATAACAAAACAGGAAATGGAAAATGACGGACATGCTTATTGATATTAAACCAAAACAGGTTTTTAGGAGTTCTCATAAGTAAATAGTATCGGCATACAAATGAGACTTGTTAACCCAACTTGCCGCGCGTCGAGATGTAAATATCTTGTATTCAGATAATTACAATCTTCAGATTTTATTCGTGGGGGGTATGGCTTTTTTTCTCATTTTTGGATTTGTCTGTTTGAAGGTTAAAGTGCGGTATATTCTTGCCTGTTCCTGATTGGGGCGGGTGGCGCTGCGCAGGATCAGGCTGTCCCTGTTTTCAAGTTTCATGCGCGTGGTAACCATCGTTTGCGAGGACATGATGTTGCGTATGCGCCTCCAGCTGTGATGGATATCCCGCTTTTTCAAGCCCTGACGGATCGCGTGAACCGGTTGAAAGGCTACGATTCCCACAAAAATATGGGCCTCCGTATTTTTGTCCTTTTGATGATATATCGGACGGATATCAAGAAATCATCCGCATCATGAATACGCAGAAAGCAGTGACAACCGTTTCTCAGAACCGTTACGATGAAGTCATTCTTAGTCGTCGATGCAGCGAACCGATTCCAAAAGTGGAGGCAATCTATCGTCGATTGAAATACAAATCGCAACCTTTCACTAAACGAAAATTTGTAGTGCACAAATCGGAATTCAAAAAATGGATTTAGACGATTTACAGAGGTTTCTGATTTGATCGACTGCAATGTGGGGTAATGGAAAGTCCTTTTTGATTATTTTTCATCTTTAACCGAATGTTGCAAACTTAGAGGAATGACGGGGCGTATCTTCTGCAAGGAAGACGGGGGTGTATTCCAAATTGTCGTTTTCACCTAAGCCGCCGCATGAGATAGATTTTTGATAAGGTCAATGATCTTATGC
>JAIROL010000031.1 GCA_031257565.1 Tannerella sp. | reverse complement strand
ACGCCTTACATGCGGCAAGAATATGGAAAAACAACGGAAACATACGTTACAAACAGGATTTTACAGATACAGTCTATACGGTTTCCGGCAGTAAACTTATTCCGGCTGTTGTTTTCAATCTGGGAAAATACCATTGGCCTGTACAGGAAAGAAGAAGTGAAAAGAATACCGGTGAACGGATTTTTATTGCGGATATCTTTCGCGTAACTGCCCTTTATTCTGCTTTTTAGCCGAATGGAAGAATGCAGCGAAACAACGCTTACCAAACCCAATTACCAAACACTTACCATATTCAACCCGATTTTGCTACCTTTGCGAAATCTTTTTATTATCTTTGTTGCGCATATGTCAGGCGATGTTAATTTTATTGTTTAATGCCTTAAAGATAAGCATTTTATCTGACACATGCAAATTTTATTTTAGATTTTTATATTAAACTATATAGCTATGGATGTATACGGTGAATTGGACAGATTAAAAAAATTGTTGGATGAAGGCGCTATTACGCAGGAGGAATTTGATCGGGAGAAAGCCCGTTTGTTAGCGTCGAATTATGCGGTTCAACCCGGAGGATGGGATTTGGGTATCGATGAGAAGTCGTTTGTCGTGCTGATGCACGCGTCGCAGTTTTTGTCGAGTTTTATCGCGCCTTTGATCATGTGGATTTTATTTAAAAACAAGAGTCGCAGGGTGGATGAAGCCGGTAAAAACATTCTTAATTTTGAGATGAGTTTTTACATTTACAGCCTCTTGCTTTGTATTACCTGTATTGGTAGCGTTCTTGTACCGTTTATCGCGATCGCGGCAGTTATCTTTATCATCATTGCTATTATCAAAGCGGTGAATGGCGAGACATGGTCTTATCCGCTGACGATCCGTTTTTTGAAATAAACGGGTTGTTTTGAAAAAAATATTGGTAATGCAAATGAAGAAGTACTTAATGGATCTGAAAGTGGCGGCGAACATTCGTCTTCATCCGAAATATTGTTTGTTGAAGTTGACTTCGGATAAAACATTGCCGGAGATGATTCCCGGACAATTTGTTCAGGTTCGTGTGGACGGTTCTCAGCGGACGTTTCTGCGTCGTCCTGTATCGGTGAATTATGTGGACAGAAAAGCGAACGAACTGAGGCTTTTGATACAGATGATCGGCGAGGGAACACGCAGATTATCGGAGTATGTGCCGGGTGAAACGATGAATTTAATGCTCCCGTTGGGAAATGGGTTTTCCGTACCTCAGACGGCTATGAGCGTTAATTTGCTTCTTGTAGGCGGCGGGGTTGGAACTGCGCCGATGCTTTATTTGGGCGAAGTATTGAAGGCTATCGGTTTTGAACCGGAATTTTTGCTGGGCGCGCGTACAAGAGAGGATGTTATGCAACTGGATGAATTTGAAAAATTCGGAAGGGTTTATGTAACAACGGAAGATGGTTCGATGGGAGAGAAAGGTTTTGTTACGAATCATTCGATCCTTCGCAAGAAAAAAATTGACAAAATATATACCTGCGGTCCGAAGCCGATGATGGTTGCAGTGGCAAAATATGCCAGGTCGTCCGGTACGGAATGCGAGGTTTCGTTAGAGAATATGATGGCATGTGGAATAGGCGCCTGTCTGTGCTGTATTGAAAATACCGTAAATGGAAATGTTTGCGCGTGTACGGAAGGCCCTGTGTTTAATATAAATCAACTTACATGGCAGATTTAACTACAAGAATAGGCGCAATGACAATGAAAAACCCGGTGATGACAGCCTCGGGAACATTCGGTTACGGACCGGAATATGCGGATTTTATGGATATATCAAAGATTGGCGGTATCATTGTAAAAGGTACCACGGTACATCATCGTGAAGGCAACCCGTATCCGCGTATGGCGGAAACGTCGTCGGGAATGCTGAATGCTGTCGGATTACAGAACAAAGGAGTCGATTACTTCATCAAAGAGATCTATCCGGAGATACGGAAAATCAATACAAATATGATCGTGAATGTCAGTGGGTCCTCGATTGATACATACGTGGAATGTGCGGAAAAAATAGCTTCGCTTGCACATATTCCGGCGATAGAGTTGAATATCTCCTGTCCTAACGTAAAACAGGGCGGAATGGCTTTTGGCGTATGCGCTTCGTCTGCTGCCGAAGTAGTGCGAGCCATTCGTAAGGCTTATCCGAAAACGCTGATCGTTAAGTTATCGCCGAATGTGACGGATATAGCGGAGATTGCCCGTGCGGCGGAAGCTGAAGGCGCGGATTCCGTATCGCTTATTAATACAATACTTGGTATGGCTATTGATGCGGAAAGACGCAAGCCTGTATTATCTACGGTTACCGGAGGTCTTTCCGGACCGTGCGTGAAGCCGGTGGCTTTGCGTATGGTATGGCAGACGGCGCGCGCCGTGAAAATACCGGTGATAGGACTTGGGGGGATTTCGTCGTGGCAGGATGCTATAGAGTTTATACTTGCCGGGGCCGTAGCTATACAGATCGGTACCTATAATTTTGTAGATCCGACAATTTCGGCGAAAGTTATTGACGGCATTAACGAGTATTGCGATCGTCACGGCTTTAAGTCTGTTGCCGGTCTTGTGGGAGCATTGGAAATATCCTGAGACGATGATGGTTGGACGTAAAAAATGGTATCCGGAATCTTGTTTTATATTGTTGCTGGTAGCATGTATTCCGGTTTTTGTTCCGAGTTGTTCAAAAGATGACGATCCGATAGAACAGGAAAGGCCGTTGCCGGAGGAAAATATCCGTTATGAAATCCTTAAAGAATATACTTTTAACGATTTAAAGAATCTGGAAAATGATTTAAAAAGGGAATATGTCGGAAATGCGCTGAATTTTCTGAGCATTGCAGGAAATAAGGCCAAATATGAAGGGGATGTACAAATACGCGCTTATAAAGTAATGCTCGAATCGGAAAGTACCGATGGGTCGGGGGCGAAGGCGAACCTGTCAGGGGTATTGATTGTTCCTCCATTGGAAGATGGGCGTAAGTATCGTCAGGTCATAGCGCCTCCTTATACTTATGTGATAAAAGATGAAGCGCCGACTTTACGTGTTGCCGGCAATAATCTGGAACCGAACCTGTTGTTCTGGCTTCTGGAAGCATATGAGTACGGTTACGCTGTGATTATTCCCGATTATCCCGGATTTGGCGATTCTTACGGACAATGTTATATTCCTTATGTTGAAAAAGAGCCGATGGTGCGTACAACTATTGAATATATTAAAGCGGCACAGTATGTACTGGCAAAAGAGAAGTATGAGCAGAAAGACGGATTTATTATCTCCGGATATTCGCTTGGCGCATATGTCTCATTGCAGTTGGCGCGCGAGTTTGAAACAAACGATTCATACAAAGATATGATAGTCGATTTCCTTATAACAGGAGGGAGTCCGTGTAATCTGTTTCAGGAAGCAAGCCTTATTCGGGTTTCGGGAAGCATGCCTCAATCCTATCTTTTTCCTCTTGCTTTGCTTGGATATAAGAAGAATGGATACCCGCATCTTGTTATGGGCGATTATCTGAATGAACCTTACGCATCACAATCAGCTGTTTATCTGGACGGGCAACATGACGATTTCGGAGACTTTTTTCCGAAAGAAACACAGACGTTATTTACTGAAGCGTTCCTGAAGAATGAGAATATGGAAGAAATTAATAAAATACTGGAAAATAATAGCGTTAAGCCATGGATTAACCGATGTAAGTTTGTTATGACGCACGGAGAAGATGATGAAACGGTCTATTATGCCCAGGCGAAAGATTTTGCGTCGAGACATATTGAAAAAGGTGGTAGCGTATCTTTTAATACGACAAGCGGAACGCATACAAGCGCCGGTATATGGTTTTTTCTTAAATTATATGTTGAATTAAAAAGTTTTGACAGATAATGATGATGGAGTTTTATTCGGACCCGAAAAGCATATTCTCGTCTATGGAGATTAATTTTCATACGGCTTTTGTCAGGTTATTCGGATAAAAATATTAACATAATTTAATGATTCGGGTTCTGTTTGATCGTTGATGGTTCTGGTTGTGAACCTCCGATGAATAGTTGTTTATTTATGTTTAGAAACCTGTTTTGTAAGGAAACTCTTTTGCTTAATTAAATATAAATCTTTTATAGTGTCGGCAAAATAAACTACTTTTGGCGTCGTATATAAGGGTATAGTAAAGCCTAAACGTAGGCGCGGTTTATATATAGGCCTCTGAAAATCGGAGGACCGGGCGCGTAGTTGACGTGTATATGCGTGAAGTCCGGTATTGTCAAACAAAAAATTACATTATGAAGATTAGAACTTATGTTCTCTCTGTTGTCGTATGGATGATTTTTCTTTCTGCAGGAACAGATAAGGCAGGCCTTACCGGGGGAATTCGCCCGGGGGGCGTTGCTCCGGGAATAAAGTCGTTGGGAACTGATGCCGATATCGCGTTCTCGAACGCCTCCGGTCGTTATACGCTATTGCATTTCTGGGCGGCTTATGATGCGACTTCCCGTATGCGAAACGTACAGTTATGGAACAAATTAAGTCAGGATGGTTTGTCTCAGGTTAGAATGATTTCCGTATCTTTAGATGAACCGGAATCGGTTTTTACCGAAACTGTAAAAGCGGATAAACTGGAAATGACAAATCAGGTACACGAAAGACTTGGACGGCATTCCGAAGCGTACAAAAAGTACGGATTAAAGAAAGGACTGAGTAACTTTCTGATAGACGACAACGGCATTATTATTGCTAAAAATGTTACGCCGGAAATGTTGTCTGAAATGATGAACAAACAGAAGATTTAAAAAAACTGTTTCTAAAAGCCGCTCTATGCAGGAGTGGTTTTTTTTTGATTATAACGCCGGAATATTCGTGGTTTTAGAAAAAATTATTATATTTGTAATTATTTTTTTATAGAAAAAACCTGATATATGCGTGGAATGTGTCTTTCCGCATAGATTCTTTGGTTGATCGATAGTAACAAAATAAATTATAATATATGGATTTTTCAAATGTTACCATTGAAAATGTTGTTTTAATAGGGTCCTTACTGTTGTTTGTAAGTATTATCGCAGGGAAAACAGGTTATCGGTTCGGGGTTCCGACTTTGGTCTTGTTTCTTGTTGTAGGTATGCTTTTCGGACACGACGGTCTGGGGCTGGAGTTTTCAAGTCCTAAGGCCGCTCAGTTTGTCGGGGTTCTGAGTTTGAATATCATTTTGTTTTCCGGAGGTATGGACACTAAATTCTCAGAGATAAAGCCCGTTTTGCCACGAGGTATTATTCTGGCTACTCTGGGGGTTTTGTTGACTGCGCTAATTTCCGGAATTTTCATATACCTGATAACTCAACATGTTTTCACGGCTATCTCGTTTACTTTTCTTGAAGCGATCCTTTTGGCTTCTGTAATGTCTTCTACCGATTCGGCTTCCGTCTTTGCCATTCTCGGAGCGAAAGGGCTTGTCTTGAAAGAGCGCTTGCGTCCTCTTCTTGAGCTTGAAAGCGGAAGTAACGACCCTATGGCTTATCTTTTAACAATCACTTTTATTCAATGGATACAAATAGGCGAAGGTAGTCTATGGAGCGTAATAGGGACTTTTGTTTTGCAACTTGTTATTGGCGCCGCATCAGGATACCTGCTCGGACGCCTGGCTATACGACTGATAAACAGGATTAATATTGATAACGAATCTTTATATCCGACGCTTTTGCTGACTTTATTATTTATTATCTTCTCAGTTACAAATTATCTGAAAGGGAACGGATATTTAGCTGTATATATCAGTGGTCTTGTTGTTGGAAATTCCAAGTTTGTGCATAAAAAAACGTCAAAAAAGTTTATGGATGGGATGACATGGCTTTTTCAGATTGTGATGTTCCTTACGCTGGGGCTTCTTGTCAATCCGACGGAATTACTTCCGATTGCAGGTATAGGTCTGACGGTCAGCTTGTTTATGATTTTTATTTCGCGGCCGCTTGCAGTGTGGCTTTGTCTGATTCCGTTCAGGAAGATGTCAGTTAAGTCAAAACACTATGTTTCATGGGTTGGACTTCGCGGGGCCGCCCCGATTTTGTTTGCCACTTATCCGCTTACTTCCGGGATAGAAGGTGCAGGAATTATATTTAATATCGTGTTTTTTGTAACATTGGTATCTTTGTTGGTGCAAGGTACTACTGTTTCTACTGTGGCAAGATGGCTTGGATTGGCGGGAGAAAATAAACCGCAGAACAGATTACAGACATTTGATGTGGAACTTTCGGATGATATAAAGTCGAGTATGTCCGAGGTTACTTTAACCCGGGAGCATTTATTGTGTGGTAATCGTATTATGGATATGCCTATGCCGGAAAATACGCTGGTTGTTATGGTAAAAAGGGATGAACTTTACTTTGTTCCTACAGGCGCGACAGAATTGGAACCCGGCGATGTGTTGCTACTCATTTCGGATAATGAAAAAACCCTGGAAGAAACGTATGCTCAACTGGGAGGGGCCAAATAATCGGACTTTTACGGATTATCCCGGAAAGTAATGGCAGGATAAAAATAAAAAACGAGGGTGTATCAAAAGGGCAATTTTTAACAGTTTATCCCCTTCAAAACATATTGTAGGCGGGGTAAAGTTGCAAATTCCGGACTTTTGATACACCCTCGTATATTTTCAGAAAGAAGAAATCCGGTTGTTTTGCAAAACGGTATTCCTGACGAGGTCTAAAACAATTTTTCCGGATACTCTCCGGCGTCGATGAGAGCCTGTATTTTGTCGACGACGCCTTGCCGGTCGTTTGCATACGTTACGCCGAACCATTTGGACGTCGTGTCAAGTACTTTTACGCGCGCTATATTTTTTGTGACAAGTTCATTGACCATCAGCGGGATGAAATATTCGCTTTTGAGATTATCCATATTTTCACGTAAGAACTCTTTGAAATATTCTTCGGAATATTCGAAGTAATCAGGCGTAAATCCCCACATGTTCATAGATACGGGGGCATTCTCATTTAAAATAATTTTTTCTCCGTTTCCGTCGGTAAATTGTATATCTCCGTCGACACGTTCTATTGCCGTACGCTCCACAACTGTTGTCAGGTAGCTATCTGTATTTGTTTCACAGACGCCGCGCGCTACGGAACCGCTTTCGCTTAAGGTATTTCCTACACGGAAGCCAACCATACAGTATTCGTTTTTCCTGCCCGCAGTATTTGTAAGCTCTTTTCCCAGTATGGCAAAACTGTCGCGTCCGTAGAAGTCATCCGCATTGATGACGGCAAAAGGTTCATTAATAACATCCTTACCCATGAGTACGGCATGGTTTGTTCCCCATGGTTTTGTTCGTCCTTCGGGACATTTAAATCCTTCCGGAAGCTTATCTAATGACTGGAACGTAACTTCGACCGGGATATGGTTCTCATATTTGCTTAAAATTTTTGAACGAAAATCTTCCTCAAAATCTTTACGTATGACAAATACGACTTTACCGAATCCGCCACGGATCGCATCAAAAACGGAGTAGTCCATAATTGTTTCACCGTTAGGACCAAGTCCGTCAAGCTGTTTTAATCCTCCGTAGCGACTTCCCATACCGGCGGCAAGGACAAATAATGTTGGTTTCATATTAAATTGGTTTTAAAAATGTTAAGTTTGTTCTAATTCATTGATTCTGTCGTGCAAATATACATTATTTTTTGTCAAATGAAAAATAAAACCGACCTTTGCGTCGATCATTGAAGCGTGAAGAGAATAGTGAGGAGTCGGAAATTCATTCTATGTGCCTTATTTTTCCTCGTGGCGGTAGCGTTTGGAGAAATTTATGCGCAATATACAATACAGGTAGAAGGGTATGTCAGGGACTCAGTTACAAAAGAGGCCTTGCCCGATGTGACTGTTGCTTTAAGAGGAACTACGATAGGAACTGCCACGGCGGCAAACGGGTATTATTCGATAAAAGCCACATCAGACAGTACCGTACTTGGCATATCGTATATCGGATATGAGACGCAATATGTATCTTTGAGAAAAAGGGCGAGCCGTATTAATATATACCTGCAACCGTCTTCCTATGAACTTACCGAGGTAGTGGTGCGTCGCAGAAAAGAACAGTATTCGAAGAAAAATAATCCTGCGGTAGAATTTGCCCGGAATGTTATTGCGCGGCGAGAGCAGAATAATCCGAAAGATCATGATTATTTCAGTTATAATACTTACGAACAGAGAATGTTTGCAAACGATGATTTCGATGTGGAGAAAGCGCGCCGTAACAGGATGTTTAAACATGTTGATTTTATATTTGATTATGTTGATTCCACGTCGGTGAAAGGGCGTACAATTTTGCCTCTTTACAACGAGGAGATGATAGAAGATTATTTCTACAGAAAATCGCCTCATGCGGAAAGAAAAATCGTGAGAGGATATAAACGTGCGGGATTGATTGAAATAATATCTGAAGACGGGATTAAGCAGTTTGTTGATGAGGCTTTTCGTGATGTAGATATATTTCAGAATAACATTCCGTTATTTCTGAACTGGTTTGTGAGTCCGTTGTCCTCAATCGGACCTGATTATTATAAATATTATCTGTTGGACACCTTGACGTTAGACAATGAATTATGTATAGATCTCGGATTTACCCCGTTTAATCCGGAGTCGTTCGGTTTTGTGGGACATTTGTATGTGACGTTAGATTCGACCTGCTTTGTGAAAAAAGCAGAACTGAATGTTCCGCGTGACATAAATCTTAATTTTGTTGAGAAAATGTCCATTAATCAGGAATATATACGTACGGGCGACAAAACCCGGCTTCTTGCCAAAAATGATATTGCGATGATATTTAAATTGACTAAGCACATGAAAGGCGCTTATGCCAGACGTATTGCATTGTATCGCAACCATTCCTTTGAAAAACCGAAAGATATAGCGGTGTTTGAAGAAAAAGCCCTGTCGCTGGAATCGGAAGAAGCCCGCCGGCAAACGGAAGAATTCTGGAATGAAGCGCGCGAAGGTACAAATGAGATACAAAAAACATCCGTAGAGAAGATGATGTCGCAATTACGTGAAACGCCGTTCTTTTACTGGTCTGAAAAGATTATCGATATTCTCGTTAACGGGTATATCCGGACGTCGGAAATAGACGGTAAGTTTGAGTTCGGACCGGCGAGTACGTTTATCAGTGGAAATGCCCTGGAAGGTTTGCGTTTGCGCGCCGGAGGCGCTACAACGGTTAATTTCGGCAGGCAGTTGTTTCTTGACGGATATATGGCTTATGGATTTAAAGATAATAAGTTGAAAGGCGATGCTATATTGGAATATTCTTTTAACAAAAAGAGAACTTTTCGTAAAGAGTTTCCGTTTCATTACCTCAGAGCCGAATATAAATATGATATCAATCAGATCGGGCAACATTATTTATATACGAATGCGAATGATATGTTAATGTTGCTCAAGCGTCGTGAGAATAACCTGATTACATATATGCAGCAGGCAGAGCTCAGTTATTATCATGAAAATTATAAGGGGCTCGGGTATAGCGTCATGTTTCGTCATCTTAAGGAATGGGCGACTCCGGATGTGCCGTTCTCCCTGATACAGGCTGACGGCGCGACAGAGCCGTCAGATCATTATACTTCCGCGCAACTTGAATTTTATCTTCGCTGGGCCCCGAATGAGAAATTCTTTCAATCGCGCAATGATCGTTATCCGATAACGCTTGATGCTCCGGTTGTAACGTTAACGCAAACGATAGCGCGTAAAGGCGTATTGGGAACCGACCATCACTATAACCGTACTGAGATCGGTATACGTAAGCGCTTTTGGCTATCCCCTTTCGGGTATGTTGATTTTTACGGGCAGGCAGGGCAGGTGTGGGACCGCGTTCCATATCCGATGTTGCTGATACCAAATGCTAACCTTTCGTACAGTATTGAAGCGGAAACATATCCATTGATGGATCCGATGGAGTTTATTCATGATCGTTTTGTTTCATGGGAAATGTCGTATTTTATGAACGGATGGCTGTTCAACCGTTTGCCGTTTATTAAAAAAATGCAACTTCGCGAGGCGCTTACCTTTCGCGGATGGTATGGCGATCTGAGCGACAAAAATAATCCGTATGTGAATGGCGAAGGTTTATATCGTTTTCCGGAGAATACCTGTATAATGAGCGACAAACCTTACATGGAGTTTGGGGTGGGCGTAGAAAATATCTTTAAATTAATACGTCTGGATTATATCTGGAGGTTGTCTTATCGTGATCATAAGGGCGTGCCTGATAGTGGGCTGAGAGTAAAAATGAAATTTTCTTTTTGATATGTCAAATATTATACTTACCTTCGCAAAAATTATGAAAAAGGAAAAGTTTCATATTGAGTATATGTTCGATAAGGTCTCCAAACGCAGTTTGTGGAATCATCTGACAACGCCGCCGGGCCTGTCGTCCTGGTTTGCCGACGAGGTGAATGTGGATGGCGATACATATACATTTTCATGGAATAAAACGCATGATAAGGCTCAGGTTATCTATATGAAGCCTGAAATATGCATACGCTACAAATGGGAGGATGAAAGTGATAATGTTTATTTTGAATTTTGTATCCATACGCTGGAATTGACAGGAGATATAGCTCTTGAAATCACTGATTTTGCGGAACCGTCGGAGAAGATGGATGCGATCAGTTTGTGGGATTCGCAAGTCGATGAACTGAAGAGGACGTTAGGAGTGTAATAATGATATGCGCACTATAAAGCGATTAGATCTGTTTTTGTTGAAAACTTTCCTGCCGTTATTTATTATGACGTTCGGGATATGCCTGTTCATTTTCCTGATGCAGTTTTTGTGGAAATATGTCGACGATATGGTCGGTAAAGGAATCGAAATTCACGTTCTTGCGCAATTGTTTTTTTATGCGGCAATGACATTTGTTCCGCAGGCGCTTCCGCTGGCAATTCTTTTTGCCTCTCTGATGACATTCGGCGATCTTGGAGAACAATTGGAATTATTGGCGATGAAAGCTTCCGGTATTTCGTTGATGCGAATCATGAAGCCGCTTACAATTTTTCTTCTGTTTATTGCCGTTTCCGCATTTTTTTTTCAGGATAATATTACGCCTGTTTCGCAAGTGAAGTTTTATACGCTTCTTTTTTCCGTTAAACAGAAGTCCCCTGAGCTGGAAATTCCGGAAAGCATTTTCTACCGGGAAATAAACGGCAAGAATATTTATGTCAGAAAAAAGGATAAAGAAAAGAAACTGCTGAAAGACGTTATGATTTATGATTATTCGGAAGGTTTTAATAATGCGCGCGTTACTGTCGCCGATTCAGGCCGGCTTAAAACTTCTACAGACAAAAAATATTTAATCCTGACCTTATACAGCGGCGAATCGTTTGAAAACGTGAAAGGAACTAATAATCGTGTGAGGGAAGCCAAAGATGCTGTCCCGTACAGGCGTGCATCATTCGATTTAATGGAAATGTTAATCGAATTTGACGGTAATTTCAATATGAGGAGCGAGTCGATGTTTCAGGGCCGTTATATCGCAAAAAATATTGCCGGTCTACAACAGTCGATTGATTCTATGACGGTACGGCTTGACAGTATTAAGGAATTCGAATCAAAAGCTTTGTTTGCGCAGTCATATCGAAAAACGCTGGCTCGTTATGATAGAAATAATACTGCAGGACCACAACAGTCGAATGGAGAAGATGATCTGTCGGCCGTGAAAAACAGAATAAACTTTGATAGTTTGTACAGAACGCAGGACATTCATACGAAAGCTTCCCTGCTTGCCTATTCGAAACGGAATATTGAAAATCTGCAAATCAATTATGAGGTTAAATCCGGTTTGTTGAGATTTGAAGATAAAGAAATACGCTGGCATCATACGGAGATGCACCGGAAGTTTACGCTTTCGTTTGCCTGTCTGATTTTTTTCTTTATAGGCGCCCCTCTCGGCGCTATCATAAGGAAAGGTGGACTGGGAGCGCCGGCTGTTATATCTGTTTTTCTTTTTGTCTTCTATTATATTATAGATAACGTCGGATATAAGATGTCGCGTGATGCAATATGGCAGCCATGGCAGGGTATGTGGCTCAGTTCGGCAGTTCTTCTTTCTTTAGGTATTTTTCTGACTTATAAAGCGGTAAACGATTCCGTACTCTTGAATGCCGAAACATATATCGATACATTTAATCGTTTGATCGGAAAGCGGGAGTACCGCAAGATAGAAAAGAAAGACGTAATAATGGAGGCTCCGGATTATGCCGAGGTTGAAATCCTGTTGGAACAACTGAAAGATTCCTGCAACAGTTATCTGGCGAATAACAAGCGATGGTTGCACTATTTTGCTTTCTGGAAGCAGGGCGGCATAGATCATGAGGCAGAACCGATTGCTCATAAACTGGAAGATGCCGTGGAGACTCTTAAGAACTCGGACCAGAATCTGGTTCTTAACAAAATAATGGATTTTCCGATTATAAAGAATTATCAACTGACTAATTTCCCAATAAGTCCGAAAATGGGACTAACGTTGGCTATAGTTGTTCCGATAGGAGGAATCGTTTATCTTATAGCCGTTTATCGCCGTAAGTTATTGCGTCAGGACATCCGGTTTACAGCAAAAATTTGTGATGAGATGATAAACATAATCAATGATAAAAATATAAAATAACATAGTATGAAAAATTATAAACTGAATACTATTGAGGAAGCGATTGAAGATTTCCGCGAAGGTAAATTTTTGATAGTAGTGGATGATGAAGATCGTGAGAATGAAGGAGATTTCATCATAGCAGCCGAAAAGATTACCCCGGAAAAGGTAAACTTTATGGTGACTAACGGACGCGGCGTTTTATGTGTGCCGATAACCGAAGAACGATGTGACGAGCTTGATCTGGACATGCAGGTTGTTCATAATACTTCTGTACTGGAAACGCCGTTTACTATTACGGTAGATAAAATTGGCGGAGGTTGTACTACCGGCGTGTCGATATATGATCGTGCGCAAACGATTCTGGCTCTTGCCGATCCTTCAACGAAGCCATCCGACCTGGGTCGTCCGGGCCATATAAATCCTCTTCGCGCACGTTCGCGCGGCGTCCTTCGTCGTGCGGGCCATACGGAGGCAACCGTTGATATGGCAAGGCTTGCAGGTTTATATCCGGCAGGGGCTCTTATTGAAATTCTGAATGAAAACGGAACAATGGCCCGTCTTCCTCAGTTGATGGAAGCAGCCGGAAAATTTGATATTAAAATTATATCGATACGCGATCTTATTGCTTATCGTTTACAAACCGAATCTCTTGTAGAAAAAGGAGTAGAAGTAAAAATGCCTACCAGATACGGAAGTTTTCGTCTTATTCCGTTCAAGCAGAAAAGTAACGGACTTGAGCATGTAGCCCTGATAAAAGGTGAAATATCTGTAAATGAACAGTTACTGGTGCGCGTTCACTCCTCCTGTATGACCGGAGATATTTTCGGCTCTATGCGTTGTGATTGCGGCGAACAGTTGCATAAAGCCATGAGGATTATCGAACAGGAAGGGAAAGGGGCGATTATTTATCTAAACCAGGAAGGACGGGGTATTGGTCTGATGGATAAAATGAAAGCTTATAAGCTTCAGGAAGAAGGGATGGATACGGTGGACGCCAATCTGCGTCTATGTCATCGGGCCGACGAGCGCGATTACGGGGTAGGCGCCCAGATCCTTCGACAGATCGGCGTCCATAAAATGAGACTTATTACCAATAATCCGGTAAAACGCGTAGGATTAGAGGCTTATGGTCTTCAGGTGGTTGAAATTATACCTATCGAAGTCGCTCCGAACAAATATAATGAATTTTATATGCGCACAAAAAAAGAAAGAATGGGGCATGAATTACATAATATTAAGTAACTTTACGCCCGATTTCTATAGTATATTGTTTGTAAATATTGAAATAAGGAAACAAATAATTAATAACAAATAATTAATTCGCATGGAACATTTATCAGCGCGCCTGGTCAGTTTGTCGCCGTCGGAAACGTTGGCAATGTCGCAGAAAAGCGCCGAGCTCAAAGCTCAGGGTATTGACGTAATCAATCTTAGCGTAGGCGAACCGGATTTTAATACGCCGGACCATATCAAAGTTGCCGCCAAAAAAGCGATTGATGACAATTTTTCTTTTTATTCTCCTGTTCCCGGATATACGGATCTGCGTAAAGCGATTGTTGATAAACTTAAACGTGAAAACGGGCTTGATTACTCGACAGATCAGATTATCGTATCCGGAGGAGCAAAGCAATCTGTATGTAATGTTTTATTGAGCGTTGTCGGTTCCGGCGACGAGGTGATTGTCCCTGCGCCGTATTGGGTTAGTTATGTGGAAATGGTGAAACTTGCGGAAGGAACAAACGTTATTGTTACGGCGGGAATCGATCAGGATTTCAAAATAACGCCCGCTCAGCTTGAAGTAGCTATAACTCCTAAAACAAAAGCATTGATACTTTGCTCTCCGTCAAATCCGACAGGAAGCGTCTATAGTAAAGAAGAATTGAAAGGACTTGCCGACGTGCTTGTAAAATACCCGAATGTTATTATTATAGCTGATGAAATTTACGAGCATATTAATTATGTCGGCAAACATGAAAGTATTGCCCGATTTAATGAGATAAAAGATCGTGTAGTTGTTGTTAACGGCGTTTCAAAAGCTTATGCCATGACCGGATGGCGTATTGGTTTTATTGCAGCTCCCCTGTGGATTGCCGGGGCATGTAATAAATTGCAGGGACAATATACTTCAGGCTCTTGCTCTATTGCACAAAAGGCGTCTGTCGCAGCTTTTAACGGCGACCAGTCCTGCGTTGAGGAAATGCGCCGGGCTTTTCTTCGCCGACGTGATCTTATCGTTCAGCTTTGTAAAGAAATACCGGGCGTTAAGTTGAATGTTCCTCAGGGAGCTTTTTATATTTTCCCTGAAGTTGACAGTTATTTCGGTAAGAGCGCTGATGGCCGTAAAATAAACGATGCGGCAGATATTGCCATGTATCTGTTGGAAGCAGGTCATGTGGCGACAGTAGGAGGCGCCGCATTTGGAGCTCCCAAATGTATACGTCTATCCTACGCTACATCCGATGAAAATATAATCGAAGCAATCAAACGAATAAAAGAAGCGTTAGCGAAACTTGGTTGATCATAGACAACTCCAAGAAAACGGTAACAACCCCAAGAAAACGGCGACAACCCCAAGAAAACGGTTTGACAGCCGAAAATGGGGAAATCAACCACAAAATATTTTACCGGGACAGCGGCGCTGACAATCGCTTGATTTTTATTTCATGAGCTTGAAAAAACAAGTTTTTCATCTAATTTTGCACTCATAGCATAAAAAGAGATTTTACATGGGGCGAATTATCGAAATATGCGCAAATTCGGCGCAGAGTTGTGTGGAAGCGGAAGCGGGGGGCGCGCGCAGGGTTGAATTGTGTGCCGCTATTCCGGAAGGGGGTACCACTCCGAGTTATGGAGAGGTACGTATGGCACAGAAACTGACGTCGAAGATTGATATCAATATCATCATACGTCCGCGCGGAGGAGATTTTCTTTATACGGAAGCGGAAGTCGAATCGATGTTGTACGATATTGAAATGGCAAAACAACTGAAGATACACGGCGTGGTATTCGGCTGCCTGACAAAACAGGGGGATATCGATATTTCTTTAATGCGTCGTTTGATTGATGCGTCGAAACCTTTATCCGTTACTTGTCACCGTGCTTTTGATGTATGCCGTGATCCGTTTGACGCGCTGGAGCGATTGGTAGAACTGGGGTGCGACCGTGTACTGACGTCAGGACAACAACCGGACGCCGCACGTGGAATACCTTTGATAAAAGAGCTTGTACGGCGTGCTGACGGACGAATCATTGTCATGCCGGGGTGCGGTGTTCGTGAAGATAATATTGCCCGTATCGAGGAGGCAACAGGTACAAAAGAATTCCATACATCAGCTCGCAGTATTGTTTATAGCGGAATGGAGTACCGGAATGAGAATGTTCCGATGGGAAGTAGCGTGGTTACATCGGAATTTGAAACCGTACAGACTAATCGTAAAAAAGTGGCGGCATATCTATAAAAAAAAAATTCCCGCCTGACGCTTTTGTTTTGGAGTGAATTTTATGTGTGCTGTCTTTGTGTCTCAAATAAACAGGAGGATTAATGGATTTTGAAATATCATCGCCGTTTAAACCGACAGGCGACCAGCCGGAAGCTATAAAAGCCCTTGTTGACGGACTTCATGACGAGGCGTCTCATCAGACATTGCTTGGGGTTACGGGATCAGGGAAAACGTTTACAATTGCAAATGTAATAGAGCAGGTAAAGCGTCCGACTCTGATCCTGAGTCATAACAAAACACTTGCAGCGCAGTTATATAGCGAATTTAAAGGTTTCTTTCCACATAATGCCGTCGAGTATTTTGTTTCATATTATGATTACTATCAGCCGGAAGCCTATATTCCGACTACAGATACATACATCGAAAAAGACCTCGCTATCAATGAGGAGATTGATAAGCTGCGTTTACGTGCAACGGCTTCATTGCTTTCCGGACGGAGGGATGTGATTGTAGTCTCGTCCGTATCGTGTATTTATGGTATGGCGGACCCGCACGCATTTGTGGAGCAGGTAGTTTATCTGGAAAGAGGCATGACAATTCCGCGCGACAAAATGTTGAGACGCTTTGTGGATGCTTTATATGTTAACAACAAGGTCGATTTTCGTAGCGGGTGTTTTCGTGTGAGTGGCGATACGGTCGATATTTATCCTGCAATAGAAGGATATGACGGCGTAGCCTACCGTATTGAATTATGGGGAGATCGGATCGAGCGTATCTCTTCATTTAATCCTCTGACAGGGTATGAATATGACGAACAGGATAAGTTAAATATATACCCGACCAACTTGTTTGTGACGACGCCGGATCGTATAAAGAGTGCATTGGGACAGATTTCTGTTGATCTCGGGACGCAGGTCGATTTTCTGGAAAGCGTCGGTAAGCCTTTTGAAGCCAAACGTTTGCGGGAGCGCGTTACGTTTGATCTGGAAATGATACGGGAATTGGGACATTGCGCCGGGATTGAGAACTATTCGCGTTACTTCGACGGCAGAAAGGAAGGCGAGCGACCTTACTGCCTGATTGATTATTTTTCGGAAGACTTTTTGCTGGTGATAGACGAAAGTCATGTTACAGTACCACAGATACGGGCCATGTACGGAGGCGACCGTTCGCGTAAAAATACGCTTGTGGAGTACGGATTCCGCCTGCCGGCTGCACGCGATAACCGTCCGCTGACATTTGAAGAATTTGAATCGCTTACACCTGCGATCATTTACGTCAGCGCTACTCCTGCAGAATATGAGTTGGAAAAGAGCAAAGGCGTCATTGTGGATCAGGTAATACGTCCTACGGGATTGCTGGACCCGGTTATTGAAATACGTCCTACGTTGAACCAGATTGACGACCTGATGGAGGAAATTGAACAGAGAGCGGCCGTTGATGAAAGAGTTCTTGTTACGACGCTAACCAAACGGATGGCGGAAGAATTAACGGATTATCTGACACACATGGAGATACGTTGCGAATATATTCATAGCGACGTTGAAACGCTGGAGCGTGTCCGTATTATGGATGATTTGCGAAGCGGATTGTTTGATGTGCTCATCGGCGTAAACCTTCTGCGTGAAGGATTAGATTTGCCAAGCGTCTCGCTGGTGGCGATTCTTGATGCGGATAAAGAAGGTTTTTTGCGCTCGCATCGTTCTCTGACACAGACTGCCGGACGCGCTGCGCGTAATGTGAACGGAAGAGTCATATTTTATGCTGATACGATCACGGAAAGTATGCGAAAAACAATGGATGAAACGACGCGCAGGCGCGAAAAACAAATGGCATATAACA
The DNA here is from genome assembly GCA_031257565.1 of Tannerella sp. Lineage (GTDB taxonomy): Bacteria > Bacteroidota > Bacteroidia > Bacteroidales > Tannerellaceae > Tannerella. The sequence continues at coordinate 25,308 of JAIROL010000031.1, read as the reverse complement.
AACTGCATGGCATAACGCCGCGTCAGATTATCAAGAATACGGCCTCTATTCTTGGGGAAACGAAACCGAAGCCGGCAGAAGATTATGCCTATGTTGAAAAAGAAGCGTCTCCGGCTGCTGATCCTGTGGTACAGTATATGAATCGGGGACAGTTAGAGAAAGCGATTGAACGCACAAAAAAGCAAATGACGGAAGCGGCCCGCAGGCTTGATTTTATAGAAGCAGCCCAGTATCGTGACGAAATGATAAAACTGCAGGACCTGTTGGGGCAAAAATCGACGGAAAGGAACGAAAAATCAAAAAAAAATGATTTTTAATACTAAAATATTTATTGCCGGGGTTTTGCTCCTATGCGCTTCCTGTTTCGATAAAAGCGGCGCAAAAATACGATTACAGGAAGAGCGGACTGTTTCAATACAGGAGAAAGATACCTGTTCCGTTAAACCGGCGAATCCGGAATCAATGCAAATAAAGATATTTTATGGCGCGGATACGGATCGTATTATTTTTGATGATTACATCGCGTATATAGAACCGTTTAAACATGATCCGGTTCCTGATTTGGTAATAGAAACCGCACGTTTCTTTTTAAATAAACCGTATGCGGCGTCGACATTGGAATTTGAACCGGAGGGACTTGTCGTTAATTTGCGTGAGTTTGATTGTACTACTTTTGTAGAAACGGTACTGGCGCTTTCATACGTTGTAAAGACGTATGATGATCCTGCGTTTGGAAATTTTTGTAAACAATTGCAATATATGCGTTACCGGAGAGGCGTAATAAATAATTATACAGACCGTCTCCATTATTTTTCCGATTGGATTTATGAAAATGAAAACAGAGGGTTTGTGAAAGATATAACCGGAGTTATCGGAGGCGAGCCTTATCGGTTGGATTTGCATTATATATCATCTCATCCGGATGATTATAATCAGATAAGATCACATCCGGAATATGTCGAAGTGATACGAAAAAAAGAAAAAGAAATTTCGGAACGGGGTTTGTATTCGCGTATACCCGGAACGAAAATAACTTCCTGTGGAAAAAAAATGCGGAATGGGGATATTGTTTGCTTTGCGACCGGAACAGAAGGACTGGATGTGTCGCATGTGGGGTTTATATATCATGATAATGAAGAACTTACATTTATTCATGCTTCAACGTCGGCAAAAAAGGTTATTGTAAATCCTCAAGCGTTATCGGTTTATATGACAAAAAATAAGCGAAATGTCGGTTTAATGTTGGTACGTCCCTTATTTTCAGAGTGAAATTTTTTTTCGAAAAACGCTTTTTCAATTAAAAAGCATGTTGTATATTTGTGCTCTGTAAGTATGTTATTAAACAATGTGGTTAAACAGGAGAAGAAAATAGTTGATTTATCTACCAGTCTTTCAGATGTTTGGCGGGTTTTAACGGAAGAAGAACGCGATATATTGCGCAATAATTCAAAGATTCTTAATTTTAAAAAGAATGAAATGATTTATTGTGAAGGCGATGAGCCGCGTGATATGATGTGTCTCCTAAAAGGTAAAGTCAAGATTTATAAAGATGGAGTAGGGGGACGAAGTCAGATTATCCGTATGATAAGACCTATCCAGTACTTTGCATATCGCGCCGCATTTGCTCAGGAACAATACCTTACGAATGCTTCGGCATTTGAGGCTTCGACTGTTTGCGTTATTCCGATGAACGTTGTTGAAAAACTGATATACGGCAATTCCGGTTTGGCGATGTTTTTTATTAGTCAGCTTTCAATAGACCTTGGCATTGCCGATGAACGTACGGTTAATCTGACACAAAAACATATACGCGGACGTTTGGCCGAGTCGTTGTTGTTTCTTCGTGACAATTATGGATTGGAAGAAGACGGCGCAACAATAAGTATTTATCTGTCACGGGAGGATCTGGCTAATCTTTCCAATATGACTACCTCGAATGCAATTCGTACCTTATCGATGTTTGCTTCCGAGCATATCATTGCGATGGATGGGCGTAAAATCAAGATTATTGACGAAGAACGATTGCGTAAAGTAAGTCGCAGGGGTTAATTTGTAATAATCGATCTCGTGGAGCGCTCATTAATAATCCGGTATCAGGACAGTATTATTTTTACCAGTGATTCCCATTGGCTGCATCCCCTTTTTGAGTTCAATGATTTTTTATCAGGAAAAGATATTCCGGCACAGGATTTGTTTCTGTATGATAAAATTGCAGGAAAGGCTGCCGCATGCATGATCGTTTGTCTCGGCATAAAAAAATGCCATATAGAACTTATTAGCGAACGCGCCGTTCCCGTTTTTGAAAAAGCGGGGATTACCTATACTTTTGATAAGATCGTCGAGCATATCGATTGTCGTACGGAATATCTGATTACCGATGATATGTCCGTAGATGACGTCTGGTTATTTTTGCGTAAGCGCGCCGGAAGGGTTGAGGGGTTGCCCGTCAGAATGGAAAATGTGACCGTTGCAACGGAATCATCGGCGATTGTGTTTGATGATCTGAACTTAGAGCTTCCTGCCGGGGAGCAACTTCTTATATACGGTTCAAACGGAGCGGGCAAAACGACTTTGCTTAAAACGATTCTTGGGTTGACGAGACCTTTAAAAGGAATTGTGAAAGTAGGCGATTTTTGCGTCGGAAGTCGGGAATGGGAACATAATCGTATGAATACGGCTTATGTCCATCAGGAAAATATAAAAAATACATTTCCTGTTTCTGCCGGCGAAGTCGTCTCTATCGGGCTTGCCGGGAGCAAAACCTCGTCTTCCGAAGCCGCCTGTAAGGTAGAGCTTGCTATGCGGCGTACAGGATGTTTCAACTTGTTTAAACGTTCGTATCATTCTTTGTCGGGCGGAGAAAAACAGCGTGTTTCATTGGCGCGATGTTTATGCCAGAGCGCCGGAGTTTTGCTGCTTGACGAGCCGACGTCGTTCCTGGATCAGGAAGGGAAAGAAGACCTGCTTGTTTTATTGCAGGAATTATGCTATAATGAGGCTCCGACAATTATAACGGTTTCGCATGATCCGGTATGGACCGAACGTCTTTCATGGGAAAAGAAAGAATTGAAAGGAGGACGCCTGTGTTAGAATTATTATCTCTCCCGCCGATCATAAAGGGTCTGATATTACTTGCTGTTGCAGGTATATCATTTCCGATAACAGGAGTATATCTTTTACGTTTAAATTTATTGCCATTGCGGTTTATGCTTATGCATGGCGCGATCTTGGGAGGCGCTGTAGCTCTGGCGTTCCGGTGGAGCCCTTTCATAACCACCATCATCGTAAATCTTATTCTTGTTTTGCTGATGACCAAAATTTCCCGTTCGCTGAAAACAGACGCCGGTTACATCAGTACTTTTTTTTTGGTGATATCCATATCTCTTGCATTCATTCTTGTTTATAAGTTTAATGTTCAGGCAAAAGATACGCTTTCGCTTTTGTGGGGAAGTCTTTATACTTCGACATGGGAAGAGGTAGCGGCAGTTGTGTTGTTTTCTATACTGCTGATTATGTTTCAGGCGTTTTCTTTCCGTAAGTTACAGGCGTTCTTCTTTGATCGTGAGATTGCTTATACTTCCGGCGTAAATGAACGGTTTTTATATTATTCGATCGTTTTGCTGACTGCCATGACCATCGCCATGGCTATGAAAATAATAGGCGCGCTTTTACTGGACGCCCTGTTATTGCTTCCTGCATTTATAGCTACGCTTCATGCCAAAAGCCTGCGCGGGGTGATCGTATGGTCTTCATTATGGGGAGGAATATTTGCAATGGGAGGTTTTTTCGTCGCATTGTCGTTTGATATTCCCGCCAGTTCGGCAATCGCAGCCCTGGCGTCAATTGTGTTTATTGTTATTTTTATTATAAAGAAAAAATGATGAAAAATAGTTTAAAGTATATCGTATTTTTTGTGTTCGCGACTTTATCTCTTTTTTCATGCCGTGGCGGAAAAGCGTCATCCGGTACGGATATCGCTTCTGTTGTCGTCGCTACAAGCAGCTGGACTGCTGCATATGCCCGGGCGGCGGGCGCTGAAAATATAGTAGTACTTGCACCTTTTGAGATGGAACATCCTTCGGAATATGAATTGCGTCCGGGCGATATTCCGAAATTGATGGATGCAAAGGTTATCGTTTATGCCGGATATGAGGTGATGACAGAGCGTTTGAAAAAAGGATTGGAGCTGCCTCAGGATAAACTATTGCTTGTGGATACGGATTACAGCTATGCGACAATTGAAAAATCGGTGATGGACATTGCCGTTAAACTGGGAACAGAAGATACCGCACGTAAAAATCTTTCCGATATACGTCGTATGTTTGAGGAAGGAAGGGATGCGGTAAACAGAAAAAAGATGTCGGAGCAACCGGTTATTGTACACCGTTTTCAGGCCTCTGTCGCAAAGGAACTCGGTTTGATACCTGTTGTTCTGTTTGGTCCTGCTGCGCCGGAAGCGTCGGAAATAGCCGTCGCTGCCGGAACGCAGGCATTGCTGATAATTGATAATTTTCATAATCCGGCAGGATTGTCGTTCCGGGAAGTTTTACCGGATACGCGTTATGTGCAACTTTTAAATTTTCCGGGACTTAAAGGAACAAAGATATTGACTGACGTGATCCGCTATAATGTGTCGCAAATTGTACAGAATTAATAATGAATTAAATAGAAAAATATGACTGTAAAAGACTTAACGAATACGGATAATTTCTTTCTTCTTGCAGGACCTTGCGTTATAGAAGGTGAAGAAATGGCTTTACGGATAGCCGAACGGGTTTTGAATATAACAAGCAAACTGGGTATACCTTATGTTTTTAAGGGTTCATACCGCAAAGCAAACCGTTCACGTGTGGATTCATTTACCGGCATAGGAGATGAAAAAGCATTGAAAATACTGCGCAAAGTACATGAAACATTCGGGACGCCAACCGTAACCGACATACATGAAACAACAGAAGCTGCTATGGCTGCGGAATATGTGGATGTGTTGCAGATTCCGGCATTCTTGTGCAGACAAACGGATTTACTGGTTGCGGCGGCAAAAACAGGGAGAGTCGTAAATATAAAAAAGGGACAATTTTTGGCTCCCGAACCTATGAAATTTGCTGCGCAGAAAGTTCTTGACAGTGGTAATCCGAACGTGATGCTTACGGAACGGGGGACCACCTTTGGGTATACGGATTTAGTTGTGGATTTCCGTGGTATACCTCAAATGAAAGCATTCGGATTTCCGGTTATAACGGATATAACCCATTCATTACAGCAGCCTAACCAGTCGTCGGGAGTATCGGGCGGATTGCCGGAGTTGATTGAAACGATTGCTAAAGCGGCCGTTGCCGTAGGTACTGACGGTTTATTTGTCGAAACGCACTCGGAGCCGTTAAAAGCCAAATCAGATGCTACGAATATGTTGCAACTCGACCTGCTGGAAGACCTCCTGAAAAAATTAATACGGATAAGGGAAGCAATAAAAGGATAAAATCAGCCGTAAGGATTAAAAGAAAGTATCGTTTAGTACGGATTGCTTAGAAGCGCATCGAAGCGCGCTATTTTTTCTTCTGTCGGAACGGAGGCGTCTATCCAGCGTATAGTGAATCCGCGTCGCTCCATGCCTCTGAACCATGTCATCTGACGTTTGGCAAATTGATGTATTGCAATTTCCAGTTGTTTTGTCATTTCTTCGTATGTAAGTTCTCCAATGATATATTGCGTGAGGTATTTATATTCCAGTCCGTAATAGATCAGGTCATCAGGATGAATTCCGGAATCGAGCAGCGCACGCACTTCGTCAACCATGCCTTCTTCCAGGCGGCTGTGCAGACGTCGTGATATTTTTTCACGTCGTAGCTCCCTGTCGATCTCAAGACCGATGATAAGGCTGTTTACCGGCTCGAATTCATTTCTTTCAGGGGCTTTTCTTTTATAACACTCTTCTATTTCTATGGCGCGTATCGCTCGTTGGGCGCTGTCCACATCCGTTTTATTATGAAGCGTTTTATAATCAGCCAGTATTTTTCCCAATTCTTCCGGTGATTTTCCGGCGAGGGATTCGCGTAATTCGGGATTCGGAGGTACGTCCGGAAGTTTATATCCTCTCAGTACCGCTTCGATATACATGCCTGTTCCTCCACACAGGATGGGCATGATTCCGGTATTCCTGAGTCGATTGAAAATGTTAAAAAAATCGTGTTGATACCGGAATACATTGTACTTAGTTCCCGGTTCACATATATCAATCAAGTGGTATGGAACCTGTTTTCCGTCTATAATATAGTCGTTAATATCTTTTCCTGTTCCGATATCCATATGACGGTATATCTGTCTGGAGTCGGCGCTGATGATTTCCGAATGGATATGTGCAGCCAAAGCGACGGCAAACTGCGTTTTTCCGCACGCTGTAGGCCCTAAAATCGTTATGAGTTCATGTTTCTTCATCGGAGAACAAATGTAGTGCAAATCTCAATAATTGCAAAAGAAAATTTCGGTTTGCGTTTGATTTCCGAATTTGGATTCCATTCGCCCGACTTGTATGTGCCGAGGTCGGAAAACAAACTGCGTTCCTTTCTGTGCATCGTATTGTTTGTAATATTTCGCTATTTTCATCGCACAATGCGAGGCTTTATTATCAATTTTATTGCAAGGAAACGACGCTTTTGTAAAATTTGCAGGTAAACCTTTCGCAAGCATATCACTTTTGTCGTATTCTTATCACAAATGTCGCGATGCGACATTTGTGATAAGAATCGTTTCATTTGTTATTTTCCGACGCTATTCCGTATGTTTATCTTTGTGTTTGTGGCGGCGTATTATTTTAAGGAAATGAAAACGAGAACCAACACTATTTGAGCTTTCAAATGTTATCCATTATACAAATACTATGAAAAAGAAAAGAAAAGAATTAAAAATGAAACGATTGATCTGTATCTCGCTTCTGCTATTTATTCAAGTTTCATTTTCGTTAGAAGTAAATGCTCAAACGAAAAGACTGACCGGCAAAGTGATCGACAATTTCAACGTGTCTTTGCCCGGCGTAACCGTATCGGTGCGCGGAACGACCATCGGTACGACAACAGACGAAAACGGCGATTTTTCCATAACCGTTCCGAGCGATACGTGTTATTTACTCTTCTCGTACATTGGTTTCCAGACGCAGGAAATAAAAGTTGGAAAACAACAAGTCATTTCAGCAACCATGATTGAGCAATCGCAAGAACTCAACGAAGTAGTTGTCACTGCATTCGGCGTTCAGAAAAAGGAAAGCGTCGTAGCTTCCGTCACAACGGTATCAACCAAGGATTTGCAGATAGCGGGCAGTAATATTACCGCCTCGTTTGCAGGAAAAATACCCGGATTGATTTCCTTCCAGACTACGGGCGAACCCGGCAAGGACAATGCCCAGTTCTTTGTGCGTGGCGTCACCACTTTTGGCTACAAGTCCGACCCTCTCATCCTGATTGACGGTTTTGAGGCTTCCACCGAAGATTTGGCCAGGCTTCAACCCGACGACATCGAAGCTTTCTCTATTCTGAAAGACGCTTCGGCGACCGTGCTTTATGGCGCGCGCGGCGCGAACGGGATCATCTCTGTGACGACAAAATCCGGGCAGTTGGGAGAAAAGGTGAAAATCTCGGTACGGTTCGACACGAATATTTCTACTCCTACCTCCATGCCGGAACTCCTTGACGGCGTTTCTTACATGCGATTATATAATGAAGCCCGCCTCTCCCGTCACAACGACGATATGGCACAGTACAAAGACGAACCCGAACTCATTACTCCCATGAACAATTGGTACAGTGAAGAGAAAATCCAGGCGACTATGCGCGGAGAGAATCCGATGGTTTATCCGAACGTAGACTGGTACGATATGTTGATGAAAAACTATACCGTCAATACCAAATTCAATATCAACCTGTCAGGCGGCGGGCAAGTGGCGACATACTATGTCGCCGCCGGCGTGGATCATGAAACCGGATTGCTCAAAGTTGACAATCAGGACTATCTTAACGACTTCAACAGCAACATAGACATCAAGCGTTATAACATCCGTACCAACGTCGTTTTCAAATTGGGAAAGACAACAGACCTGGATACCAGGATTTCGGGAAGATTTCAGAAATACAATGCACCTTATCGTTCAACCAACGATATTTTCAATATGGTGATGAACATCAATCCTGTTGAATTCCCGGCAGTTTGGACGCCCGACGAGAAACATCTTAACGTCCGGAATACGATGTTCGGCATGGTCGATCCCTGGTTAGTCAATCCCTATGCGGAAATGGTCAGTGGTTATACGCAGAGCGACGAAAGCGCCATTTCGGCGCAAGCTACCATCAGGCAGGACCTTGGTAAATTACTGAATAACCTGAAAGTGGAATTGAAAGCGTCGGTCAGCACCTGGAATAATTCTTCGCAAACGCGTTACTATAATCCCGTCTACTACGCGCTCGAATCATACGATAACGCGACGGATAAATATTCCCTTTACAGTCTCAATCCGAACGAAAGCGGCCGTCTCGGTGATGTAACAGGCGGTCGCAACGGAGAAACGCATTATTATTTTGAAGGACGCATCAACTGGAATAACAGTTTTGGCCTCCACAACCTTGGAGTCATGACAGTAGGCGTCGCGGAAGAGAAACTCCTCACCAACGGCGAGAACGGTTCCATATTCGAAACGCTGCCGGAACGTAACCTCGGCAACTCCTCCCGTTTTACTTACGACTACGATTCCCGCTATTTCATGGAAGTATCCTACGGCTATAACGGTTCGGAAAAATTTGACAAAAATCATCGTTTCGGGTTCTTCCCCTCTTTCGGATTGGGCTGGATCATTTCTAACGAACCTTACTACACAAAGGAGATGAAAGATATCTTCGATCTCGTCAAACTGAAATTCACCTGGGGAAAAGTCGGAAACGACGCCATTGCAGGCAGGAGCGGGCGTTTTTTCTTTCTTTCCCAGATAAACAGCGGCGGCGGCATGTACAGTTGGGGAGAAGATTATCGGTACAGATACGACGGCTATAGCGTTTCCCGATATGAAAACCCCAACATCCAGTGGGAAGTTTCCACCATATCCAACCTTGGTCTGGAACTTGAATTGTTCAAAGGAATGAATCTGCAGGTGGACTATTTCTACAACATCCGGGATAAAATCTACTGGCCCCGCAACAACATTCCTCAAACAATGGGTTACGAAACAGCTATCAGCGGTAATATAGGGAAAGTTAAATCACAAGGCGTAGACGGTTCTGTCGATTACAAACACTTTTTCGACAACAACATGTGGATCACCGCACGTGTCAATGCGACGTATGCAACCAACAAAATCCTCAAAACCGACGAACCGTCTTATGAAGAGTGGTATCTCTACACGGTGGGACAATCGATCGGACAGCAATGGGGTTATGTCGCCGAACGCCTCTTTGTCGACCGGCAGGAAATAGAACATTCGCCTTCCCAGATCGCATTCGGCAATTATATGCGCGGCGACATCAAATATACCGACATTAACCGGGATGGCGTCATCAATGAAAACGACCGTATCCCGATCGGTTATCCGACCGTTCCGCAATTGCAATACGGCTTCGGAGCATCCGTCGGTTACAGGAAAATAGATTTCTCGTTCTTTTTTCAGGGTAACGGACTTACTTCCTTCTTTATTGATGCGGAAAAGATCGCACCCCTGGTCAACAGGCGCAATGCGCCGGCTATCATAGCGCGGGATTCGTGGAGCGAGACAAACCCCGATATTCATGCTTTCTGGCCCCGCCTGGCGGTTTATCAGGTTAATAATAACACGCAACCTTCCACATGGTGGTTGCGCGAAGGCGGCTTCATGCGTCTGAAAACAATGGAACTCGGTTACAACCCCGGTTTTATTAACCATTTCGGCATTACCGGCGGACGTATTTATCTGAGCGGAGAAAACCTGTTTAACATCAGTTCGTTCAAAATGTGGGACCCCGAAATGGGAGGGAACGGTCTTGCGTATCCGATCAACAGACGGTTTAACCTAGGTATTCAATTAATATTTTAATCAGGAACTATCATGAAAAAATTAATCTGTATTTTCACAATCATTACTTCTTTGCCGGCATGTTCCGACTATCTTGACGTTGTACCGGATAATACGGTCACTCTGGATGATTATTTTGCCAACAGAGAGATCGCATATAATGCCTTATCGAAAGTTTACAGCTATCTGCCGCCCATTCATAGCGCCTATAATTCGACTTTTCTGTTGGGCGACGAATGGATGGCCCGGGAAACAGACAAAAACGACATGTGGCGCCAACCTCCTATGGGAATCATGATGGGCGGGCAGAACAACAACAATCCCATGTACGGTTTATGGACGGGAAGCGGCGGCGCGCCGCACATGTATAAGGCGATACGCTCCTGCAACATCTTTCTCGAAAAGATCCCGCAGGTTGCAAACATGCCTGATAAAGACAGGAAAGACTGGACTGCGCAAGTGAAATTCCTCAAAGCCTACTATCATTTCCTGTTGACGGAATATTACGGACCGATTGTCATCGTCGACCGCAATGTCAATGTAGATGAACCGGACGAGCAGATTCTTCCGAGACGTCAGAAAGTGGACGATTGTTTCAATTACGTGATCCGCCTGATAGACGAAGCGATTCCCGACCTGAGAGACCGTGTCTCCGAGGAATTGGGAATGATTGACAAGCGGGTCGCACTGGCAATCAAGGCGCGTGTTATGCTACTCCGCGCCAGTCCTTTCTTTAATGGGAACCGCGAATATTACGGCGATTTCCTTGATTACGACGGACAACCATTCTTCCCACCGGAAGAAAATCCGCAGAAGTGGAAAGATGCGCTTGACGCGGTAAATGCCGCCATCACGTTCTGCGAGGATAACTACGTGGAACTGTATCATTTCAACAAAATACCGTACAACAAGGAGGATGAAATGTTTTTCAAACAAAATCCCGAAAACATGCAAACCTTATATTCCGTAAAAATGGTCGTTCCCGACCTTTGGAATCAAGAATTAATATGGGGGCGTACAGGCGACAGGTATGGCGACGATTTTCTTCAATATGCAAGCGCACTCCGCACCAACCGCGAAGACGACGCCGACTGGCAAAGTACCTGGGGCGTATGGAACTGGTTAGGAGCCAACTACAATGTGCTGGAACGCTATTATACAAAAAACGGACTGCCGCTTGACGTGGATTTGACTTTTTCGCAGAGCGACAAGTATGAATTTATTACGACGTCCGACACCTCCGATGTGGCGTTCAAAGCATGGGCAGGCATTCTTCAGCCGGACGTGCAGACGATTCACCTGTACCTGGACCGCGAGATGCGTTTCTACGCCAATCTTGGCATTACCGGAGGCTATTGGCGGCAATACCAGCGCTTAATGCCGACCATGATGCTCCCCGGCGCCGACGGCGGAATCAGTTACGCCCACGGAGGCGCGGGAGAAATTGACTACTTCTGGTCGGGCGTAGGCGTGCAAAAATTTGTTCATCCGGAATCAAAAAACGCCCATACTGCACGTATGGTCGTTTTCCCCTATCCGATTATACGCTTAGCCGATTTGTACCTGATGAAAGCGGAGATTCTCAACGAAGTGGAGGGCCCGGGACAAACGGTGTGGGATGAACTCAACAAAATTCGCCGCCGCGCCGGAATACCCGATGTGGAAGCCGCCTGGTCAAACCCCGCCTGGGTCAGCGCCAACTATATCGACAGCCACAAAAACAAAGACAAGCTACGCGAGATTATCCTGCGTGAACGCAGCATAGAATTGGCGTTCGAAGGAACACGTTTCTTTGATATGCGTCGCTACAAACGCGCCGTACTTGAGTTCAACCAGCCGACAATGGGCTGGAATGGCAGGGGATCATCGACAAGCAGTTTTTTTAATCTCTCAATTAAACAAAAACGCAGTTTCCCGATGCACTTCAACCTCTGGCCTATACCGATCAGCGAAATGAACATCAACTCCAATCTGAAACAAAACCCGGGATGGCCAGGAAACAACGACTAATTTGACTAAAAAAATAATTATGGATAATACAAAAAGATTTCTATCAATGATTGCGGCTCTTATCGCCACTTTATCGGGTTGCAAGGAAAGCGAACGTTTCGAAATAAACTATTCTGACGCGACCCCTCCCGGAAAACCGGTTATAAGTCAGGAATACAAAGCGCTATACGGTGGCGTCAGAATTTATTTCACGCCTCCGGAAGACAAGGACGTACTAACGGTAGATGCCATTTACAGGAATCAGAATGGCAAAAAATTCTGGTTCTCGTCATCCTATTTCTCCGATTCTATTGATGTGGAGGGCTTCTCCGACACGCTTCCAAAAAACATATCGGTTTATGCCGTAGACAGGGCAGGCAACAAATCGGAGGAACAGGTCATCACCGTCGTTCCGAAAGAACCCGCCGTTACGCGTATTGCGAAAAGCGTCGCCGTCAAACCGGGATTCGGATCCTTTTATATTGACTGGAGAAACGAACTGCGGCAGGTCTCCAATATATATGTCAACTATTCGTACAACCACAATAGTAAAACAATGGAATATAACACGATTTACACTTCGACCGACACCGTCGAACGTAAATATATTCGCGTGGAAGACCTTCCCGAAACTACGCCTATCCGCGTAAAAGTTCAGGTGGAAGACCGCTATGGAAACATTGGTAGCCCTTTCGTGGAAATACCTGACATCTACCTGATAAAGGACGAAAAGATTCCCAAGGATCAATGGACCATCCCCAAAACCAATGACTCCATCGGAGGAGAGCCGCAAGGCGACTGGAATGGTTATGAAGGTCGCTCCGAAAAAATAATCGACGACGCAATTAGCGACGGATTCAATATGAATATGGGAATCACTCCCGCCGGAAAAGGACGGACGGGAAATATAAAAGACGGGAATTTGCCGTGTAATTTCATCATTGACCTCGGTGAAGAATGGGAAATCAGCCGTATAGTCACGCATCAGAGGGATGCACTGACCACTAATACGAACCAAACAGGAAGAGGATGGTATTATCTATGGGAAAATGTAGGTATTTATTCCATGTATATCTATAACGATACATTCTCACGCTGGGATTCTGTCGCCACCCACAAAATACTTTTCCCTCCCGACCTGTCCGGACAACAGTACAGGATTATGGCTCAAGCCGGCGATATGGCTTACCTGTATCCCGAAGACCCGCATTTTTCCGCTCCTACCCGATGGTTCCGCTATGAAGCGAAGTATGCGTTTGCAAATGATTACACAGGATTAGGCGTTGTAGGGTTATCGGAAATCACGCTGTACGGCAGAAAAAAAATAATTAACAATTAATGGATCATTCTTATGAAAGCATTTATGTATCTATGGATAGCGCTGATTGCAGCAATGTTTTTCGGCTCTTGCTCCGATATTTATGATAATATCAAAAAATTTTCGCCCGAAGAGATCGTTTATCCGGCAGGATTCGACACGATTGGCTGGAAACTGGGTTATGAACGTGTTGAGTTCGATCTCAACAAAGGCGGCCGTGTACCCTCAAACCAAATGAAACTGGGTAAGGCAAAGAAAACGGTTATCGAGTATGACGACAAACAGATCGTTATGGATAGCGTCTGCTCCTGGGTGAACATATCCGGTTTAAATGAAATGAGGCTTTACCTCTTCACTATTTACACCGAAGACCAGTATGGAGATAAGTCTATTCCCCTAAAAGTCCAGTTGACGCCGTTTACAAAAACCGATCTGGGACTCCTGTCTTTAGTACCGCCAAACATTACGGAATCGACTTCGGCGGCCATTATAGAGTGGAGCGCTCCTATCGAATCGGATTTATATGAATTTTTCAGCTATACTTATGAATATACGGATAAGGATGGTCAAAAACACAGCGGGGAAGGCGAAAATAATCTGCCGAGCTTTTTCGTGGAAAACGTTTTGCAGGACGTGGAAGTCCCCGTCAAAATTACGGCCAGGGTTCTTCCCAAAATTGGCGGGATGCCGATTCTTGATACCATTCCCTCGTGGGAAACCTCCTATAACCTGCGTATCTCGGAAACGGCAAAACCGGCGATCTTCCTGAAAACGCCGTTGCCGGCCACAATCATTAATGTCAAGAACAATGAATTTCCTGTCGAATTTTCCTGGACGAAAGTGTCCGAAGCCATCGGATATTCCCTGAAAGTATCAAAAAACAGAGACTTCCCGAATGATGCGACTACGAAAACACTGGACCTGGGAGATGAAAATTCTTATTTATTGACGGAGAAGATGGCAAATGAACAGCTATTCACCGATTATGACCCGATAAGCTCCATTACGACTTATTACTGGCAAATTGCGCCGAAAGAACAAACGGCGTCTGTTCGCCTGCAAACCCGTATCCTCCATTATAAAATAGGCGATCTGGTTCAAAAATATGTTGATAACGTAGACGAGGCGACTGTTTATACAGGAAACACCACCGGGACGCTTTATGAAGACATATATTATAACAATACCTGTAATGTGTTACTTAATGGCGCTTCGATGCAACTTACTTTTAAAGGAAGATACATTGCCTGGCACGGCCTTTATAACACCGATCTCGGCAGAGCCTTGATTTATATTGACGGCGAACAGGTTGCCGACATAAACTGCTATGGATACAGGCATACCGACAAACTGTTCGAAAAACTATGGTCGTCGGACGATACGCATACGATTCGAATAGAGGCGACAAATGGACCTCTGGTTCACGATTATTTTGTTTATGTACATGACACGAACGAGACCGAAAGCGACTAAACGGGAAGAAAATTATTATTCTACAAACAATTCTTATGCTCTGCACGAATGGCATGCAGGCGCAGGTTAAAATTTCATAACAGGCTAATGCTTTTGCTTTCATTTGTATATTGATTTCCGCATATATATTGGCGGTGTTGATAGATACGTGACTAAGCCAGGCTTTTATGGTATTTATATCCACTCCGGATTGAAGCAGGTGTGTTGCTGTTGTATGACGCTAGTGTGGGGACTAAGCCTTTTGTCGGTTTCGTAATTCTTTACGTGCAAACGTTTTCCTGCCTGGTAAAGCGAATATAAAAAATCAGCTTGCTTTGGAGGAATGTAAAGCAAGCTGATTATACAACACAATTTTCTTTTTGATCACAGAAATAGATTCTCTTTGACGAGAGAGCATATTGTAATTGGGTAAATGCAAAAAAAAAGCAGACGGACCGTTTACGTCGCGGAAAGTCTGCTTTGCGTTTATGGTTAGAAGAACATATTATAATTAGCAAAGAAACGGTTTCTTTTTATTTCTTTCTTTTTTACTTCTTCATATTCTTCTTTGACAATCCGGTTATTTACATTTTGACCTTCATAATAAAACTCTTGATGTGTTTGAGACGCTTCATCGTTCTTCTCCGTATTCTTGCCGGAAAAGAAAATTCTTTTTCTTAATTTATCCATGACTTCCAGCATTTTAGTTAGACATTAATTTTTCGCAAGACATTTTATATATCTTCTTTAGCTATAAAGATAATATAAAAATATGGAAATGGTTCTCTTTTATGTGTTTATTTATGAAATATTAACAATGTTAATAAATAAAAAGACCGCATTCTGATATCAGGATACGGTCTTTTGAGTAAATAAACATCTCTTGAAGAAATGTTTTTGATATTTTTTATCCGTTCACTTTTTTCATGTGAGCGATTAAGTCTAATACTTTGCTTGAATAACCCCATTCGTTGTCATACCATGAGACAACTTTTACGAATGTATCGGTCAAAGCGATCCCTGCTTTTGCGTCGAATATAGAAGTGCGGGCGTCGCCGATAAAGTCGGAAGAAACAACATCGTCTTCCGTATATCCGAGGATACCTTTCAATTCACCTTCAGAAGCAGCTTTCATAGCCGCTTTGACGTCTTCGTAAGAAGCCGGTTTTGCAAGATTAACCGTCAGATCAACAACAGAGACGTCCAGTGTTGGAACACGGAAAGCCATACCTGTCAGTTTACCGTTCAACTGAGGGATAACTTTACCTACCGCTTTGGCGGCGCCGGTAGAAGAAGGGATGATGTTACCCGCAGCTGCGCGACCGCCTCTCCAGTCTTTTACCGAAGGACCGTCAACCGTTTTCTGTGTAGCCGTTGTTGAATGGACTGTTGTCATCAAACCGTCAGTGATACCAAACTTGTCATTTAATACCTTAGCGATAGGAGCCAGACAGTTCGTTGTACAAGATGCATTGGAAACGAATGGAGTTCCTTTTACATAAGCGTCAAGGTTTACGCCGCAAACGAACATAGGAGTATCGTCTTTAGACGGTGCAGACATGATTACATATTTTGCGCCGGCGTCGATGTGTCCCTGCGCTTTGTCTTTTGACAGGAATAAACCTGTAGACTCGACAACATATTCGGCGCCTGCTGCATCCCACTTCAAGTCTGCAGGATTTTTTTCTGCAGTTACGCGGATAGCGTTTCCGTTAACAATGAGATTACCGTCTTTGACGTCGATTGTTCCGTCGAATTGACCATGAATAGTGTCATATTTTAACATGTATGCCATGTATTCAACACTAATCAGGTCGTTGATGCCTAC
Organism: Tannerella sp.; assembly: GCA_031257565.1. GTDB lineage: Bacteria > Bacteroidota > Bacteroidia > Bacteroidales > Tannerellaceae > Tannerella. Next base: position 8,697 of record JAIROL010000031.1, on the reverse strand, counting down.
TACCTGAATGTCATTTCTTTTCTGAGCTGCACGGAATACCAAGCGTCCGATACGGCCAAATCCATTAATACCTACTTTAATCATTGTTTAAAAATTTAATAGTTAAGAATACTTATGTACTTCTTCTTTTGTACGTAATACTTTTTTATTTTTACGGATGCAAAATTACGATTTATTTGCAATATGTACAATAGAATGGAGAAAAATTTCCTTAATTAATTTTCAGATGATATTTTCTTCTTTTTGAAGAATAATCCGAACAATAAAGATTTCGCTTTATTGATCCCCCACGTGATAATTAACGGTTGGATGATATCCCAAACTGCCGGAGCCATACTTTTTGCTACGTATAAAAAATCGGATAAGGAAAGGGGGGCGCTATTTGATGAATGTTGATTCTCGCCGGCGTGCGCCACAGATTGTTTTTCCGATTTGTTCTTGTTGCCTCCGGACGAAAATAATAAAGAGGAAATACCTGATAATAAAAGGTAGGAGGTATGATCTTTGATATATTCAAAGTCTTCATTAAGTTTTTTCTCCTGTACGCGACATTTGGCTTTAATGTCGATTCTGTCGGCAAAGAGCTTTTCAATCGGAGTAAGGGGTCTGTTCCGAATTGTCATCTTCCGGTTCTGAGTTTGTTGTTGCATCTTTCTTTTGATCATTTGAATTCAACGCTGAAATAATAATGTTTATCACTTTCAGGCAAATCCGGTTTTTATTGAAGATTACCAATACCACAAGTATCAGATAAAGTACCGCAACAATACCAAAGCCGGCCGTTGTAGAGTCTAACCATTTGCTTAACAGGAAGCCTAGCGTAAGCATGACAAATAATATGGCAGTGAATGTCAGTGCGGACAATAACAATCCGTACGAGAGGACCGCAATTACCTTGCTGATCCGCTCGTACGCATTGAGTTTAATCAGTTCCAGTTTTAACTCCGCGTATGTAGAGACGTCGTCTTTTAGTTCGCGGAAAACTTTTTCTGCATCTTTTCCCATTGAATAAACATGAAAAGAAATTTTCTGTTTTATTATTTTTGAATAAATTGTTTATTCGGGAGAATCGGTCTCTTCAATCGGATTACTGACTTTTCCTTTGTACTTGTTTACCGCAGCGTTAAAACCTTCTTTCACTTTTCCAACCACATTGTTTAGTTCGTCAAGTAGTTGCTCTTTTTTATCTGTTGCAGCAAGATAACCGATTGCCGCGCCTACTGCTGCGCCTATTACGAGACCGAGCAGTAATTTTGAATCAACATGATTATTTTTCATAGCCTTACAATTTTAAAAATTAGTTTTACAAATTTAATCGAAATTTCCGTTAAAACAAAATTTTTCAGTATATATTTATCAAACCCGGCCGTTTTCGTTTATAAAAATGATATCAACCAATTTGAGACACTCTCGATGCGGCAAAACAAAGCGCTGCGGATGGGAGAACAATTCAGTTCATTCCTTTCTCTGCATCGGAATAACATCAGATCCGAAAATACCGTTCGGTTTAGCGCTATTGTTTCTCAACCCCGAATCATAATAGTTGTTAGTGAATTCTATGGAAGTTCCTGTTGCATGGAGTCGTCCGTATACGTTATTTCCGGTAGTTGCCCCTGTCATTCTTTGTGCGAAACAGGAAGAATATATATGCGTTTTTCCGCCTCTGACATCTATACAGGGAGCGCCTGTACGCTGGAAATTTGCCTGCCGGAAATGTACCGTACCGTTATTGATGATAGCGCCTACGGTAGGACTACCCCAAAATGCGCTATTGTACAGGATAAGTTGTGCATCAAGGTGAACTTTGTCGGTGTTTACTTGATCTCCCATAAGAACGTATGATCTGACAGGTTGTCCTTGTATTCGTGTATTCACCAGCTCGGAGTTAATCGCAACAATTTTGGTGTTTTCGTCCGCGTCTTCCACGAATAAAGCATATGTACAACCGTCTGAACCGTGACCGATAACCGTCATTTCACCCGGATTATTACCCGTTATCGCATCTTTCAGGAAATGGATGCCATATACTGATCCATAAACGAAATTGTTGAAGATCGTCTGGTTTTTAACATCGGCAAATTGTAATGCGCTGCAATTTGCCTGCACGAATCTACCTAAAGCTACTCTTGGGTATCCTTGTCCTTCGCGCGGATGTCTTGTCCCGTAATGCGGATTGAATTGTATATTTCTGATAAATCCGCCTTCAGCGCCTCCACCGGCCCAAATACCTGCTCTTGCGAGTATACCTGCAAAATAATCAACATAGTGGCCGCCGGTATTGTATGACGCAAGGTCTATTCCTTTGTCACCGGCAGAAACCGTTATATTAACAATGTACACGTCTTTACCCTGTCCTTGTATCAGGAACGCGGTTTTTCTCGGATTGGTAACGCTAAACTCACCGGTTGCTATGTTAAGCTGCACGATTTTAAATCCTCTGATACCTGCATTTGCTTCAAGCTGTATGAGCGAAGGCCCGTTCTCTCCGGCGTTACCGCCCGCGTAATTTGTAAATAGGGCAGTACCTCCACTTTGAGTATGGTGTTGCACGTCCCAGGTTCCTCTCAACTCAACCCCCGAAGGTATGGTGACAGGATTGTCCACTAAATATCTTCCGCCCGGCATATAGACCGTTCCGCCACCGGCAGCTTTAACCGCATTAAGCGCAGCTTGCAATTCTGCCGACACGTCTGTTGCCGGCTCGTTGGTATTAAAACCTGTGGCTCTCGGTAAATCGACTTTCAACACTTTGTTTGATTCCGGTTTCGGGTGTACGTCAATGTCTGTTTTTATATCTTTCGGAATAGGATCAAACCGGTATGTATCATCGGCAAGGACTTCAATTTTTGCATGTCTGCTGTTATTTTCTATTTTTAATGCACGATTATAGCCGGAATTCATTGATTTCAGGGAACTCACGTCCTTGTTCAGATACACATGGTCGGCAGGCTGTTTAAATTCGCTCTGGGTGAGCAATGCGTTACCACTGTTTATTCTAAGCGCGTACTCTTTGTGTCTGTCGAATGTACAGTTTTCAAAAGATATAACGCCGTCATTTCCGTCACTGACAACGGATCCGTAAAAATCTACACCGTTGAATTGTACGGATGAGCTGAAATAGTTGTAAAAATACGCGGCAAGACCGTCTTCGTTGGCGCCGAATGCGGAGTTGGAGAAAAGCAGCCCGTATGGATTGACGTCCTGTACATATAAACCAACGCCACAATTTTCGATATGAATTTCGTAAAATTGTGCGTTCGGCGCATCGGTAAAACCGGGTTCTCTACCTATCCACATACCTGTTTTATATCCGGAGATATACAGGTAAGATACATATTCCCAGTCGGAACGGTGCATCTGGAATCCCGTGCCGTTTGCTCTTGTATATGCGGAGACTTCTTCGAGCGAAGGAGAACCGGGTAGTCCTGAATTTACCCAATATTCCGGGGCGATTTTTACGTTTTCGATACGCCCGATGTCGGTACATACGTGTACTTCAAGCCCCGTATTGAGCGCTGTAATATAACAGTCCAAAACATAATGCAACTCGCTTGGTGCGGAATAGAAACCGTTGTAAGCGTTTACAAGCGTTATATTTTCAATAGTCGCACTGTTGCCTGTTGCCTGATATAGTGACCACGGGTACGGTTTTATGTCCTTAATATCTTGTTCGGGATACCAAATGGAGAGGTTGGTTACGCCTGTTCCTTCCCTCATATCTATAAACCTGTCGGCTATGCTGGTATAGGTCGTATGGAGCATGTTATCAGCCTGCGGATCATTCCACCAACTTTCAACGGTTCCGTCATAGTTGTCCGAATCTTTGCCAACACGCACTTCGAGAATCGTTCCGAGAACTTTTCCATCGTGTAATTCAGGGTCTGCCCAATCGCCACGGAGTTGCACGCTCTGAGGAAGTTGTAACACATATTCGTAATTAAAATTTTTGTTCGTTTCTGTACTTCCCTCGCGCACTCTAACATCTATGCTACCGGTTTGAGCGCTGCGAAATTCATAATTTCCCGCAGGTATATACACTACGCCGCCACCATTATTGTATGCGGCATCAATCGCAGCCTGAAAAGCAGCTCTGTTGTCAAAGCCCGGTTCGGCTTTAGCTCCAAATTCAGGGTCGGTTACTACGAAGTCGGATATAACCCAGTCTTTTGTATGATAAATGGTTGTGATAGCTTCTTTTATCTCTTTTTGAACTTGTAAACAACTTACAAAAGAAAAAAGGAGCAAAATGCTTAATAGATTTAATTTTTTATTCATATGGTTGAAATTGTTTTTTAATGCACAAATATAGCGAGCCACGCTTAACAGACAACTTAATTAAACATTAAAATTACGGTAAAATCAGAGAAAACTTCGATAAATCTTTCGTGGTGTCCGCCCGATGTCCGGATATTCCATTGTGCTTCTTTGCCCAAATGGGAATTATCACCCCGATGTGAATGATCTGTTCGGGATTATCAGGCATTTTCAGGTACAACTTGTCGGATTTTTCTTGATCCGTTGCAGGCCGCACTTTTCCTCGTAAACACGAATATTTATATTGTTGGCAGTTGTGCCGATTGAATGTATTTGTTGTCTTTGCTGTTGTTTTATTGCCTTACGGGTAATGTTTGTTTCAAGGGGATTTCTCCTCTCAACATCTTCCTGCCTTGTCCCGTAAGCCAAAGGTAATGGTCGGTAGGCAAATTGTCTTCGATCCCCAGAAAAGTGATATTCAACTCATCAGAAACAAGTTTGCACCAATCATTTGCTCCGGGCAGATTCGTTATCGGCCGAGAACTGATGCTGTAATTACCACCCCGATAAGTCACGTAATAGGGTTCTTCCGGTTCATTATCCGGTACATCTTTCTGATTCAAAGTCTTATAAAGCGCCGTCCCCTCGTCTATTTCGTCAAACATGGCCATATACAACATTTGTGCTCCCGATTTAATGCTATGATACATCTGATTCCACAAGAACTGTCCCCCGTACCGCTCATTCCTGTCTATATGATGAGGATGCATATTAAGATCCGATGAGCCTGGGAAACAAAGCGGTGCGTATTCCACGTTGTTTGTTTTACACCACTGAATATCGCTTTCGATCAGCGCGTGGAAGTCGGGAAAATTATTCATTCCGTAGCGCCCTACAAACCACGGCATGATCACATCAGCAGATCTGATGATCTCGTGAAGTTTGGGGTCGGATAACGCGTCATTCCTCCTTTCGCGCCAGTAGGTGGGCACCCCCAGCATAATACTGTACCCCAATTCTTTCAAGCCATTCACGAGCGATTCCACGTCGGTCAGCGAAAAAGGGCGTCCGTCATTAAAACCAACTCCCCATATAGTGATAAGCGGCTTTCCGTTCTGGTAAAGATAAAATTTTTGCTTCGTACGGTTTTTCAGTTGATATGTATTTATTATAGTTTGGGCATCGTCAAGCATTTTAGCAAGCCGATCCGGTACAAACCCGCCCAGGTCATACATAACGCAGATAGCACGTTGATGTGTGTTGGAGGCTTCCATCGCGTGCCGCAATACCGTATCGAAATGGTCTTTTCCATCGGAATTGTCTATGACTTCACCAACGAAACGTTGCATAAACGCACCGTCGATACCATATTCTTTCATCCACTTGAAGTGAAGCATCACGGTCGATTTGTCATAGTTACTGTAAACCCGGGCTTTTTGCCCGTTCGGCAGAATAAAATTATCCGGCGTATATTTCACTTCATATTCCCTCATATCAGGCCACATATCAATACTGTTTCTCCTTGGGCCAGGCGCGAACATATCGCTCTCGCGATAATGATACCATTCGGTATTCCTGTGATTGCCGTGTGAACAACCACTACCCGGCGCACAAAACCAGCCTTGATACCCCGTCATTACCAAGCCGCGGTACGAATCGAAGGGTTCGCCTTCCTGGCGTGGTACGAAATCGGGTTTGTTGAATACTTCATCCGGCGTCAGTGGTGATTCGGGCGGCTTCACCGGCTCCGGTATAGTCTCCTCTCCGCTGTTGCAAGCGAGAGCGAATAATAACACGCCAAGTATGGTAAAATTATATGTTTTTTTTAATTTCATACGATTAAAATTGTTTATTTTTATCCCTGAACTCTAATAACTCCTTAAAAGCAGGAAGAGATAAACAGATACCTCCCCCTGTTAAAAATGAAAGAATAAACTACTTGTTACTATTAATCATTCGGGACCACGATCCTCTTTACTTCAGAGTAATTAAACTTCTGATCGGTATAGTTCACGTTGGCGCCCATACGAACATTGTAAGTGTACCCTTTTTTTACCGGAACGGTGATCGTATAGGTTTCATCGCTCTTGCCGTCGCCGTTGGTATCTATGTTACCCCAGGCTCTGCGCAAGTTCACACGATAGTCGCTTGTCCAGTACTCGCCGATGTAATTGGCCGCGCCGCAATACCGGGTAAGGCTTAGAAACGGTCGAATTTCAAGTATGTTCGGAAGAGGTACGATCTCTCCGCTGATGGTCTTTCCCGTTAAAGGAGCGGAAAGACGGCAAGACAAAGTGAGCATAGCGCCTTCGAGCACAGCCTCGAAATCGGTAATGTGCAGATAAGGCGTCACCTCAAAATTCTGCGTTACCGTTTGTCGGCCGATCCTTACGCCACGAATGGTGTCTGCAGGCCAATAAGGCCCGTTCTGAGGGAGCATATCATACGTTCCGGCAAAGAGTTTTTCGTTGTTGTACGTTCCGTCGAATTTCACAGGAATACTCTGTGGGGCAGGATTCGTACTATAACTCATTTCCCATATACGGATATGCGTATCCCCGTGATCCGTAATAAAATTCTGTCCCGTAGTCTTGTCTGTCAAGCGTCCGGTAACATGTGCATCAGGGGCATCGAAGTTGTCTATTTCCATACAGGAAGCCATACATAACAGGGAGGCAACTATCAGCAAACTATATAATAACCTTTTCATGTGTACATTATTTATTTTTTAACATTTCGGTAACATAGAACTCACAGCATGTTCATAACTCTTTGGCGCAAGCCGTTTTTTTTAACGCTTCGCTAAAAGACCGTTGGTTCATGTTCGTTTCATATGATTAAATTTATTTTTTGTATCAGTGTCCATCATTACGGATAAGGTTCGGGTTTCTGTTGATCTGACTGCCCGGAATTTGCTGATGGTAGTTGGCTCTGTTGTAGCCCAAACCTCTGTTCTCTTTTTCCCGGTCGTTCAAAAAGATATATTTTCCCTCATCAACCACATAGTAACCCATCAGTCCACGTGGGTAAAAATTCTCCATTTTCGTATGTAACACGCGCCAGCGGCGGAGGTCGAAAAAACGGTGATTTTCGAAAGCAAGTTCACGGGCTCGCTCGTCACGTATAAATTGCAGGTTTTCGTCAATCGGATACAACGCGCCGATCTCTTTACCCACGTCTTTCGGGGTTGCTACCATCGTATAAGTGCGGGCTCCCGCGCGGGCTCGTACTTCATTAATATACACAAACGCTTCCGCTTTCTGCGATTCGTTGCCGGTCAACAGTCCCAGCTCATACAGAGCCTCTGCACGGTTCAAAAGCGCTTCCGCGTAACGGAATACTTTGAATGGCGTACTGCTTCTGTAAAGTCCGCGTTCGCCTGCGACTGCTCTGGGGTTCACATATTTGCGGATAAAAACACCTGTGCAGGAGCGGCCTTCATCCCCTCCCGATAAAGACAAGCCATACAAGCCATTGATTTTTATATCCGGTACGCCGTCAACAGTCTGTATATCAATCTCTCCTCTACCCGCGTAGGTTCTGATGCGATACTGTTCCATATAGTCATTGGTCTGCGCATCGGCGGTAGCATCGGCAAGCGTACCGGGAAACCTGCGATATACGCCTGCTTGCAGGTCCATAACCTCTCCGGAAGCTAACTCGGTCATACCGGAAAAGAAGAAAGTTCCTCGCGCGCGCGGTTCCATTTCTTCCGATTGCCAAAGATCGTTCAGGCTGTTAAAACGAGCGGGTACTAAATCTCCGTTTTCATTCTCTTTGGCAAGTGTCGGCATTTGATAGAGTTTGATTAAATCCCAGGCCGGATGAAGCGCCGAGCCTACGTCGCTTGCCAAACCGGTGCCAAGAGGTAATACCATTGAGTCCCAGGAGTGATTCAATCGCGAGTTGTAGATAGATGCGTTGCCGTAGGGACCAAACAGTTTTACAAAAAGATCCTCTATCCCATTCAGATCTTCGGTAAACACTTCGGTGAAAGCAATCTCTTTGTTCGCTCCGTCGTGCAAACGGTAACCCCCTTCCCGGATAAAATGGGCAGCTTCGACCACATATCGGTAAAACTCGGCTGCCTGCTCGCGGCGCATACCCATTAGACCTGCATTGATAGCCGGTCCGGCCGTAATATTCAACGTCTCGAAGTAGTTGGCCGTAGATCCTGCATAAAGCATAGCTCTTGTCATAAGCGCTGCCGCAGAGTAACGATTGGCTCTTCCGGTAACGCTTGTTTCGGCCATATTTTCCATCGCAAACTTCAGGTCTTCGTAGATAAATTTCCATGAATCATATTCGGTAGAACGCGGTGTCCTTAACCCACTTTGCAGTCGATCAAATCATAAACCTCTGTAAATCGGCTAAATCCATTTTTTCGAATTCCGATTTGTGCACTACAAATTTTCGTTTAGTGAAAGGTTGCGATTTGTATTT